>JBMSNP010000008.1:0-62881 GCA_049421765.1 Chitinophagaceae bacterium
GGAGTTCGCAGCAAATGGGAGCTCATTCCCCAGGAAGATTAACAGGAATAACAGGACTCCGATGATGATTGCGATCCACGCCCCGGTGCTGATTTTTTTATTTTCAGCGAGGTAGGCTCCCACCACCAGGTCCGGGTTTTTTTTCAGCTCCCTTTTCAATTTTTTCTTCAGAACAACAAATGAGATTTTTTCTTTAATCGTCAGCTTTTTGTGGCTGAGTTTTGCGAAATCCCTGATGGTCAGTTTCACAAAATCAGCGGCCTTCATCTGCGTCCAGTTATCGATTGTCGCAGGTGCGACCGGTGTGGTCATGCTCATCCCATGTGGATTTCCATTTCCGGCTACCAGTAGGATGCCAAAAATGAACAGGATAATTTTTTTCATATCAGGATTTTTCGTTGGCAAACACCAACAAAGGCAAGGTAAAGCGGATGCATGGCCGTTAACTATGAGAAAAGTCAGGAATGTGGTCAGACCGGAGATTGTAGGCGGGAATCGGTTTCTTTGAGAGTTTTAAATAAAACTCTCCGGGCATTTCATGCCTTTCAGTTTTATTTAGTTTCTTAACCAAAACAGGGGTTGCACCTGCCCATAAAAATGCCCCTTCGCGGGGCAGTGTTTTTCTTTGCGGAGACCGAGGGATTACCTGCGGTGTTCCCAGCTTAGGGGAGCTAAAAACCAATCAAAGCAGTTCGCTGTCGCTCACTGATTTTTATTTCCGGTCATTTGCCGGAGCAAACTCCGCAACGCCCAGAAATAAAAATCCCCCGGGTGAACCGGGGGCATTAATTTTCTTTGCGGAGACCGAGGGATTCGAACCCTCGATACCCTTTAGAGGTATACACACTTTCCAGGCGTGCCTCTTCAACCACTCGAGCAGGTCTCCGGAGGGCAGCAAAAATAGGGATTCTAATGTTACATTCTTAGCTTATTTACCTTGATTTCCGGGGAGGAGAAGAGGTCAAATTCCATGATTAACAGGTATAACAGTCTTATTTTGTGTATGAAACGAAATGGCTGAAGCAAAAATTTCTATGGTTACTTACCCCTGGGGATTCTATTTCTGGAGGTGGAAATGAAAAACCAGAAGCAGCAGAATTGCTCTTTTAACCCGGGTTAAAAGCCAATGTCACAACACCGGAAAAACAACCGGTGGATATTGAAATTTTCTTAAAGCGTTTTGAGGGTTCCGGACTCTTCTTTCTTCATTGTATCAATGTATCTGGCAATCCCGAAATAACAGAATCCGATAATTAATACCAATGCAAGGGTGGAAAACAAACGGGGGTTGCCAAGATTCATAAACTTTAGAAATCCGAAAAAAGCGAGAAAGAAGAGGCTTTCAATTAAAAGGATTTCAAGTATGGAGTATTGCCTGTTTTTCATGATAGATGGATATTTATTACAATATTAGTCCCTTAGAAGGGAATCTAATAACGTTAAATTGCCCGATTTTTTATCGTATTCTTACTATTGCGAACCGTAAAATCACCGGGCTCTATTTGAATTCTGAACGGTTTGTCAGGGTTTTCTGCCTATCACATGCCAGAAAGGAGGTTTTTCTGAAAAGGAAATATCTGCAAGCCCGGCCAATTCCATCATTTTATTTATTTCTTTCCGTGAAAACCTTTGCTCCAGGGGAGTGCCAAACCGATCAACGCTGTCATTACGGATTATATAAAACGACTGATTTTCATATACCTGCAAAGGAATATTTTGCCGAATTCTTTTAGGTACTCCGAGAATCCTCAAAAACCGGCATAGCAACACAAATGGCATATAAATGGTGATGGCCAGAAAATCGCAGAATATTTTTTTCAGTCTTGATGGCATTTTGGAAACCAACATGCGAATGAGATTCGACAGATAAAAGATTATCTTGAAATAATAAGGTTTGTTGTCCAGGTTGTAGTAGAGATACAATAAAAAATGCCCCCCCCTTTTTATTTTTTTTACACTGTCGTTCAGCGCTTTTTGGGTATCGGGTATATGGTGCAAAACGCCCAGACTGTAGCCAAAATCAAAATGTTCATCCGGAAAAGGGATATTGTCTGCGGCAGCCTGAATAAGATTTACTTTTTCGGATTCACCGATCAGTGCATCGGCCGCCAGGATTGCTGAACTGGGGTCAATTCCGGTGATGGAATCATGCGGATATTTTGTTTGTATATATTTAATAAACCGGCCGCTTCCGCAGCCAATATCGATGATTTTTGAATGTTCATTCAGCATTCCGGGACCGACGATGTCAAAATACAAGTCCCCGAGTGATTGAATTTCTTTTTCAGAGAAGCCATGGAATGAATTCCATTCTTCCCCGAATGATGCAACCGTATGCTGGTCAATATTGGCTGAGCCCTCATAGCTTGGAATAACCCGGAATTTTGTCTTGATTTCTTTTAGATTGCTTGCCATTCAGATCAGTTTATTCAGCAATTCGGCAAAGATTTAGGTTTTCTATGATTTGAAAAATGGCATTCCCTGATCTCGGACCAGGCTTTAATTATAATGACCATCAATCGGAAGTTTGACCCAAGGTGGGCAAAAGTAGTATTTCTTAAATTACCAGTTGTTCGCCTGATCGGGGTTCAGCCGTTCTGAAACATCCACCGGCTGGTGCAGTTTCCAGTCGGGATCAAATTTTACAAACCAGGAGATCCAGAGACTCCTGCTCAGACGCATCAGCCAGGGTTGCAGAAAAACAAGGAATGCAGCATTGAACCCCAGCCAGTAAAAAAAGCGGTTGTCGCTGGTCGACATCCCGATGATGAAATACCAGGCCAGGAGGGTGGTTACGCTGATGGCCACGGTCATGGCATAGCTCACATAGCTGGTACCGTAATAAAATCCCACTTCGATCTCGGTTGGCTGACCGCAAACGGGGCAGTGCTTGTTCATTTCCATGGTCTTCCTGAACCGGAACCCGACCGGGTTCATGAATAATTTTCCTTCCCGGCACCGGGGGCAGTGACAACCCAAGGCGGAAGAGAGATAGCCCCGGTGATTTTTTTTCTCACTCATTTCAGGGTCTGGTTATATGTTGGTCAATGATCTT
Organism: Chitinophagaceae bacterium; assembly: GCA_049421765.1. GTDB lineage: Bacteria > Bacteroidota > Bacteroidia > Chitinophagales > Chitinophagaceae > JJ008. The sequence continues at coordinate 3,056 of JBMSNP010000008.1, forward strand.
TTGGAGGGAAGCGGCCTGGAGTACACCGGATTGACGCCAAAGTAATTTGCCTTTTTGGAAAAGAATCAGTGTGGGAACGCTCTGAACAGAGAATGCTCCTGCTGCGGCCGGACTCCGGTCGATATCCACTTTGATGATCCGGACCCTGTCGCCCATCTGGCGGTGCAGTTGTTCCAGCACTGGTTTCATCATCTTACAGGGGCCGCACCACTCGGCTGTGAAATCGACCAGTACGGGGGTGTCTCCGTTGAGAATATCGGAAAAGCTTTCTTTATTTTTTGTTTCCATTTTTTTCTTTTTTAAACATGCTGAAAAGCAGCCCTCCCATCAGGGCTCCATAAGCCGTGCTGTTATGCCAGGTGGAAGTGATGGCGCAGGTGCCGCTGTTACAACCAATCTGTTGCCAGTAAAAATAGCCCCCAATGGCCCCCAACAGGACCCCGGCGATTGGCAACCGGTTATTTATGACCCAACTCTTCATATTCGATGTTTTCAAGATTTTGTGTATCAATTTTTCGGGGTGCCGGTGTTCCACAGCCTGCAGCCCCGAAACAAACTCCGTCGGTCAACAGGGAAATCAATGTGAATAAGCCGCCTGCGATCATACCAATGGTATGTCCCGACTGGATCGAGGATGACAAAATTAGCACACCCAGCGTCACGCGGATGAATTTTAACAGGGTCCATCCGCTCCGAAGTCTTTCCACAAGTATCATTTGCATGTTTTTAAGGAACAAATATCCTTTATCCCGGTTTTCTTTGAGGTGACATTTGTTACAAATAAAAGAGGCTGTATATGCGTCAAATACCCTTTTCAGGAATACAGCCTCTTTACATTAACCAACAAAACACCAAACACTACATTTTGCCCGGCAGGATCATATGCCAGTACAGCCTGGGCAGTATAAATTTTTTGAGGATCCACATTGTCCAGCGTGGTTTGCTCTGGTCAAATGGGAAGGTTTCAACGGGTTCGTTATTGTAGTCAAATTCTGCCAGGATCAACTTCCCGTAACCGACTACGATCGGACAGCTTGTATACCCGGTGTATTTTGCAGTCATTTCTTTGCCCTGTATAAGGGCCAGCAGATTTTGCACCAATACCGGGGCTTGTTTGCGTACCGCAGCACCGGTCTTGCCGTTAGGGGTATTGGTGGCATCCCCGATCCCGAACACATTTTTATACCTTGTATGCTGCAGGGTAAATTTATCCACCTCCACCCAGCCTTTTTCATTGGCGAGCGGGCTGGCGGAAATAAAATCAGGGGCTGATTGCGGCGGGGTTGCGTGCAGCATATCGAAATGCTTGGTCACTTCCGAAACCCGACCTTCTGCATCCGTCACTTTGAATGTTGCGGTTTTGGCGGGTCCGTCCACCGCGATCAAGTCGTGCCGGTAATTCATCTCGACCTGGAGTTTATCCACGATTTTTTGTAGTTCAACCGCGTATTTCTTGATTCCGAAAATTACTTTACCTGCAGTGGAGAAGTCCACTTTTACTTTTCCCAGCATACCATGTTTCCGGAAATAGTCGGCCGCTAAATAGGTGATCTTCTGGGGTGCTCCGCCGCATTTCAGCGCGGTGGACGGGCTGGTAAACAAAGCGGTCATCCCGGGCTTCATGGCTTTGATACATTCAAAAGTATACGGAGCGTATTCAACGGAATAATTCGATGTCACATTATTTTTACCGATGGTTTCCCGCAGACCCTTGACCTGGTCCCATGCCAGTTTGATCCCCGGGGCCACTACAAGGTATTCATATTGGTATACATCCCCGTTTCGCGTGGTCACCGTATTTTGCTCCGGTTGGAAGCTGACGACGGCATCCCGGATCCATTTTGCATGTTTGGGTATAACGGACTCTTCGCTCCGGATGGTATCTTTTACGTCATATGTTCCACCGCCTACCAGGGTCCAGGCGGGTTGATAATAATGTTTGTCAGAAGGTTCGATGATGCCGATATCCAGTTTCTTATTTTTCCTGAGCAGCCGGGCGGCAACGGAAATTCCGGCATTCCCTCCACCTACAATGATGATCTGATGTTTGTTGGTCATGATTAATTATTTATACTGCTAAAATAAGACGGGTCACCCGGGGGCTGCGTGATAGGGGTCACACAGAACCCATTATAAACCACAATCATATACGACTGCAGGTTTGACTGATTATAGTCAGCCAGTTTTGTGACTTCTGTCATTCTCACCCCCTGGGTACCCCGGGAAATTTGTATGGATAATAGTTCGGAAATGTGCATGCGGTTGTGCAACATATGTGGCCGACTTTCCGAAGCTTATCCGAAATCTTAAAAAAAATTTGACCATGAAAGTTGAGCAGATTTACACGGGTTGCCTCGCCGAGGCCGCTTATTATATTGAAAGCAACGGGGAGGTCGCGATCATTGACCCGCTTCGGGAGACAAGTCCGTACCTGAAAAGGGCGGAGCAAAACGGGACCCGAATAAAATATATCCTTGAAACGCATTTTCATGCCGATTTTGTGAGTGGTCATATCGACCTGGCCCGTAAAACCGGGGCTACGATCGTGTTTGGCCCTACAGCTGCGCCTGCCTATGAAGTGCATGTGGCCAAAGACGGGGAAATACTGGAACTGGGAAACGTCAAGATCAAAGTGTTGCATACTCCCGGGCATACCATGGAGTCAACAACATATCTATTGTTGGATGAGAACGGGAAGGAAAATTCGATTTTCACAGGGGACACCCTGTTTATCGGGGACGTGGGCCGGCCCGACCTGGTGCAGAAAGTCAAAGCGGAGATCACACCGGAGATCCTGGCAGGTCACCTCTATGATTCCCTGCATAATAAGATCATGCCGCTTCCAGATGATGTGATCGTTTACCCCGGGCATGGAGCGGGGAGTGCATGCGGAAAGAATATGAGCCGGGAAACAACCGACACGCTCGGTCATCAGAAAAAAGTGAATTATGCGCTTCGCGCTGACATGACCAAAGAGGAGTTTATCAAAGAAGTTACTGATGGGTTGGTGGAGCCACCCCAGTATTTCCCCTACAACGTGCTGATGAACCTGAAGGGTGAAATGGAAAGTATTGACGATGTTATCGCGCGGGGAAAGCGCCCGCTTGGGCTGCGGGAATTCCAAACTGTATGGGAGAGCATGGAGGCCCTGGTACTGGATACCAGGAGTAAGGAAGATTTCGTGTCTGCGCATATCCCTGGTTCTGTTTTTATCGGGATCGATGACAACTTTGCCCCCTGGGTAGGCACCCTCATTACGGATCTCAAACAACCAATCCTGTTTATTGCCGACGATGGCCGGGAGGAAGAAGTTGTGGTTCGGCTTTCACGTGTTGGCTATGACAATACTATTGGTTACCTGGCAGGCGGAATCAAAAGCTGGAAAGAGGGTGGGATGGATACGGCCTCGATCAAAGAGATCACAGCAGAGAATTTTGCCGGCCTCTGTGAAACGGCGGGGGAAAAAGTAAACCTGCTGGACGCACGCCGAAAGAGCGAATTTGAGTCGGAGCACCTCGTGGGAGCCGTGAACTTTCCTCTGGATTTCATCAACCAGAACATGGCGCAACTCGACCGGGATAAAAAATATTTTATTCACTGTGCCGGCGGGTACCGTTCAGTGATCATGTGTTCGATCCTCAATGCAAGGGGATATACGGATCTGGTCAATATCCGGGGCGGGTACAAGGCATTAAGTCAGACCGGGCTCAAAAAAACCCATTATGTTGAACCGACCTCGATGCTTTGATGTGAAGTGATTCGGTGAAAGAAACCGGCTCTAAAGAGCCGGTTTTATTTTATAGGCTGTTTCATGTTTTACCTCGGTCATGACAAAACTGCTCTGCACCGTTCCGATATCTGTCAGCTTAGCGAGTTTATTTACGATAAAATCCTGGTAGGAAGCCATGTCCTCCACCACGATCTTCAGCAGGTAATCATAGACCCCGGTCATGTGATAACATTCCATGACCTCCGGAAATTTCACAATCGCTTTTTCAAAACCGATCAGGATCTGCTGGGCATGCTGTTTCAGCTGCACATTGGTAAAAGCGACCAGGGTACGCCCGATCTTATTCTTGTCAACTATAGCGCAATACCGCGTAATAAAGCCTTCTCTTTCCAGGCGGCGGACACGTTCATATACCGGAGTAACCGTTTTTCCCAGTTTGTCGGCCAGTTCCTTGTGGGTAATCAGGGCGTCGGATTGAAGCAGTTCCAGGATACGGATATCCGTCCGGTCTAAAACCATAAAAGAATATTTATCTAAAAATATTTAATATTCGGGAAAATAATTCTTTTTTTTATGCTTATTTGACGAATAAAAGATTTGTTTTCTATTGTAACTAAAGTCATTGTTTCTGCCGGTATAATATCCCAATTTAGTTACAAATTCAAGTATATGTACCAGCCGGAATTTTCACCAGAAACCCAGATGTTGGGGTATGGTTACGAGCCCGCATTGAGTGAAGGCGCCGTGAAGTGTCCCATTTTTCAGACTTCAACCTTTGTGTTTAAAACGGCCGAGGAAGGCAAGGCATTTTTTGAAATGGCACACGGGAAGCCGGGTCATGAAGGGGAAGTCATGGGTCTGATCTACAGCCGTATCAATAATCCCGATATGGAAATTCTTGAGGAAAGGCTCCGTTTATGGGATGGCGGGGAGGCCGGCGCCGCCTTTTCCAGCGGTATGAGCGCAATTGCCACCAGCTTTTTTACATTCCTGAAACCTGGAGATGTTCTTCTTTACAGCAACCCGGTTTATGGGGGAACCCACAAATTCATCCATCACATCCTGACCCATTTTGGTGTGGAAGTGATCGGATTCCGGGCCGGGGAGCGGTTGGAGGATGTGGAGCAAAGACTCCTGGAAAGCGGGCATGCACGTAACCTCAAGATGATATTTATCGAAACCCCGGCAAATCCCACCAATGACCTGATCGATATCGGGATGTGTCGTTCCCTTGCTGCTAAATATTCACGGCCTGAAAGGAGCGTCCTGGTTGCCGTTGACAACACTTATATGGGCCCCTTGTGGCAGCATCCGCTGAAACACGGGGCAGACCTGGTATTGTATTCTGCCACCAAGTATATCGGCGGACACAGTGATGTCATTGCCGGGGCAGCCATCGGAAACAGGGAGCTGATCGGCAAAATCAAAAAGACACGAACTTTTTTTGGTACTATGATCGATCCTCATACCAGCTGGTTGCTGATGCGCAGCCTTGAAACCCTGAAGATCCGTATGGAGGCAGCGGCTTCCAATGCAGAGAAAGTGGCCGCATTTCTTTCCGGTCATCCCAAAGTGGAAAAAGTTTACTATCTCGGTTATACGGCTTTGAACAACCCGGACCAGGAGGCAATCTTCCACAGCCAGTATTCCAGCAACGGGGCCATGCTTAGTTTTGATATTACAGGCGGGGAAAAGGAAGCGTTCAGGTTCCTGAACAACCTCCGGCATATCAAACTGGCGGTAAGCCTGGGGGGCACAGAAAGCCTGGCCGAACATCCCGCCACGATGACACATGCCGATGTGCCCCGTGAGGAAAAGCAGGAACTTGGTATTACTGACCGGATGATCCGGCTGAGCATTGGAGTGGAAAATTACAAGGATCTGATCTGGGATATCAACCAGGCACTTCAAAAGGTTCGGATCCCTGAGGCAGAAACAGCATTGTGATAATGATCACGCAGCAGCCGGCGGGCAAAGGCTAAATTTGCTTAAAATAATTACCATGGCAACCCTTAAAATGACAACCCTGGACTTCAAGGAGAAAGTCTTTAACTATGATTCCGAACAGGACTGGAAATACCAGGGAGAACTTCCGGCGATCATCGACTTTTATGCAGACTGGTGTGGTCCCTGCCGGATGGTGGCACCGATACTGGAGGAACTTTCGGAAGAGTATGCCGGGAAACTGGTTATTTATAAGGTGGATACAGATGCCGAGCAGGAACTCTCCGCGGTTTTCGGAATCCAGAGCATTCCGACAATGCTGTTTATAGGATCTGACGGCGAACCGATGATGCAACCCGGGGCTTATCCCAAGCACATCCTGAAAAAAATTATCGATGAAAAACTCCTGGTACCTGTTAAGGAAGAAGAATGAATTGATGCCAGGATGCTATTAACAACTGCCCCGTTCTTGCGGGGCAGTTGTGTTTCAGACCGGTGTTTTTACATGAAAATCGTATCTGAATTTATTCATTCCTGAAAGCGTTCAAGATTTACTAGTTCGTGACCTTGATATACCCGTATCCCCGGGCCTGCAGCGAAATGATCTCGTAAATTGCATCCGGAACGGTTTTTACTCCGTCGAGCAGCATGCTTTTTTCCACATTATGCACTTTCATGGCCTGTTCGCATACTGCAAAAGTTACATTGTTCCCGGCAGCCAGTTTTACAATATCGGCACTCATGGTAGACTTTTCCTTTTCCACCATGGGAAGCGATTTGCCGTAAAAGACGATTTCCAGCTTGGCATCGGGATGCGATTTGCTGATCGATTTAACCCAGCGCATGACTCGCTGATGTGTGGCTGTGTCTCCGGTGGTGAGGTCAAATACAGCATGATATGGAGCGGACTGCGCAAATCCGTTACCTGCTCCCATTAACAACAGAATGTAAATGAATATTATACGTTTCATGGTCTGTTAATTTAGCTGGTAGAAGGTACGAATTATAAAGGTAAAATTGATTTTTCAGCCTGTTTCTCCTTGAAATAGTTGTAACTTTTAAAACGAAACAAACAACTTAACCCCCAAAAAATTTATTATGGAAAACAAAACCAATTTAGAAAATTCAGGTCGCCGCAGATTCCTGGGAAAGCTGGCCGCTGCCGGATTGGTGTCGATGGCACCGGGGTTTGATGTGTTGGCCAATCAAAAAACAGAATCATTCAGCCCTTCTTCCGACCCCGAGGAAATATTTAAAAAGATAACGGGAAAGCATCGTGTGGTTTTTGATGCTCCCAAACCCCATGAAATATATCCCTTTGCCTGGCCCAGGGTTTTTTTGCTTACCAACGAAATGACCGGAACCGGCAATAAGGATTGCAGCGTAATGGTTGTGCTTCGCCATGCGGCAATCGGCTATGCCATGGAAGACCGGCTTTGGGCCAAATACAACCTGGGTGAAGTTTTCCAGGCAAATGATCCAGAAACCGGGAAGCCGGCCACCCGGAACCCGTTCTGGAAACCCCGCCCCGGGGCATACAAGGTTCCGGGCGTTGGTGAGTTGCTGATCGGTGTGGATCAATTGCAGGCCAACGGGGTTTTGTTCTGTGTATGTGAAGCGGCCATGACGGTCTACAGTGCAGTGGTGGCCGGAAAGATGAATATGGATGCCAAGGATATCAAAAATGAATGGGTTTCTGGAATCCTGCCCGGAATTCAACCTGTTCCTTCCGGAGTATGGGCCCTGGGAAGAGCACAGGAGCATAAATGTGCATATATTTTTGCCGGATAGCTTTATTGTGGTTGTCTTAATTAAGTAACAGGAAAAGCCCGGATCTCCGGGCTTTTTTCATATCAGCGTCCGGGAAGTGTATTAATACATTGCCGGGTGTATGCAATCTTCAGATGGAAATATTTTTTTCCGCGTGCAACACATACGAATATGCGCAATCAATCCGGCACCGCCGGTAATACCGGCCATGATCAGGATCGAAACAGTCATGCCCAGCAGGTCTGCCAGCAAACCAGCCAGCCCGGCCCCGATGACATACCCGCTGTCGCGCCAAAACCGGAAAATACTTAAGCTTTCCGCCCGCTGGGAGGGATGCGTGCTTTCTGCTACCACGGTCAGAAAATTGGGGTATACCAGTGCGGTTCCGAGTCCGAGTAAAACCGCCGCACCCACCAGCACAGCAAACTGGCCCGACAGGGCAAGGGTGCCGATTGCGATGGCTTGTAACAACATTCCGATTGTAATGATCTGTTTTTTACAATATATATCTCCCATCTTACCGGTAAAAAGTTGCATGATTCCCCATACCGCCGGGTATACACCGGCTATAATCCCTATGTCCCGGATGGAATAATCTTTTTGCAGCAAAAGGATCGGCAGCAGTCCCCAGACAAGTGCGTCATTCATATTGTTGACGAGGCCGTTTAGTGAAACCGTTGCTATGTTCTTGTGTTTCCAACTGACCTCTTTCCATATATTCTTGAATAAGGGAAGTTTGCTGGTCATGCTTTCCGCATGCACGAATCGGACCGTATCAGTCACCAGGAAAGCCGAGATCAGTAAACCGGCTGCGGCAAAAAAGATTCCCGGAATAAAAGGAAAGAATGCGAAGCCCTGGCTGGCCGCGATGGAACTGGCGAGGTATGAGGCCAGCCCGACAGAAAGGTAACCGGCAAACTCATTGATCCCCATTGCCAGACCTCTTTGCCTCTCTCCTGCAATATCCACTTTCATGATTACGGTTGCGGACCATGCCAGCCCCTGGTTCACACCCAGGAGGATATTCGCAGCAATCACCCATGACCAGGAAGAGGCATACATCAGCATAAATGGAACAGGCATGGCCACCACCCATCCGGCGAGCAGAATTTGTTTTCGGGTGAACCGTTTACTGAGCTTTGCCACGCTGTAGTTACTCAACGCCTTGGTCGTTCCAAATGCCATGATAAATCCCAGGATAGCAGCATGCTCATCCAGCCCAAATACCGTGGAACCCAGTCCCGGTAATACAGCCCTTTCGAGGCCGATCATGGCGCCCACAAAGGCGTTGACCAGTACCAGCAAGGAGAACTGCTGTACATTTTTCCTCAGACCGTGTTGTATTAATGTCTCTTCCTTCATACATGTGGAATTGTCATAAAATTACAACTTAGATAAAGGTTTATCTTAAAGGAATCCACGGAAAGGAATAAAAACTGCCGGCCGTGGATTTCCGGTAATCAGGCTATTGAGAAAACAGCAGCAATTATTCAGCAGGATTACTTTTTTTCAATCATTTTTACGGTTTAATTGACCAGGATCAGAACCGCATTTCTATCAGACAGCTTACAATCTTATCGAATTCGGACTGTTTGATACTTGTTCAGCGGGTGAAGGGAAGTCTCCAATTATGACGATGTACCGTTATTAAATGTTGGTGAAAAAAATATTATCCGGCAATAATCAGTAACGGGTAAAATAGACCTTCCATACTACGGGAGAGGCCCGGCTGGGATCGGCAAGGTTGCTCCAGAATACATTCGGTGCCCGGCTGTCGATCCCGCCGATGATATACCCTGTGAGCACAGGTTTCCGTCCCAGCTTATCAAGTTCGAAAATTCCGGAAGGGGAGAAGAGTTTCGGATCGGCCGGTATGAATTCGGAAGCGGCACCAAAGTATCCCGGCATCGGGTCAGGCAGAAGATATTCCAGTATCAGGTCTTTTGAACGTTCCACCACGCTTATACTTTTTACAAAGGGTATATCCTTGTCTGATTTTATTTTTCCAGTCGAGTCACGGTAAAATTGTGCGATTCCCCCAAAAAAAACGGAATACATGCGTTGGTTCCGCCGGCTGTATGCTGGCAGGGTGGCTGTATGGTAATGGCTGAACTGCTGGGAGAATCCGGTTACAACAGAATGGCTGTTTTGGCGGATATCCACCAGGGTAGTGAAGGGTACATCTTTGTCGTACTGGAAAACCCCCGAATAGATGGACAGTATCTCTTCGCCTGTTTCATTCACCTGTATCAGCAGGTTATAATCCCTCCGGTGCAGGTGGGTGGAATCGGTCACGGCTTCGTAATCAGAGATGGAAGCTTCGGTTTCGTTTAGGTTGATCTTAAATTTCCGAATCTGGTTGGTATACTGTTGGCTGAATCCCGGCCCGTGATCAGGACCGTGCGGGTTATATCGGCCTTCAAACCTTTGCCCGCCTACAAGAAAGTACCGGTCACCCAGTTTGCTCAACCGGCCTCCTGTTACAGCCATCCGTTCGTCTTCCATGCGAAATATGAATGGGAGCGGATCTTTACCTTCTACTACTGCGTTGACCATTTCATTTACGCGGATCAGTAAAAGTGAGGGGTGTGTGATATGTGTTCGCCTGGATTCACTGTACCCGTATCCGCCGGCCAGGATCAGGGTGTTTCCTTCCTGGAAAAATTCCATATTGGTGCTTTGAAGCTGTTCTGCTATCGGTGTGGGCAGGGTTGAAATGTCTTTTTTCCAGGTTTTTTCGGTTTCGAGGTCGATCACGATCAGCGAAGTATTATTATTGGTGCGGTTAAAGGCAGCAAAGGGCTGCGGACGGTGAAGCCCGTCTGTTCGACCGCCAACCAGTAATATCCGGGAGCCGGACCGGGCCCATGCATAGGATTGCAGCCCTGTAAATCCTGACGGAATCATGGGTTCCATGGATATACGGAAGGGAAATTTATCCTGTCCGGATACGGGTGTCTGGAGAATAAGCAGCAGGAAAAATATGAACGGGGTTTTCATGATTGATGATTGAGCAGGGCAATATAAAACCTTCCGCTCCTTCTGGCAGTGATCTGAATCACGAAGTGTAAGGAAATAAAAAGCCGGGGATCATACCCCGGCCTTATGCTGAAATAAATTTAAAAAGGGTTTCTTAGTGGGGCAGTTTGTCGCGGAACCGCCCGTAAACCCATGTTCCGGCAATGGCGCTTAAAAGGGTTACGATGATCACGGTGGCCCCTGTGCCGATCTGGGCAAACAGGGGTCCCGGGCAGGCACCGGTAATGGCCCAGCCCAATCCGAAAGTGAGCCCGCCATAAATCTGTCCTTTATTGAATTTTTTATCATCCAGTTTGATTTGTTCACCTTCAGCCGATTTCGCGTTATAACGTTTGATCAGGAACACGCTGATCATCCCCACCACAATCGCAGAGCCGATCACCCCGTACATATGAAAACTCTGTAACCGGAACATTTCCTGTATCCGGAACCAGGAGATGATTTCTGCCTTTACAAATACGATCCCGAACAGGATACCCAGTAAGCCGTATTTGATATTGGAGGAAAGGGGTTTGTCCAGTTCACTTTTATTCACACACATGGCGTGATCCGCCCGTACTTCATAATCCGTGTCGGTTTTCTGGGCTACGAATGGTTTTTCGCTGTATGTAATATCGTTGGCTGCCATCTTGCTGTCTGTTTAGAGTTTTAAAATATAGGGTAAGATCAGGTTGGCCATGAGAAAACCACCGGCCATAAAACAACAGGTGGCCACCAGGGAAGGCCATTGCAGGTTGCTGATTCCCATGATGGCATGCCCTGAAGTACACCCGCCGGCATAGCGGGTTCCAAAACCCACCAGGAAACCTCCGACCACTATCAGGATGATTCCGCGGGCAGACAATAACTCCTGCCACGAAAACAGGTCCTGCGGAACAATGTCGTTGTAGTTGGTTACACCATAACCTGATAATTCATTTACGAGGTTTGGATGTACTTTGATCGGCTCCGGGTTGGCAAGAACCTGGGCTGCAATGATTCCCCCGATCAGGATTCCCGCCACAAAGAAAAGGTTCCAGATCTCTTTTTTCCAGTCGTATTTGAAAAAGGGAATATTTGCTGGCACACAGGCCGCACATACATGCCGGAGCGAGGAAGAAATGCCAAAGGATTTATTCCCCAGCAAAAGCAGGGCGGGTACGGTCAGACCGATCAGGGGGCCGGCCACATACCAGGGCCAGGGTTGTTTAAGCCATTCTAACATAACAGATTCTTTTAATGAGGATACAAAGGTCCGGCTGACACCGGTTACGCTCCGTGATATTTGTCACATGCGCTCAGTTATTTATTTTTTTCCCGCAGACGATTTTTTGTCAACGATCGGCTGATAAGGTCCGTATTTATGTTGTTCTTCCGGGAAGCCGTCTGCATAGGGACCAAAGGGATGGTCAAATGGTTTTTTGGAAATATCCGGCCAGTCCCGGCTGATATCCATGAAGGGTCGGGGCTGGCTGTTTACAAAGGCAGCCACATCCCATGCCTGCTCCGTGCTGAGCATGGGGTTTTCGTGTGTGACCTGGTTAAAAGGCATATTGCTTTTTACATACCCGGCAAAATTGCTGAGCCGGAACAGGCCTGCTCCGTTATTGTAGCTGTTTGCTCCCCAGAGAGGTGGATATTCATAGCTAATCCCGTCCAGACTTTTCTGACCCTCCCCGTTGGCTCCATGGCAGTTTTGACACTTTTCCGCATAGACCAGTTTTCCTTTCACCGGGTCGGCGGCCCGGTCGAGGAACTTCAGTTTATCGATTCCGACACCATGTGGTTTTTCTCCTTTCTTCACTTCCTTTCCCAGCCATTTCATATATGCATAAATGGCCTGGTATTCCCTGCCTGTACTGTCGGGAGCCTGTCCGTTCAGACTCCGTTCAAAGCAATCGCTCACGCGTTTGTAGATTGATTCCGTCTGGCCGCTTCGCTCCCTGAACTTGGGATAGGTGGAAAAAACGGCGCTGTAATTGTTGCCCCAGTTTTTACGACCCGCATTCAGATGGCAATTCTGGCAATTCATCCCGTTGGAGATTTGAGCCACCGAACCCCGGGGACCAAAATACCTTGAAGTATGCGCAATGATATCTTCTCCATAAATCACCATTTCCCGGTCCTTACCAGTAAGCTCCCTGTCGGTATAGAGGCTCGGGGGCACCCAGGTGCTGTCGGCCAATTTGCCTGTTGCCGCTTTCGGGGCGGAGGATTGCAGGCTTTTACTTATATCCGCCAGCGCAACAACTAATATGACACCTAGTATCAGTGCCACCGGCCAGTTTTCCTTAATTGTCTTCCACATCTGCTAATTCTTTTTACCTGAATTCGTAAGTTGTTCCCTGCAGCTGGGTGAGCAGGGTATGGGGCTGATCGGTTGCCGTGGCGCGCTTTTCCATTTTGGGGGATACGGGTGAATGTTGTGCCAGGTATTCCTCTATCACATCATGCATAAGCACACCAGATCGCCGCGGGTGTTTCACATTTTCAATCCGGCAGAGGGTATCATCGGGATCTCCTTCACGCTCACAGGCCACAATACTGTATTCCTTTTTGAGATCGACCGGTTGGCCATTGATCCGGATCCAGTTTACGCGTTTACCGTATTCGTTTCCGATTGTAAAATTTACTTCCATCCCGGCAAACCGGACAAACCACCCGCCAAAACGCTTGGATGGATCCTTGGCAAAAGCATTCTGGAGTTCCTTCTCCTGCCATTCCCATAACTGTTTGCCCGTAACTATACCCAGTTTGGCTTCGGCATCCACGGGGAGCATATTCCATAGAAATTCTCTTGTGATCTCTGCCTTTCCCCGGTTGGGGTCAATGGCCAGCGGCTGGCAGAACCTGAACCCGTTGCTCAAAGCGATATCGGTTTTAAATTTCCATTGAATGGCGTCCGTGATCAGGTTATCCATCGGGGTTTCCATGACAAAATACCGGACCAGTGGGGTGGTGGTCACCCCGATTACTTTAGAAAGTTCCTGGTGAAAGGGCGCCGCAGCTTTTTCAACCAGCTCGAGCATTTTTTTGTCGGCCGGGTATTTTACAGGATCCACATCCAGAAGTTCATAACGGTAATTCTTCATTTTCCCGTTCTCCACTTCAATATCGAGTTTGCCAAGGAAAGAACCAAAGGCTCCGCATTCCACAACCCGTGTGTATTTGCCTTCGATGGGAACCCGCACCCGTTCGTGGGTATCGGCGCCGAGAATGAAATCGGCCCCTTCGACGGCCGGGTTGTTGGCAAGGCCCACCTGCTGAGCCAGACCCATGTGGGTCACGATAAAAATGATCCCGCATCCTTCCACTTCCCGAAGGTATTTGATATACCGGGCTGCATTGTGATCAGCATGTTTGAAGCGGATACCTTCGCTGTATGCAGGCGATTGCCGTTTGGGGATCAGGTGGTCAGTATAACCGATGAATCCAACTTTTGCCCCGCCGATATACCTCGTCCAATAAGGCGGGTAGATCAGTTCTCCGTCTTCCTCCCCGCCGGATTTATGCCACATATTGGCGCAGATCTTGGCTGCATTGGCATGCCCCATATCATAGAGCATTTTCTTTTTCTTATAAACGACTTCCCAGTTACCCGGAAGGATGAGATCGTAATTAAAGTCATTCAGCAAAGGGATCATCGCCTCCCCTTCTGTCAGAGAAGCAACTGCATGTCCGTGAAAATAATCACCCCCGTCAATCACCAGGGTGTTGGCGGGGTCCTTGCTCCGGAAATGGTTGATCATGGTTTTGAGTACAGCCAATCCGCCCCGTTTCCGATATACGGGTTTGTCGTGCTCCCAAAAGAACTCGTCATGTGTATGCAGTTGCGCGTGGATATCGGAAGTATACAGGATGGAAAACTGCCCCGAACCCGTGGAGATTCCCTCTTGGGATCCGGCTGTAACAGGGGCTTTTTTGGCAAATGCGGATCCGGCCCAGGTTGTTCCCAGTCCGGCCAGCGCGGTTTGTTTCAGGAAATCGCGGCGTGAGCGGCTGTTATCTGATTTTTTTTCAAATGGCATTAGCGTTGTTTTCGGGATGAAAAGTCAAAATTAAAATTCACGGGATTTATCCGCCTGAACTGTGATCATGGTCACATTGTAGGGTCTAATCTTTGTTAAAACTGGTAATTAAATACAAGGTTCCACATGTGCATCTCCACTTTATTGAAGATATATTTATCATCGAGAGTAGTGTCCCCCTTTTTCCCTTTAAGAACAAACAAAAGCTGGGTATCAAGGCCTTTCAGGATTCCGGCGAACCGGTAACGGAGATCCGCATTCAGCTGGTTATAGGAGGGGAGCCCATATTTGTTGAGTTCAAACCGGTAGACCGACGGCAGATTGTATGTGCCAAATGCAAGGGAAGAGCTGATCCGGGTCTTCGGCCATTTGTAATTGACTTTGGCCACGACTGCATGCACATCCCCAAGGCCTTCGTTGCGTTCACGGGGCAGAAAGGTATAAAAGGGATCCCGGCCCCATTCTCGAGGCATCAGGTACCGGCCCAGGGCCGTAATCCGGTTATAGTTGAGTGAGGTTTCCCATCTTTCATTTTTCCAGCCTGCCATGGCACCGAAAGTAAAAGCCTTATCCCCTCGGCGGACATATGTTTTGGCTGGATCCTCATGTCCCCCGTTTTGTACCGCGTCCTGACGTATAGCCTGGATCCCGGCAAGTATACGGGACCCGTCGGGCAGGGAAAATTCATAGTCGGCCTGGACGAATGTGCTGTTGAAGATGTTTTCGGTAAACAGGTTCCAGGCACGAAGCTTCAGGTTTTTCTGAACCTGGTATTGCATACCCGCCATCAGAACACCCTTGCTTTCTAGACTTCCGGCATAAGCTGATTTAGTGCCATCCGGGTTGACGCCCGAAGGGTAAATGCCGATGGATTCTCCCACCTTGTACCAACGGACAGTGCTGCGTGGTGAGATCCGGTATAAATAACCTCCCTGCAATTTAATTTTATTGGAAAGATCGAAGTCAGCCCAGGCTCCTTCCACCTCAGTGGGGCGCATCCGCCCGTCCTGCAGGTTGATGAAAGGGGTATTGATCAGTTGCTTGCCAAGGGTAAGGTTTCCTTTTTTGAAATAATAACGGATAAACAATTCCTCGAGCCGGTCGATATCCGATTTATTGGCCGGGTCTTCAATATCAAAAAGCCCCGATTCGTAGCGGTTCATTTGTCGGGTGGCCGGATCCGGGCGGGAGAGATCGGATGAACCGATATTGAAAACAAAAAACCCGCTGATACCCAGCTGAAAATTTTTAAACCGGCCGGTTTCCAGTTTGATGCCGCCCCCGGCCGCATGGGCATAATAATCGGTGAGCCCTTCCCGGTTTTGGGTATTCATGTAATAATACCTGAAATGCCCGCTGAATTTGCTTCTCCGGAAAGCTGATTGTATGCTGTTGCTGTCGGCTTCTGATTCCTTATCCTTCCAGATGCCTGGTTTTTCATTCAATTCCTGGTGCTGGGAAAAGGAGGCAGTTGCTGATAATAAAATACTGAGTAGTGTAAAAATTTTTTTCATGCTGTTTCATTCCGAATCAACCGGTTACAGGCAGAACGGGTTTGGCCGGTGGTTTCCGGAATTTCCCCGCGCTTTTTCAGAATCGTTGATCAGGATGGTAAATCGGAATTGTCCCCGTTATTGTTCCCGGGCGCCGGTCCATTTGCTGAATCCCCCTTCAAGGTCATATAGTTTCCGGAAGCCGGCCTGCTGCATGATCTGCATGGCCTGGGCGCTTCGCTTTCCGCTCCGGCAGTAAACCAGGTAGGTTTTGGTTTTTTCCAGTGAAGCGATCTTAGTATTAAAGTCACCGGTCTGCAGAACATCCACCTGGATGGAACCGGGTATATGGCCTTCTTTATATTCTTTCTCTGTCCGTACATCAAGCAATACGGTATTCTTTTTCTTCATCAGCCGGGTGAATTTTTTTGCCTGGATTGTTTTTCCGCCGGGATTTACAGGATCCTGCGCGTAAAGGTTTCCGCAAAGACCGGCTGATAACAGACCGACGGCCAGCAACAGCCAGCTGTATTTTCTGAGATTTAATGTGTTTGTATGCATGGTCATTGAATTAACTAATCTTTCCTGTTGCACAACTGATCAGCGAACGTGCCCGCCGCATCAGGGAGTTGTTTCCTTTTTCAGGATATCCCAGTGAGTCCAGTTTTTCCACTATCCGGTTCCGCTCCAGCCTGCTCCCGGATACGACCAGTTTTTCTTCTTCTTTTGATATCCAAACCTCATCCACTCCCTGTATTTTCCCAACTGCTTCCCGGATGCTTTTCATACATCCGCCGCACCTGATATTTTCCACGTATATCGTTTCCTGTTCATTCATGCGATCCTGCTTTTGAGCAGATTCCACGGACCCCCGTTATATGCTTCGATCCCGGTGTTCTTCAGTATCCCCCTGGCCATGCTGCTGCGGGCCCCGCTCCGGCAAACTGTAATAACCGGTTTGTTCAGTTTCTTCAGCTCATTCAACCGCCCCTTGAGAGATTCGAGCGGGTAGTTCCTGGATCCTTGGATATGCCCGGAACGGTATTCCTGAACGGAGCGGACATCAATGATGACTGCTCCGGACTGTACGAGTTCTTTATAATTTACCGGGCTGCCTCCGAATAATCTGCGCAGAAATGCAAACATGATGATTAGTTTAAAAGGTGCTTGATTTCATCCAGGCTGCCACCGTTATAGACGTTGGTTACCCCGCTCTGCCGCAGTATGTTGAAGGCCATTCCGCTCCTGTTGCCGCTGCGGCAATAAAATACCACGGGTTGCTGCCGGGATTTGAATTCGCTGATCTTTCCCGGGACTTCTTCCAGCGGTATATTCTGCGCGCCGGGGATATGTTCCTCTTCAAATTCCCAGGGACTTCTGACATCCACGATCAGGGTGGAAGGGTTTTTCACTAATTCTTTAATCGTATCCATAAAATGTTTTTAATTTTTTTAAAACCGGGAGTGGAAACTCCCGGTATGAGTCTTAACCATTAAACCAAGCTATACCGGCTTGTGCCGGCAAGTGTCTTACAACAATGTGGAAGGACACACGTAATCACTCACTCCGAACCGGCCGCTTTCCTTGATGGCTTTGAACCCGCCTTTCACATCGACCAGGTTGTCGTAACCACGGGCCCGCAGGATCGAATTGAATATCATGGAGCGATATCCGCCGGCACAATGCACGTAATAAGTTTTGTTTTTGTCGATCTGCGCCATGCTGTCGTTTATGAAATCCAGCGGGGCGTTCTCGGCGTCGATGACATGCTCGCTCTGGTACTCGCTTTTCTTGCGCACATCGAGGATGTTTACGGGTCCTTTTCCGGAAATCTCAGCCAGTTCCCCGGCATCGACAGACCGGATCTGGTCGATCTCTTTGCCGGATTTTTCCCAGGCTGCAAAGCCACCCTTCAGGTATCCGATCGTGTGATCGTATCCCACCCGGGCCAGCCGGGTGATTACTTCTTCTTCCCGGCCCTCATCGGTTACCAGGAGGATTTCCTGCCGGATATCCGGTATCATCGCGCCCACCCAGGGTGCAAACTGACCATCGATCCCTATGTTGATGGAATTCGGTACAAACCCTTTGGCAAAGGTTTGCGGATCGCGGGTATCCAGTACAAGGGCCCCGGTTTCATTGGCGGCTGTTTCAAAGGCTTCCGGGCTCAGGGCATGCTGTCCTCTTTCAAGGACTTTATCAATACTCTCATAGCCCTGGATATTCAGCATTACATTCAGCGGGAAATACGCCGGTGGTGCCACCAGTCCCGTGGTAACTTCTTTTATGAATTCTTCTTTGGTCATATCCGCACGGAGGGCATAGTTTGTTTCTTTCTGGTGTCCGAGCGTGTCAGTCGTTTCCTTACTCATGTTTTTACCGCAGGCACTGCCGGCACCATGAGCCGGGTAAACGATGATGTCATCGGCCAGCGGCATGATCTTGTTGCGGAGTGAGTCGAAAAGATAACCAGCCAGTTTATCCTGGGTTAAATCGGAAACTACTTTCTGGGCAAGGTCGGGGCGACCGACATCCCCGATAAACAGGGTATCGCCGGAAAACAGGCCGATTTGTTTGCCGTTCTCGTCGGTCAGCAGGTAGCAGGTGCTTTCCATGGTGTGACCAGGAGTATGCAATACTTTCAGGGTGGCCCGGCCCAATTTGAATTCCTGTCCGTCTTCGGCAATCAGGGCTTCAAAAGCGGGTTTGGCATTGGGTCCATAAACGATGGGGGCTCCGGTCTTTTTGCTCAGATCGAGGTGACCGCTGACAAAATCCGCATGAAAGTGCGTTTCAAACACGTACTTGATCTTCGCGTTGTTCGATTCCGCTTTCCGGATATAGGGTTCCACTTCACGCAGCGGGTCGATCACAGCGGCTTCGCCGTCACTTTCAATGTAATAGGCACCCTGTGCCAGGCAACCGGTATAGATTTGTTCTACTTTCATGTGTTTAATTTATTTTTTAATTGAGATTCAAATATCGTTTGGGAATTTCTCCTGTACAGTGACCTGGATCACAATCAGTGGCCACCGCCCGGAAAAAGTAATTCTTTTATAAGAATGTAAATACCCATTACCAGTACAAACCAGCCGAACCCTTTTTTCAGGCTTTCGGAGGACACTTTCCTGCTAAGCCTGTTTCCGATGAAAATACCGACTATGGCCAGCCCGGTGACGGTAAGCAGGAGGGTCCAGTCCATTTGTTGTTTGCCGAGGTCGCCGGTGAACCCGATCAGGGATTTGGCAGCGATGATCAGGAGCGATGTGCCCACCGCCTGTTTCATCGGCAGTTTGCTAAGCAGTACCAGCGCGGGGATGATCAGGAACCCGCCGCCGGCTCCCACCAGACCGGTGAGAACTCCCACGACAGCTCCTTCAACCAGGATCAGCGGGTAATTGAATTTTTGTTCGCCCATCTCTGTTTTTTCAGGCTTTTGTTTCCGGATCATCGACACCGAGGCCAAAACCATCAGGATGGCGAAGAGGACCATCATCAGCAGGGATTTTGTAACCACCAGGCTGCCGATGGAAAAGATCTCCTTAGGAATGGCCGGTACAATAAAAGCCCGGGTGGCAAAGACTGCAGCAATGGAAGGGATTCCGAAAATCAGGGCGGTCTTCAGGTTGATCTCCCCACCCTTATATTTTGGAAATGTGCCCACGAGGCTGGTAGCTCCCACAATAAAAAGCGAATAGGCGGTGGCAAGTACCGGGTTCACCCCAAAAAGGTAAACCAGGACGGGGACGGTGAGGATGGATCCGCCGCCGCCGATGAGTCCGAGCGAGGCGCCAATCAGAAGGGACGCGATGTATCCGATAATCTCCATGCAAATAATTTATGCAAAGATGAACGGTTCGCAGGTCCAGTACTGTGACAGATATCACAGCAGTTTTTAACTCAATTCGATGAGGTTCCGGTGCAGTTTGAGGAGGTTTCGCTGCTCCATTTTTTTAAGGAGCCTGGAGATCACTTCCCGGGAACTGTTCAAGTCATCGGCAATCTGCTGGTGCGAGGTTTCTATGACCTTTTTGCCGCTGGAAGCTGCGTTTCTTTTGAGGTAAAACTCGAGTCTTTCGTCCATGTTCCGGAACGCAATGTTGTCGATGACGGAGAGCAACTCATCAAATCTCGCCCGGTAGGTCTGGATCACGAACTGGTACCAGCTTTTATATTTGTTCATCAGGTCATC
Source organism: Chitinophagaceae bacterium (assembly GCA_049421765.1). Classification (GTDB taxonomy): domain Bacteria; phylum Bacteroidota; class Bacteroidia; order Chitinophagales; family Chitinophagaceae; genus JJ008. The sequence goes on from JBMSNP010000008.1 coordinate 23,231, forward strand.
CATCAGCTGAATGGGGATCATGAGTACTTCCGTATCCTCTTCAGCCTTGGCCATTATCTCACTGGTCTTGGATTGCACCGCGCAGATCATGGTAAGGGCACAGGCCTGACCAGGACCCAGGTAATACATGAGAAATTCCCCGCCTTCAGGGTTTTCACGGTAGATTTTGATTCGCCCTTCAAGGATCAGCGCCGTGGATTTGATGAACTGACCGGTACGCATAATCACTTCGCCGGCCAGGAAGGTCCGCTGTACGGCTTCTTTCTCAATAACCTCGATCAGGTCCGGTTCGAATTGCGGGAAGATCTGTTTCCAGTTCATGTGTAAATGTATTAATGTTCGAGTACTTTTTCCATTTGCATACTTCGGCTCCCTTTGATAAGCCAGGATGTATTCTCGAATTGCTGTTCTCGCAGCCATTTCCGGGCTTCCGTTACATTTTGAAAATTGTGATAGGGGTGGGGGATGTTCAGGAAGTCGCCTCCAACAAGGATGACATCCTTCCAGCGATGTTGACCGATCAGTTCGATGATAGCTTTGTGTTCGGCCAGGCTGTCCGCACCCAGTTCCGCCATTCCTCCCAGGATCAGGACTTTGGCGGGATCCTGTCTTTTGGCAAAATTCTCGATCGCCAGTCTCATGCTGCTGGGGTTGGCATTATAGGCATCCAGGATGACCTGGTTGCTGCCGTGTCTGATCAACTGGGACCGGCTATTGGATGGCTGATATTGTTCAATCGCGTTTTTGATCTGCGGACCGGGTACGTTGAAAAAGATACCGGTTGTTACCGCCGCCAGCACATTTGGAGTATTATATTCTCCGACCAGCCTTGTATGGATGGTTCCGGTCCAGGCCGCTTTGGTAACTGCGACATCCAGGAAGGGTTCATGCTGGATGGAATTTCCCGTCACATCCGCCTCCCCGCTTCCATAAGTTATGATCCGGGGAATGCCCCGGCTCATTTCCAGCAGGTAGTCATAATCTTTCATTACAAAAGCCGTACCCTGGTGGGTGCGCAGGTAATCATATAGCTCTCCTTTTCCTTTCCGGACCCCTTCAACCCCTCCAAATCCTTCCAGATGCGCTTTGCCGCAATTGGTGATCAATCCGTGTGTAGGTTCCACATATGTGCAATAGGATGCGATTTCGCCCTGGTGGTTTGCACCCATTTCAATAACGGCAATCTCTGCATCCTTCCGGATTTTCAGGATTGTCAGGGGGATGCCAATCTGATTGTTCAGGTTGCCCTCCGTGGTATAGGTTTTTAAAGAGGCAGACAGCACCGCATGTATCAGCTCTTTGGTCGTGGTTTTCCCGTTGCTCCCTGTAATGGCTAGAAAAGGGATGCTGAACTGGCGTCGGTGAAAACGCGCCAGGTCCTGGAGGGCAGCCAGCACATCATCCACAAGTATCGTTTTGCCAGGGATGGCAAATGAAGCTTCATCAATAACCGCATATGAAGCTCCGGATTCAATGGCCTGTCGGGCGAAAGTATTGCCGTTAAAATTCGTGCCTTTCAGTGCAAAAAATATATCCCCGCTCCGAAGCTTTCGGGTATCCGTTTGTACGGAAGGGTGCTCCAAAAAGAGCGCATAGAGGTCCCCGGTATTCATATGGCAAATGTACTGTTCGTAGCCCTGTTAAATAAAAAACCCCGGAAATTCACCGGGGTTTAAATGATTTATCAGCCATGCAGCTTACCGTTTCTGTCTGCGGGTCTTATAGTACTGGCCGGTTTTACGCTTGTTGCCTTCCGGGCTGCCCATGCGATCCATGGCGCAACGGAATCCGAGTGTGCTCAGTGACTGGTCTTCTTCCAGGAACCGACGGCTGCCGGGGGTGAGCCAGTATGCACGGTCGTTCCAGCTTCCGCCTTTGTACACTTTGGATTTCTCTGTATGGATCATAGTGGTGATTCCATATCCGTAGGAAGACTGGGAGAGTGAGTCCCCGTCGAGGAAGTCGATTACATTACCCCGCTGGTAGTTCCGGCGGTTTTTGCTTTCGGCATCGGTTACATCAGCCATACGTACCCGACCGGTGCTGTCTTTTTCATATCGTGTGGACGGATCCATGGATGTCGGATCAGCCACATAAAGTTTTTTATACTTGTTTCCGCGGAAAGGTGCGGGCATGTCGTCAAAGTCAAGAGTGGATAAAGGCCGATAGGTATCTTCCACCCACTCATTCACATTCCCTGCCATGTTGTACAGGCCGAATCCGTTGGGGAAGAAAGACTGAACCGGGGAAGTATAAAAGGCCCGGTCGTTCAGACCACCCGCCACACCGGCGTTGTCACCAGATCCTCTTTTGAAGTTGGCGAGGAAAGTTCCCTGCCAGCTGCCACGGCGTGTATCACGAAGCCCGTTGATATTTTGTGCCCAGGGATACATTTGTTTGTTGCTGGCCAGTTCCTCACCCCGTTTTCCTTCCTTGGTGCTCGGACGCGGGTTTTGGTTGATCAGGCCATATGCGGCATATTCCCATTCAGCTTCAAACGGTAGACGGTAATCCGGAAGGATGACGCCCGATTCCATGGAAGCCGTGGTAACCTTGGGTTCCCCTTTCTTGGCTTTGATCTTGCCCGGAGGTGCGGTATAAAGACCCAGGAGATATGATTTGGTCGTAAAGTTGTTATCACCCTGCTGGGCACCGGGTTTCAGGTTGTTTTTGTTTACAAAACCATCTTTCATCAGGTTCTTTTCATTTACGCGATCGCTTCTCCACAGGCAGAAATCCTTGGCCTGGCGCCAGGTAACACCCACTACAGGATAATCATTGAAGCCCGGGTGACGGAAATAGAACTCAACAAGCGGTTCATTGTAGCTGAGCTCACTTCTCCAGCAAAGTGTATCGGGAAGTGCGCCTTCGATGATCTTGCTGTTGGCCGGATCAGAAGGATCAAACACTTTGAAAAGCCAGTGCAGGTATTCACGGTAATGCACATTCGCCACTTCGGTACGGTCGATATAGAACGATGGAACCGAAACCCGGCGGGGGATATTATTCCAGTCGCCCATAACGTCTTCTTCCGTTTGTCCCATTGTGAATGTACCCCCCTGGACAAATACAAGACCGGGACCAAGACCCTGTTCCTTGGCTTTGGATACCCGGAAACCGCCCTGGTTCTTGTCGTTGTAATTCCAGCCGGTCACATCCGATGTTTCTTTCTTTTTCTTGAAAAGACCGCCGTTTTTACACGATGCAAGCAGCACCATACAGGATAAAAGGATTGTCAAGTTTTTCACGATCATAGTTTTTTGCATAAACCTGTGAATTGGAATATTTTTAACGCCGGCGGAGGTCATATTATTGCACCTGGCAGAAGTTTTACTCCCCGGATTTGCGAATATATGCACTTTCGGTACATTGGAATACGAAGAAATACTTTTTTTGATGGGGTAAAAACCCCCGGAAAACACTTCCTTAGCAAATGAAAAAGAGCCAGTTATTGATCCTGTGTTGCGGTCTTTTGCTGGCCTGCTCCGGCGGGTTCGCCCAGCGGTCATACAGACCTTCATCCGTGCTTGCGGGGGGAAGCTGGTTCCGGATCTCTGTGGGTGCACCCGGGGTGTATAAAATGGACATTCCGTTTCTGAACAACCTGGGGTTGAATGCCGCCGGACTGGCTTCTTCGTCTATCCGGCTTTATGGAAACGCGGGCGGTATGCTTTCGGAATCCAACAGCGGCCCATGGACCGATGATCTCTATGAAAATGCGATCCTGGTAGTTGACGGGGGTGATGGAACGCTGAATGGTTCGGATTATATCCTTTTTTACGCGCCGGGCCCTGATGAATGGCTAAAGGATTCGGTCAATCAGGCATTTTTTCACAGGAAAAATATTTATTCGGATAAGTCCTTTTATTTTCTGACGATAGGAGGAACCGGGAAAAGGATAAGTCTTGCAACCGGGATGACCTCACCAGTTGCAACGGTCAATTCATTTACTGACCGGTACTTTCATGAACTGGATACGGTGAATTTTCTCAACAGCGGAAAGGAGTGGTACGGAGAGGAAATGTCGAACCTGCCGGGCCGGTCGCTGAGCCGCGAGTTCCCACTTCCGATCTCCGGTTTCCAGACAGGGACATCCCTCCGTCTAAGGACCCAATGTGTGGCCCGTTCCATCAATACCGGTAGTCGTTTTGAGATCCGTCTGAACGGGCAACAGATCGGGCAGATGTCGATCAACCCGACCGGGAGTGGTCCTTATGACCTATTTGGACAACAGGCAACCGTTTTCTTTCAGGGTACAGCGCAGGCGGCCAATACGGTCAGGTTCACTTATGTGCCGGGGAGCATGAATGCGCAGGGATGGCTGAACTGGTTTGAGGTTTTCGGAAGGAGTAATATTTCACTCGCCGGCCGAAGCCAGCTTCTTTTCCGCGACTGGGAATCCGTGGGTACCACCCGGGCGGAATTTGTGGTTGGCCAGGCCGACAACAACACTCAGGTATGGGATATAACCTCGCCCAGGGATCCGCAGCGAATGCCCGGTCAGCTGGTGAACAGCGATTACCGTTTTGTTAATGAGGCTCTGCAGCTGCGGGAATATGTGGCTTTTGGAAATAACTCTTTCCCTCTACCGGTTGCAGAAGGTTTGGTGCCCAACCAGGACCTGCATGCTGCCGCACCTGCAGATTACCTGATCATTTCACATGCCTCCATGCTCGACCAGGCACGGGAGATCGCTGAAATTCACCGCCGTCAGAATAACTACCGGGTCACCGTGGTCAGCACCGCGCAAGTATTCAACGAGTTCAGCAGCGGAAATCCGGATCCCGCAGCGATCCGGGATTTTGTCAAAATGTATTGGGACAAGTACGGCCTCACGGCAGAACGTCCTAAATATCTGTTGCTATTTGGGGATGCGTCTTTTGATTACAAGGACCGGCTGGTTAACAACAGCAACCTGGTACCGGCCTGGCAAAACGATTTTTCCCTGGATCCTCTTTCGACCTATACATCCGATGACTTTTTTGGATTCCTGGATGACACAGAGGATATCGGGTCGGGAACCATAACCAATCTGCTGGATGTAGGAATCGGGCGAATACCTGCCCGGAACAGGGAGGAGGCATCGAGTTTTGTTGAAAAACTGAAATCATATTATGGATCCGGTTCGCTTGGACCCTGGAGAAATAACCTGACCTTCCTGGCAGATGATGAAGACGGGAACCTGCACTTGCAGGATGCCGAACTCATCAGCGGCACAGCCCAAAGCCAGGCGCCTGTATTCAACCAGCAAAAGATCTACCTGGATGCCTACAGGCAGGAAAGCGGCCCGGGTGGGAGCCAGTACCCCGAAGCCAACCTGGCCAGCCAAAATCAGCTGATAAACGGAACCCTGATCTGGAACTATAACGGCCATGGTGGCCCCCGAAGGCTGGCAGAAGAAACGATTCTGGATCAACAGATTATAGACAACATAAACAATATCAATAAGTTACCATTATTCATTACGGCAACCTGCGATTTTGCCCCTTTTGATAATCCTCTTTCTAACTCATTGGGAGAGAATATTTTACTTAGACCCAAGACCGGCGCAATCGCCCTGATGACTACCACCCGGTTGGTTTTTGCCTTCAGCAACCGGATCATGAACAACAATTACATACGTTTCGCGCTGGAAAAGGACCAGTCGGGCCGATACAGAACACTTGGAGAAGCGACCCGGGTGGCAAAAAATTTTACGTATCAGAACTTGAGTGATATCGCGAATATCCGGAAGTTCACCCTGCTTGGCGATCCCGGGCTGACCCTTGGATTTCCTTCATTTCAGGTCCGGGTCACCCGGATCAACGGCTTACCCGCGAGCCAGGCCGATACCCTGAGTTCTGCTGAAAAAGTAACCATCGAGGGAGAGGTGACCGACCAGGGTGGAAATCTTTTGTCTGATTTCAAAGGGTATGCCTATCCCACAGTCTTTGACAAACCCGGGACTGTAACCACCCGGGCCAATGACCCCGGCAGCCAGCCGGCCAGTTTCCAGGTGCAGAATACCGTTTTATATAAGGGAAAAACTTCTGTGTCAAATGGCCGGTTTCAGTTTGAATTCAGGGTTCCCCGGGATATCAATTACCGGTATGATAACGGGAAACTCAGTCTCTATGCGGAAGACGGAGTCCGTGATGCCAACGGTGCATTCAGTAATTTCCTGGTGGGAGGGGCAGGCACAGACAGTTCCGGTGATAAAGAGGGCCCCCGCATCCGGCTATTTCTAAACGATGAATTTTTTGCCAATGGCGGAATTACAAACCAGCGGCCGCTGCTCATAGTAAAATTGGCTGATTCTTCAGGGATCAATACCACCGGTACGGGGATCGGTCATGATATTGTGGCCACCCTGGATCAGGATAACCGGCAATATTTTATTTTGAACGATTATTACCAGGGAGAACTGAACAGCTACCAGCAGGGAACCGCCCGTTTTCAGTTGCCTGAACTGGAACCCGGCCCGCATGTGCTGTATGTAAAGGCCTGGGATGTGCTCAATAATCCGGGAGATGCACAGCTTGAATTTACGGTTGCTAAAAACGAGGAGCTTGGCATCAGTCATGTGCTGAATTACCCGAATCCCTTTACAAGAAGGACAAATTTCTGGTTTGAGCATAACAAACCCGGACAGCCGCTACGGGTACAGGTGCAAATTATGACGATCAGCGGACGGGTGGTCAGATCAATCAGTCAAACCGTGGTAACCGATGGGAATCGCTCAGCTTCGCTTGAATGGGACGGCCGGGATGATTTTGGTGATAATTTGGGCCGGGGAGTGTATCTTTATCGCCTCCGGGTAACAGATCCGGCAGGTAACCGGAAAGAGATTTATGAAAAACTGGTGAAACTGGATTAGTGCCTGTTTCCCGATTTCCGATATTTCGGGCTCAGGCCTATGCTATCCATAATTTGATGCGGCTTACCCATTCGGGATGACAAAAATCATGTTATGTACCAGTTATTGCCTGTTTTTACACATTTTGCAGATAAAGTTTTTTTTTACAATAAATTTCAGAACATTGCGTTTTTTCTGAACTTTGCCCCCAAGGGCCTTTTCCGGATTCACCCATTCCAAAATGCGGGGAATCAGAAAAAAACACATTTTTTTGGATTAAGATAAAATTTTCTATTTTAGTTTTGTTTTTAGTCAAAAGCTCTATATTTACACCATTATTAAAAACTTTCTAATGAGACCAACTGCTTTAAAACTAACTGCCGTAATCCTGCTCTTTTGTGGTTTTACCTCCGCTGTAATTGCGCAGGATAAATTAAATGTTGTTACAACTGCCGTTCCTTTTCTTCGTATTTCACCCGATGCCCGTTCTGGCGGTATGGGAGAACTTGGTATCGCCACTTCCCCGGATCAGTATTCCGGTATCTGGAATGGCGGTAAAGTTGCTTTCAACCAATCCAGCGGTGTAGGTGCAACATACACTCCCTGGCTGAAAGATGTTGTTAATGACGTTTTCCTGGCTACCCTGGCTGGTCATTATAAGTTTGATGACAACCAGGCTATTTTCGGAAGCCTTCGTTATTTCAGCCTTGGTGATATCCAGTTCACTGACGCCCTTGGAAATGACCTGACATCTTTCCGTCCCCGCGAGTTCGGAATCGATGTAGGATATTCCCGTCGGCTGAATGCCAAGCACGGTGTTGGTATCGCCCTGAAATATATCAACTCTAACCTGGCCAGCGGTTTTAACGCCGGTGGTACTACCTACAAAACCGGTAGCTCTGTTGCTGCTGACCTGTCTTATTACGGAAATGCCGTAAAGGCTTCCGGTGATGGTTGGGCCTGGGGTGCTGTTTTGTCAAACCTCGGTTCTAAGATCTCCTACACAGATAATGCAGACGCTAAGGATTTCATCCCTGCTAACCTGGGTCTTGGTGTTAACTATACCAACAAATTCAACAACGTAAACTCCATCTCACTGGGTCTGGAAATAAACAAACTGCTGGTTCCCACTCCTCCGTCTGATTCAGCCGGTCTGGTTGACTACCGGAACAAGAGTGTGATCGGCAGCTGGTTCAGCTCTTTTGGTGACGCTGATGACGGATTTGGCGAAGAAGTGAAGGAGATTGCTGTTGGGGTAGGTGCTGAATACTGGTACAACAACCAGTTTGCCCTGCGTGCTGGTTATCATTATGAGAATAAGTACAAAGGCAACCGCAGCTATTTCACTGCCGGTGTAGGTCTGAAGTACAATATCTTCGGTTTCAACTTTGCTTACCTGGTACCTTCAGGAAGTGGCGTAAGCCGCAACCCGCTGTCAAACACTCTTCGTTTCTCTGTGTTGTTTGATTTCTCAAGGACTGCTAAGAAGTAATTATGGTGTAATAAATTGATTAAAACGTCCCGTTTACGGGACGTTTTAATTTATATAAACCCCTGTATATTTCTCATTTAATCTCATTTCAGTCATGTCGTACCGGATCGGTTCAGGTGTGGATTTTCACAGGTTGGTTGAAGGCCGCGAGTTGTGGATCGGCGGAATCTTTATCCCGCACGAAAAGGGTGCGTTGGGTCACAGCGATGCCGATGTGCTACTCCATGCCATCTGTGATGCCTTACTGGGAGCCCTGGGATTAGGCGATATCGGTACCCATTTCCCCGATACAGATTCGGCCTATAAGAATATTGACAGCAAGATCCTTCTTGCACGCACCATCGAGTTAATAATCAACGCCAAATATGAAGTGGTGAATATCGACTCCACGCTCTGCCTGCAGGCACCCCGGATTAAGCCCTATACCGCTCAGATGCAAAAAGTCATTGCGGAAATTGCCGGTATCACGACCGATCGGGTATCCATCAAGGCGACAACCACTGAGCACCTGGGTTTTGTGGGTCGGGAAGAGGGACTGGTAGCTTATGCAACCGTGCTGGTTCGCGAGCGGGAGGAGACCCGGAACTCATAACCTGTCATTCAGCCGATACATATATCTTTGCCGGCATGCCGGCCATCGAGATCCGAATCATCAATAAATCTTCCAACCCGCTCCCGGAGTATGCCACCCCAGGCTCTTCCGGAATGGATCTGAGAGCCAGCATGACGTCTCCCATACAGATGAAACCCCTGGAGCGGAAACTTGTGCCTACCGGGCTTTTTCTGGAAATTCCGGAGGGATATGAAGCACAGATACGGCCCCGCAGCGGATTGGCGATCAAACAGGGGATCACCTGTCTGAACACCCCGGGTACGATCGATTCGGACTACCGAGGAGAAATTAAGATTATTTTGGTCAACCTTTCAGGGGAAGAACAAGTCATTCATCCCGGTGACCGCATTGCACAACTGGTGATCCAGCGGGTGGAAAAAGCGACCTGGTTGCCTGCCGAAGAAATCAGCATCACGACCCGAAATGTAGGCGGTTTCGGACATACGGGAAAACATTAACGAAAGCAGGATCCATACATGAGAAGGATATCTTTTTTATTGATCACATTCATCAGCCTGCTTTATTCCTGCCGGTCTACCCGGAAAATTCAAACGGCTATTATCAAAACGGACACGGCCGTTGTCGTATCCGTGATCCCGGATCACTCCCGGGAAGATTCACTGCAGTTTATCCAGTCGCATTTCGACACTGTCCGGTCCAACCGTATCGATTTCACGACATTCAACGGAAAGATTGATGTGGAGTATACGGATGACGATGGCAAACGTTATAATGTAAACGCCCATATCCGGATGTATAAGGACAGCGCGATATGGGTTTCCATTACCGCCATCCTCGGAATCGAGGGTTTGCGGGCTTATATCACCAGGGATTCTGTAAAATTGCTCGACAAGCAAAAGAAGATCTACACAGCGCGGAGCCTTTCTTACCTGCAGGAAGTAACCGCACTTCCGCTGGACCTTTATTCGCTCCAGGACCTGCTTATCGGCAACCCCGTGTTTCTCGACCCGAATATTGTTTCTTATACCCATGGATCCGGCAGTATTTCATTGCTCAGTATCGGATCATATTTCAAAAACCTCTTCACGATTCAGGAGGATACCAAATGGGTGATCAGCAGCAAGCTGGATGACCTTGAAGAAACCCGTAACCGGACCTGTTATCTTTCCTATAGTGACTATGAGAATAAAAAAGGATTTAATTTTTCACGAAGCCGAACGATCCATGTAGCGGAAAGCAAAAAACTGGATGTAAAACTGGACTTTAAGCAGTATGATTTTAATGAAACGTTAAGCTTTCCGTTCAGCATCCCTAAAAATTATACGAGGAATTAGTGGAATAAAATTTATTTTGCATCAAGACGTTATAGCCTGACGATCCGTTCCCCATTATTAACCCGGCATCCATTTAACTATGAGAAGAACTTACACATGGCTCCTCCTGGCCGCCTTTATCTGGGCGGGAACCGCTGCAGCCCAGCCTTTACAGGATAGGTCGGAACTGGAAAAGGAAAGACAATCCATCCAGCAGGAACTGAAGGAGATCCAGAACATGTATAACAAGGTAAAGGGGCAAAAGAAACAAAGCCTTGGACAGCTGAATATGCTGAACCGGAAAATTGCGCTGCAGGAGCAATACCTGAACAATATAAACCGCGAAATCCGCGCGATCGATGATGATATTTACCTGAGTAACCTTGAAATTTACCGGCTGCAAAAGCAGATGGATACTCTGAAAGCACAGTATGCCCGAACCGTCGTATATGCCTACAAGAATAAAAGCAACTACGATTACCTGAATTTCATTTTCTCCGCCAACAGTTTCAATGATGCCATCAAACGGATCACTTATCTCAAAAGCTACCGTGCTTACCGCGAAAAGCAGGTAAATACCATCATTGAAACCAAAGAGCTGATCGCCCGGCGAAAGCAGCAGCAGCTGGGAAGGAAAGAGCAGAAAAACTCCGCGCTGGTCAATCAGACCAAGCAGGTACAGGAACTTGCCGTACAGAAAAAAGAGAAAGCATCCGTGGTGGCTGACCTGAAATCAAAGGAAAAGGAACTTTCAAAACAGATCGCGGCAAAGAAAAAAAGGGACCGTGACCTTCAAAATGCCATCACAGCGATTATCCGCCGCGAAATTGAATCTGCCAAAGCCAAGGCCAAGGCCGAGGCAGAAGCTAAGAAGAAGGCGGATGACGTTGCGAAAAAGAACAATCCTGTCGTAACTCCAGAGGCACCCACGGTAACACCGACAAGTCCTGTTATGACCAGTGCCCCCGGTACAACGACATCCAAAAGAAATGAAGCGACTACAAAACCCGACAGTTACCTTGACCTCAACGCTACCGACGTGGCACTGAACAGCAGTTTTGCTTCTAACCGGGCCAAACTCCCCTGGCCCGTGGACAACGGGGTGGTAGTACTACGTTACGGGAACAATAAAATTGAGAATACCCTGTTAACATTCGATAATCCTGGGATCACCATTGCAACGCCTTCCGCAGGTGTACCGGTCAAAGCCATATTTGACGGGGAAGTAAGCGCTGTATACAGCCTGGGTGACGGAACGGCGATTACCATACGCCATGGTAAATATTTCACGACCTACAGCAATCTCTCAGGCGTTACTGTTTCAAAAGGGACTTCAGTTAAAACGGGTCAACAGATCGGACGGGCCGGCCGGGACGACGATGGTCGTGGCGGCCAGATCGATTTTATCCTGATGATTGAAACCAGAAATGTGGATCCGCTTCCCTGGCTCAGGAGATAGGCTGTATATAATGACATTAAAAAAGTCCCGGTTCCGGGACTTTTTATTTTAGAGGAATTTTTCGTAGAGCTTTTCATACTGGGGAACGATCCGGTTGATATCAAATTGCCGGGCATGTTCCGCTGACTGGTCTTTGAATTGCTGAAGCACCGCATCATCCTTAAGGATTGAAACCGCCTGACTGCTCATGGATGCAATGTCTCCCACATCGGACATATAGCCCGTCTTCCCAGGGACATTGATCTCGCCAAGTCCGCCGGCGTTGGTGGAAACAACGGGGACACCAGCCGCCATGGCCTCAAGGGCCGCCAGCCCGAAACTTTCATATTCTGAAGTCAGGAGAAAGAGGTCGGCTATGGCCAGGATATCTTCCATCTGTTCCTGCTTGCCCACAAAACGGATCTCGTCGCACACCCCAAGTTCCCGGGCCAGGTCTTCTGCGGTAGACCGCTCGGGGCCGTCGCCCACAAAAAGGAGTTTTGAAGGGATCTGTTTCAATGTTTCTGCAAAGATTTTCACGACATCCTGCACCCGTTTCAGTTTCCGGAAGTTGGACGCATGCAACAACACCCTTTCCCCGTTAGGAGCAATGACCTTTTTGAAGGCATCAATGGGTTTGCGGTTGAAACGGCTGACATCCACAAAATTTAAAATGACCTCAATCTCCTTGGTGATCTTGAAATGTTTGAAAGTTTCCTCACGCAGGTTTTCAGAAACCGCGGTGATGGCATCACTTTCATTGATGGAAAATGTAACCACGGGGGCATAGGTTTTGTCGCGCCCCACCAGGGTGATATCGGTACCGTGCAAGGTTGTGATGACCGGGATGTTTTTGCCCTCTTTTTTGAGTATTTGTTTTGCCATGTACGCAGCCGAGGCATGGGGGATGGCATAATGCACGTGCAGCAGGTCCAGGTTATTGTTTTTGATCACATCCACCATCGTACTTGCCAGTGCAGTTTCATAAGGCGGGTAGTCAAAGAGAGGATAGGTGGGTACCTGTACCTCATGGTAGAAGATATTCGGGGTGAACCCGTTCAGCCGAACAGGTTGCTGGTAAGTGATGAAGTGAACAAGATGTCCCTTTTGGGCAAGCGCCTTACCTAGTTCCGTAGCCAGCACACCCGAACCGCCAAAAGTGGGGTAACAAACAATTCCGATTCGCATAATGTAATAATGAGTTTCCGAAGGTAAACCTTTTGCCTAAGTATGGGATAACGCTTATCACAATTCTTTGTTCGGAATTTGATGTTTCTTTTACCTTTAACAAAATTCAGACGAATGAAAACCAGGATCCTCATCATCGTTTTTCTAATGACTACAGGTGCCCTGAACGCTCAACAGGATGATTCCTTGTTTATCAAAAAGATTTCAGATGAGATTCTGACAAACGGAGAGGCTTTCCTCAACCTGCGTTACCTGACCAAGGAGATCGGCGGAAGACTAGCCGGTTCTCCGGGGATGGTCAAGGCGGAGCAGTGGGGGTTGAAGCGGATGAAGGAGAGCGGAGCCGACAGGGCCTGGCTGCAGGAATGCCAGGTGCCGCACTGGGTGCGGGGAGGACAAGACCAGGCCGAGGCCCGGTTTACCGTACCTGCTCAAACAACCAGGAATCTGCTGGTAAAAACAAAATCGCTGGATGTGGTGGCCCTGGGCAACTCCGAAGGCAGCGGGGAGAAAGGGGTGACAGCAGAAGTTCTGCAGGTGAATTCCTTTGACGAACTGGAGGCCCGAAGGAATGATGTGAGGGGAAAGATCGTTTTTTACAATTACAGGTTTAATGATACCTATGTAAGTACATTCTATGCATACCGTGATGCGGGTCCTTACCGGGGGCAGGGCCCCAGCCGTGCGGCTAAATATGGTGCTCTTGCAGTAATCGTGAGAAGTATGAGCCATGCCACGGATAATAATCCGCATACCGGGGCTACACGGTATGATTCTGCGTATGCCCGGATTCCGGCCGTGGCAATCGGATTGAGGGATGCCGATTGGCTGAACGATCAGCTCAAACAGGGAAATGTCAGTGTTACTCTGAAAACACACGGGTATTTTCTGCCGGATACGACGGGGCACAATGTGATCGGAGAACTTACCGGTACAGAATTTCCCGATGAATACATTACCGTGGGTGGGCATCTGGACAGTTGGGATAATTGCGAAGGTGCGCATGATGACGGTGCCGGTTGTGTACAGGCAATCGAAATCCTGAGGGCTTTCCGCGCAACGGGGTACAAACCAAGACATACGATCCGTTTTGTATTGTTTGCCAATGAAGAGAACGGGCTTCGGGGCGGTGCCCGATATGCGGAAGAAGCGACAGCGAAAAAGGAAAAGCACCTCCTGGCCATCGAAAGCGATGCGGGTGGGTTTACACCTCGCTCGATCGGGTTTTCAGGCAGTGATGAGCAATTCCTGAAAGTGCTGGGCTGGAAAAACCTGATAGCACCTTACGGATGTACTGAAATGATAAAAGGCGGGGGCGGGGCAGATATCGGACCTCTGAGCCGTGAACTCAAGACCCCCACGGCCAGTCTGAACCCTGATAACCAGCGGTATTTTGATATCCATCATGCCCGGAGCGATGTATTCGAATCTGTGAATAAAAGAGAACTGGAATTGGGTGCTGTAAACATGGCTGCCTTTATTTACCTGGTGGATAAATACGGCCTTTAATTCCAGGATTGGGTTTGGAATAGTAAAATGCAGTTTCCCTGTCAATTGACCAGTCTGCTGATCGCCTTTTCGGTTTCCGCAAAAGGAAAACCGTCGAGCACCCGTTGCATCATTTGCCGGATTTCGGGGTTGCAAAGGTTGCCCATGCTGCCTTCGTGGGTATGATGAATGTTGGGGCTGTACCGGAATTCACCGGATTCAATGGCTTTTCCGACATGCCGGTAGGCATCCCGGAACGGCATCCCTCCAAGTACGAGTTTATTCACTTCCTCCACACTGAACAGGTATTTGTATTTATCATCCGCCAGGATGTCGGGACGTATCTCCATTCCTGAAAGCATCAGACCCGTCATGGAAATACAATCATGCAGGGTCTTAAAGGCCGGGAACAAATGTTCTTTGATCAGTTGCAGGTCGCGGTGATAACCCGAAGGCAGGTTGGTGGTCATCATTGCGATCTCATTGGGCAGGGCCCGGATCCGGTTACAGTGGGAGCGGACAAGTTCAAAGACATCCGGGTTCTTTTTATGAGGCATGATGCTGCTTCCCGTTGTTAGTTCATCCGGGAAGCTGACAAACCCGAAATTCTGGTTTAGGAACAGACAGGCATCCATACTTAGTTTGGCCAGCGTATCCGCCACATTTGCCAGGGCCTGGGCCACGATCCTCTCTGCTTTGCCGCGGCCCATCTGTGCATACACCACATTATAGTTCAGGTCTCGGAATCCCAATAACCGGGTCGTGAGTGTCCGGTTCACCGGAAATGAAGACCCATACCCGGCGGCCGATCCTAGCGGATTCTTGTTAACCACATCATAAGCTGCCCGGATGGTTGTTAAATCATCGACCAGGCTTTCGGCATAGGCGCCGAACCAGAGCCCGAAAGAGGAAGGCATGGCGAGCTGCAGGTGGGTATAACCAGGCAGTAAATGGTCCCGGTATTTTTCACTTTTTGATTGAAGCAGATCAAAGAACGGTTGCATGGATTTGACCAGTTCCTCCAGCTCATTGCGGAGAAAGAGTTTGATGTCTACCAGCACCTGGTCATTGCGGCTCCGGGCGGCATGGATCTTTTTTCCGGTGTCGCCCAGTTTTTCAGTGAGCAGGGCTTCGACATGTGAATGGATGTCTTCTGCATGATCCGGAAGCCGGAAATTTCCTTCTCTGATCTGCCCGTAGATCTCTTTTAGCCCGGCCTGGAGATTTTTCATCTCTTCATTGGTCAACAGGCCAATGGATTCCAGCATTTGTATATGTGCCAGCGAGCCGATCACATCAAAAGCGGCCAGGTACAGGTCCATTTCGCGATCGAGACCGACTGTGAAATTCTCCACTTCCTGAAGGGACGCCTTGTCTTTTTGCCAGATTTTCATAAAAGCTGATCCAGGAGTTTTATATACAATTCAATGCCTTCCCTGATTTCCCCGGTATAAATATACTCATTGGCGGTATGACTTCGGGCGGAATCACCCGGTCCCATTTTAAGAGCCGGGAAAGGCATCAGGGCCTTATCTGATGTGGTGGGGGATCCGTAATAACTCCGCCCGAGCCGCTGTCCTGCCTGAACCAACGGATGATCCAGGGGAATGGATGTCGAACGCAGGCGGGTGCTTCTCGGAACAACTTCGCAACGGACATGTTCTTTTATAATCCCGATCACTTCTTCAAAACTGTATAATTCATTGATCCGCGTATCAACAACAAATCTGCAGATGGCCGGTATTACGTTATGGGCCTTGTTTTCGGTTTCGATCACGGTCACAGTCATTTTGGACGGCCCCAACAACTCGGATATTTTCTCAAACCGGTAGCTTCGGAACCATTCGATATCCTGTAATGCCGAGTAGATTGCATTTTCTCCCTCATCCCGGGCAGCATGTCCCGCCCGGCCATGACTGATACAGTCAATTACCATCAACCCCCTTTCGGCGACAGCCATTTGCATTTGGGTCGGCTCACCCACCAGGGCGGCTGTGATCTCAGGCAGATAGGGAAGTGTAAGTTCAATTCCACCTGTTCCGCTGATCTCTTCTTCTGCTGTCGCGGCGAGCACCAGGTTATACCGCATCCCCGGTAGGTCGTAAAAATGCATAAAAGCGGCCACCAGGGATACCAGGCAACCCCCGGCATCATTGCTGCCCAGTCCGTATAAACGACCCTCTTCTTCTTCGGGGGTAAACGGATCCCGTGTATACTTTGGGTTGGGTTTTACCGTATCATGATGTGAGTTGAGAAGCAGGGTGGGTTTTTTTTCGTCAAAGGATTTGTTCAGTGCGTAAATGTTATTTCCCACCCGGTTATGAGCTATGTTTTTTTCCCCCAGGAACCGGCACAGGATACCGGCAGTCTGGTCTTCCTGTTTGCTGAATGAAGGAGTGGCAATAAGTTCTTTAAGCAGGCTGATTGCTTCTGATTGCAATATGGACAGTTCCTTATTCATGAACAATGCTTGTACCGGCTTTCCCTTCGAGCAGTTCGGGAAGTTTTTCAGCCCGACCAATAACAACTTTTCGTACCCCCCGATCCAGGGCTGTGAATGCGTTATCAAGTTTCGGGATCATTCCGGAGAATATTTTTTCACTTGTTTTCAGTTCCCTGTAGGTTGAAGGCCGAAGCACCGGAATCACGGTCGAATCATCTGTTGCGTCAAGGAGTACACCGCTTTTTTCAAAGGTATAAATCAGTTCCACTTCATAGGAACCGCTCATGGAGGTGGCGATCTCCTGGGCGATGGTGTCGGCATTGGTATTGAGTAATTGTCCCTGGCGGTCATGAGTGACCGGGGCAAAGACCAGCGAAATATTTTGTTCCAGCAGGGATCCGATCAGCCCGGTGTTAACCGCATCCACATCGCCCACATACCCGTAATCGATGTTTGCATGTTGCCGTTTGTGCGCACGGATGCTGTCTCCGTCGGCACCTGACAAGCCGATGGCATTGCAGTGAAGGGCCTGAAGACCTGATACGATCTGTTTGTTTATATACCCTGCATAGACCATGGTGACGATCTTCAGCGTTTCCGAATCTGTGATTCTCCGACCGTCAACCAGCTTTTGTTCGATCCCTAGTTGTCCGGCCATCCGGGTAGCCAGTTTGCCGCCCCCGTGCACCAGGATCTTTTTTCCCGGGACGCCGGAAAATGCTTGCAGGAACAGGGCGAGTTTGCTCTCATCATCGATGATGTTCCCGCCGATCTTTATGACATACAGTTTATCCATTGCTTTTCAGGATCTCCGCGAGAACGGTCTGTGCAGCCCATACGCGGTTTGAAGCTTCCCGGGTGACAATGCTATGGGGGCCGTCGAGCACTTCGTCACTCAGTTCCACATTTCTTCTCACCGGAAGACAGTGCATCACCCTTGCGTTCCGGGTCCGTTCAAGTTTTTTATTGGTCAGCATCCACCCCGGATCACTTTCATAGATCTTTCCGTAGTCCCTGAATGTACTCCAGTTCTTTACATAAACAAAATCGGCATCCCTGAGCGCTTCATCCTGGTTGTGCATGATCGCTGCCCCTTTTGTGAATTCTTCGCTCAGCTCATAATCCTCCGGGTGTGTGATAACGAAATCCGCAGCACCCCAGGCATTCACCCATTGGGCAAAGCTGTTGGCCACGCACTGGGGCAGTGGTTTTACATGCGGCCCCCAGGTGAGTACGATCTTCGGACGGGTTCCTGGCCGGAGCGGATTTTCGCTTAAGCTTTCTTGTATCGTTATGATATCGGTCAGGGATTGAAGGGGGTGGAGGGTGGAGCTTTCCAGGCTCACCACCGGAATTCCGGCATACCGGATGAATTGCTTTATATAGAGTTCACTGTAATCATCGTCGCGGTTTTTCAGCGAAGGGAAAGTCCGGATCGCCAGGATGTCGAAATACTGTCCGAAAACAGGCGCGGCATCCTTCACATGTTCTACCGTAGTACCGCTCATGATCGCTTCTTCTTCGAATTCAAGCGCCCAACCTTCGCTGCCTACATTGAATATGATGGCTTCCATTCCCAGGTTCTGGGCGGCGATCTGTGTACTCAGTCGGGTTCGCATGCTCGGGTTCAGGAAAAGACAGCCGATTCGTTTACCGGCTCCGAGTGTTCGGTCGGTAAAGGGGTTTGCTTTGTAGGCCAGGGCCTTTTGTACAAGTATATCAATGGCATTCCCGGCAGGGCCGGAGGGGGCAACATCCCGGACAGATACAAAATTTTTCATATTACGAGGCGGGGATTGAGGCTAAATGATTGATCTCTTCCTTGATGGATTCGATGAATTGTTCGGCATCCCTTTTTTTCAGGGCGAGGGATGGCAGGAGGCGGATCACACTGGGTTTTGCCTCCCCGGTAAAAATCTTATGGTTCCAGAGCAAATTCTTTTTCAGGTCCTTGAGTTCATCGGGTACGTCAAACCCGATCATCAGGCCGCGACCGCGAACATTTTTCAGGTGGGGTATGGCTTCGAGCTCATCTTTCAGGTATTTCCCAACCATCACGGCATTGCCCATCAGTTTTTCCTCTTCAATGATCTCAAGTACAGCCAGGGCCGCAGCGCAGGCGAGGTGATTGCCGCCGAATGTGGTTCCCAGTTGAAAATGCTTGGGTTTGATATGTGGGGCGATGGCAAGCCCGGCCACGGGAAAGCCGTTGCCCATGCCTTTGGCCATGGTATAGATATCCGCGTGTACGCCTGCGAAATCATGGCTGAAGAATTTCCCGCTTCTTCCATACCCGCACTGTACGCTGTCGGCGATATACAGCGCACCGTATTTATCACAAAGTGTCCGGATCTGCTGTAAAAAACCATCCTCCGCCACGTGGATCCCCCCCACGCCCTGTATGCCTTCGATGATTACGGAAGAAATGTCATTCCCGTGCTCCCCGAAACAGCGGTCAAGCGCGTCCGCATCGTTAAAGGGAAGGAAGATGACATTTTCCGTTTCATTAACGGGTGCTACATAGTTGCGATTGTCCGTAGCTGCCACGGCAAGCGAAGTGCGGCCATGGAAGGATCTGCTGAATGCAATCACTTTTTTCCGGCCATTGCAGAAACTCGCCAGTTTCAGGGCATTTTCATTTGCTTCAGCCCCGCTGTTGCAAAGAAAAAGCTGGTAATCCTTTTTTCCCGACACCACCCCGAGTTTTTCCGCCAGTTGCTGTTGCAAGGGGATCCGGATTGAGTTGGAATAAAACGCGATCTTTTCCAGCTGCTCTTCAATCCGCTGAACCCAATGGGGATGCGTGTGGCCGATACTGATCACTGCGTGGCCTCCGTAAAGATCGAGATACTGTTCTCCTTTATCGTCCCATACATAGGATCCTTTTGCCTTCACGATCGTAATATCATTCAGTGGATAAACGTCAAATAAGTTCATAGTTCAGACCCATCCGGGTATTGATGTTAAAAATAACCGGCTTTCAATTTCAGCCCGGTGGTTTCCTCAAAACCAAACAGGAGATTCATGTTTTGCACCGCCTGTCCGGAAGCACCTTTCAGCAGGTTGTCTATGGCGGTATGTACGACCAGTTTGTGCCCGGCCTTTTCGAGCTGGACAACAGCTTTGTTTGTATTCACCACCTGTTTCAGAAATATGGCATCACGGCAGACCTGTGTAAAAGGATGGTCCGCGTAAAATGATTCGTAAAGCGTTGTCAGTTCCCCGATACCCAGCTCACAGTGTAAGGTGGAGCTGGCAAAAATTCCGCGGGAAAAATCACCACGCCAGGGAACAAAATTCAGGTCCACGGGTTGAGCGGACTGCAGTTGGGCCAGTGATTCCCCTATTTCACCCAGGTGCTGGTGAGTTAGTGTTTTATATGCCTGAATATTATTGACCCGCCAGCTAAAGTGAGAAGTGGGGCTGAGAGACTGGCCGGCACCAGTTGATCCCGTGATCCCAGTTGTATACACTTCTTCCAGCAAGCCCTCTGCCGCCAGGGGCAGTAAACCCAACTGGATGGCGGTGGCAAAACACCCGGGATTGGCGATGTGGGAGGCTGTCCTGATCTTCTCCCGGTTCAATTCAGGCAAACCGTATACAAAATGCCGGCCGTCCATAACGGAATGGGCTGAAAGCCTGAAATCATTGGCCAGGTCGATCAGTTTTATCCTTTCGGGGATTTTATTCTCCTTCAGGAATTTAACGGATTCACCATGTCCCAGGCAAAGAAAGAGCACATCGATATCCTCCCCGATTTCGCCGCTGAAAGCTAGCCCGGTATCACCCTCCAGGTCGCGGTGCACGGTATAAACCGGCTTACCGGCCTGGCTGCGGCTGTGTATAAACGCGATTTCCGTTTGCGGGTGATTCAGCAGCAGGCGAATCAGTTCACCTCCTGTGTACCCCGCACCTCCTATGATTCCTGCTTTTATCTTCATGGTAATTTTTTTATACCAATAGTAAACTATTGGTTGTTGTCCCGGTCAACGGACATCCAGATCCGTGTCTGGTTTCCGAATATTTTGGAAAAACCTCTTACATCTTCGCCTGTAAAACCCGTATTCATTTCCCCATATTTACCAAATTTAGAACTCATCAGGTCAAACGCTGATTCGATGCCAAGTACCTGGAAGCGGTAGGGCATCAGCTGAACGAATACAGAACCTGTTACGTGTTGCTGGCTGTTGGTCAGAAAGGATTCGATATCCCGCATCACCGGGTCCAGAATCTGTCCTTCATGGAGCCAGTTTCCGTAAAACTGGGCCAGCTGGTCTTTCCATTGGAGCTGCCATTTGGTGAGGACATGTTTTTCCAGGGCATGATGGGCTTTTATGATCACCATCGGGGCGGCGGCTTCAAATCCCACCCTCCCTTTAATACCGATGATGGTATCCCCGACATGGATATCGCGCCCGATCCCGTATGGTCCCGCGAGGGATTGCAGGTACTGGATCGCGTCTGCAGGGTGGAGGAACGACCGGTCATTGATTGAAACCAGTTCCCCTTTTTCAAAACCGAGTTTTACTTCTTCACTCCCTGTCTGGGTAGCCTGTGTCGGCCAGGCCTCCTCAGGCAGCATCCCTTTGGAAGAAAGGGTTTCACGGCCACCAACACTGGTACCCCACAATCCTTTATTGATGGAGTAAACGGCTTTTTCAAAATTCATATCCACCCCTTTTCCTTTCAGGTAGGCGATTTCCTCTTCCCGGCTGAGCCGGAGTTCCCGGATCGGAGTCAGGATTTCTGTGCCGGGTATCATGATATGAAAGATCATATCAAAACGGACCTGGTCGTTCCCGGCGCCGGTACTCCCGTGCGCGACTGCATCGGCCTGGAGGTCCCTGGCATGTTCTGCGATATGGAGGGCCTGGACCAGTCTTTCCGCAGAAACTGACAAGGGGTAGGTGTTATTTTTCAGTACGTTGCCGTAAACCAGGTAGCGAATGATCCGGTCGTAATAACTTTTTACCGCATGTACGGTTTGATGGGACTTCACCCCCAGCCGGTATGCATGGGTTTCAATCTCTTTCAATTCCGCATCGCTGAACCCGCCTGTGTTGACGATGATGCTGTGGACCTCATAGCCCAAATCCTCTCCCAGGTATTTTACACAGTAGGAGGTGTCTAATCCGCCACTGAACCCGAGTACTACTTTCCTGGCCATATTGTTATCCGGTTAATGATGAAAGAAATGATAAAACAGGGAACGGGGCTTGCCTCCGCCGGAATTGTTTCCGTCCGGCCTGTCTTTTTTCAGGAATGGCCGCAACAGTTTCCATTGTTTGAATTTCAGGAGTCGCTCAAAACCCTTTTTGTTTTCTTCGAAGTATTTTTTGGTAACCTCAGGTGCGTAATGGTCTTTGGGGTCGTACAGCATGGCCGTGCACATACAGTTTTTCCGTTCCTTGCTCATCAGGATCTCATAGTTAACACAGCTCCGGCACCCGGCCCAGAAATCTTCGTCCTGGGTCAGTTCCGAATACGTGACCGGTTCATACCCGAGTTCACTGTTGATCTTCATCACGGCCAGCCCGGTGGTAAGGCCGAAGATTTTAGCATCAGGGTATTGCTCCCGGGAAAGTTCGAAGATCCTTTTTTTAATGGCTTTGGCTACACCGCTTTTCCGGTACGCCGGGGCCACGATCAGCCCGCTGTTGGCCACGTATTCGCCATGACTCCAGGTTTCAATATAGCAAAAGCCGACCCATTCGTTCTGGTCCGTAATGGCGATCACGGCTTTTTTTTCATCGATTTTTTTTTCGATGTATTCCGGTGTACGCTTCGCGATCCCGGTGCCCCGGGCGGCCGCCGAGGCTTCCATTTCCGCCGTGATGGTCGACGAATAAACCTTATCGGAAGCAGTCGCCACCCGGATTACGATATTATGTTTGTCCATTTTGTTTCAGAGTGTATTCACGTATGGTTCACCAGTCCAAAAAGAAGCCTGGGGGTTCTCCACTGACAGGGACCGTGGTGAGGGGTTCGTCCTGTCAGGAAACAGGGCGGCGTCGGGGGCGTGAAAAAGTGAAGACGTCAAAGCCAACAGAATATACCCCGCTGGTAATGGGGGCGTGAAAGGCCATCTGCTTGGTATGTGTCAGTATATTGATCATGTTTACAAACAAGTTGTAAATTGGGAGCAAATGTATAATAATAATTGATTTAGGGCTACAAATTTTTTGTTATAACCCCCTGATTATGGACGCTTCGCCACCTCCCGGATCATACCAGCCACTGGCCTCCCCGGACCCGGCTTCGCCCCCCCGGGTTTCGCGGTTCCGGAAGTTTCGCCGAAATTTTATTATCATACTGATCTTGCTATTGGCTGGTCTTGTGTACTGGAAATATTTTTTCACCTACAGCGAAGGATACCGTACCGGGCTTCTCCAGAAATTTTCACGAAAGGGAACCTTGTTCAAAACCTATGAAGGGGAACTGATCCTGAGCAGCATCCGGTCTCAGGAAAAAGTGGCCCTGGCTTCGGAAAAATTTTTCTTCTCCGTGCCCGACGAAAAAACCGCCAAAAAGCTGGAGAGCCTGCAGGGGCATTTTATCACGGTTCGTTACCGGATGAAAAACGGAATTCTGCCCTGGCGCGGCGACAGCCCCTACCTAGTAGACAGCGTAAAAACGGAATCTCAGCCCTGACCTTGAAGCAGGAAAATGCTGGGCTTTTTATGCAGGTCCGGTATTTCTTTTAACCATGCTTCAACCGGTTTGGTATGTACTTTTTCTTCTGGACCCGTGAGCCCGGTAGCAATGCATAGACGCGTGGATGGCCGGCAGTTCCGGAGAATGGTGTCCAGCAACTGATTATTCCGGTAGGGGGTTTCAATAAAGATCTGGGTGCTGTTCTTCCGGATCGATTCGGTCTCCAGTTCCCGGATGGCTTTTATACGTTCCCGTGTATCGATGGGGAGATACCCTACAAACTGGAAGTGCTGGCCGTTCATTCCGCTGGCCATCAGGGCCAGCATGATGGAACCGGGGCCTGCCAGGGGTCTTACCGTAGCCCCCGATTCCTGGGCCACAGCCACCAGGGACTGGCCCGGGTCAGCGACACCCGGAAGACCTGCTTCGCTCACAATTCCTGTTGTTTTTCCCTGTGCGATTACTTCGCGGAAAATCCGCGGTGAGTCGGGCCCGATCGTGTGCCATTCATAGGCATCGATGACCATTTCTTTCCAAAGCTTTTTAAAATACCGGCGTGTGGTCCTTTCGTTTTCTGTAAAAAAAACCCGGCATTCACCAATTGCATCCTTTACATAAGCCGGGATGGCGGACAGACCTTCTTCGGCCAGAAGAGCGGGTATAAGATATACAACTGCCATCTTATCCGTTTGATTTCATTTTATGAACACTGAGTGTGGCTGCGATCACTGCATATGCCGGTGCCAGTACGATCAGGATATGCATGAGGTAAAAGAGAAACCCGTTTCCGATGGCAAGCCCTTTGTGCTCCCCCGTGAATTGTATGCTTTGTGAAGGGGTCAGGCGGGCCCGGGCATAACTGTAATCGAGCATCGAAAACCCGAAATAATAACATTCCATCAGCAGGGCGATTACCGGGGTGATCCACCCCACAACCGGGATCATCGATGTGATGATCAATGCCACCATGTAAATGGATTGCCAGCCTGCATTACGCAGATCAAGCCGGATGCTGCGGACACAATCTTTCTTAATGGAAGACCAGCTGAATGCATATTCCTTCCCTTCTATGATCGATTCGGTTTTTTCACTGAGATAGGCGAATACAGGGGATCCAAGGATCAGGATCCCGTATTTGAAAATCGAAAAATAAAATAACACCAATACCAGCCGCAGCATCATTTCCGTCATGACCAGGAAAAAACTCAGCCACGCACTTCGCTCCGTTTGAAGCCAGGTTTCAATGTTGAGTTGCCGGCTGATCCAGGAAACAACCACATCGGACGAGTGCCAGAAAACAAACATACCGGCAATAAAAAGAATGGTATAGATGATGCCGGGGATCAGAATCCACCTGAATAATCGGTGTTTCCGGATAAAGAGACGGGCCTCTTCCCAGCCTTGAATGGCAATTACAATTTCCTTGAGCAAAGCCTTAATTTGTGGAGTAAATATAGGGATAAGGTGAAAGAACCGGATAGCCGGTTTTACAACCTCCCAGACTTCCGTATGATGCCATGAAAAAACTGCCCCTTTCTTTTTACAGACGCACGGATGTGCTGCAAATCGCAGAAGAGTTGCTCGGAAAAATCCTCGTAACCCGTAAGCAAGGAATCCTGACTTCAGGACGGATTGTGGAAGTGGAGGCATATGCGGGTGTACAGGACAGAGCCTCACATGCGTGGGGCGGACGGAAAACGGATCGCAACCGGGTCATGTATCTTCCCGGAGGAGTGTCCTATATTTATTTATGTTACGGGATCCATCATTTGTTCAATGTGGTAACCGGGCTGTCCGAAACTCCCCATGCCATTCTGATCCGGGCGCTTGAGCCGGTATCCGGTTTAAGCGCCATGATGAAACGGACCGGGAAAAAGGAAACGGACTACGGAATCACCAGCGGACCGGGTAACCTGTCGAAAGCACTGGGTCTCCGGGTTGATCTAAATGGATTTATTTTGACCGGCCCTGACCTGTATATTGCCGGGGATAACCATTTCTTTTCTTCCGGCGAGATCGCCAAATCGCCCCGGATCGGTGTGGCTTATGCAGGGCGGGATGCCCTTCTTCCTTATCGCTTTTATTTGAAAGGGAATCCATGGGTGAGTGGAAAACCCAAATAGATTGTACATTCAAAAAAAAATCCCCTTGTCAAAAGAAAACAGGAAACTCATTTCACTGCTGTCGGGACTGCTTGTTTCGGGGATTCTTTATTTTATCAACCCTTTCCAGGTGCCAGAACCCGCAGCCCGGGTTTTGGCAGCAGGGGGCCTGATGATCACCTGGTGGGTGACTGAAGCCCTGCCCATGCCGGTGGTTGCCCTGGTTCCCCTGGTGCTCTTCCCCCTTTTAAAGATCAACACAATCCGGGACACAGCCTCGGCTTACGGCAATGAAGTCATATTTCTGTTCATGGGAGGCTTTATGATCGGATTGGCCATAGAGAAATGGAATCTGCATCGTCGCATCGCGCTGAATATTGTGGTCAAAACAGGAACAAGCGGAAACAGGATCATCCTCGGCTTTATCCTTTCTGCCGGACTGCTGAGCATGTGGCTCAGTAATACAGCAACCACCATGATGATGTTTCCCATCGCATTATCGGTCATACATGTAATCCGGGAAAACGGAGACAAGCAGGGAAATTTCGAAAATTTCAGTCTTTGCCTCATGCTTGCCATCGCCTACGCTTCCAATTTCGGGGGGATCGCCACCATCATAGGTACTCCGCCAAATGTCCAGTTTGTTGGGTACTTTGAAAAAAAATACCATATCACGATCGATTTCATCGATTGGATGTTGCTTTGCCTGCCCATCGCTTTATTGCTGATGATGGCCCTTTACTGGGTCAGCACCCGGGTTCTTTTTCCCAACCGGATCAGGTCGACAGAAAGTGCAACACGGCATATCCGTGAGGAACTTCGATTGCTTGGTAAACCATCCGCGGCTGAGAAACGCGTGCTGGCCATTTTTATCTGTACGGCCCTGTTGTGGATTTGTAAAGACCTGATCAACCGGAGCCAGCCCTGGTTCCGCTTAGACGACAACATGATTGCGATCCTGGGTGCCCTGGCGTTGTTTATCTGTCCTTCGGGAGCAGGAACGATGGCTGAAAAGTATTTCTCGGGTGAAAAAGGCGGAAAGGGGAAAGTACTGGATTGGGAAGATACCAGTCACATGGCCTGGGGAATCCTCTTATTATTCGGGGGCGGAATTGCCCTGGCTGATGCCATGGAAAAAGCGGGACTGATCACAGAATTGGGGGAGTGGCTTGCCCGTTATGCAGGTTCCGGGTTTATTCTCATTGTAACGGTTGCGGTGATATCCATTTTCATCAGTGAGTTGATGAGCAATGTGGCGCAGGTGATCGTGTTTGCTCCCGTGGTTTGCTCCCTGGCGGATGTCATGGGGATCAACCCGCTTTTGCTCGGGATTCCCATGACCCTTTCGGCCAGTTGTGCAAGTATGATGCCCATGGGCACTCCGCCCAATGCCATCATCTTTGCGAGCGGTCATGTCAAATTAAATCAAATGGTAAAGGCCGGGTTTGTTATGAATATGGTGGCCGTAATTCTGATCTCCCTGTTTTGCTGGTTTATCCTGCCTCTCCTGATGCCTTCGGTCTGAATCAGAACCGGGGGCAGTTCAGTTTTTTGGCGTTCGGATCCGATGGCTTTTTAATATAAATGAGGGAGATCTCCATGCCGCCCCGGGTATTGGAAGCCGGTTTCAGGGTAGAGGTGTTGGCATCGTAGGTGGCGCCAATATGCAGCCCCGAGAATTCCAAACCGATATAGGGAATCACGGCATCTTCAAAGCGGTACCAGGCCCCGATATAGACGTTGGTGGGATTGTCATTGTCGTTGTTTACGTTGTAGGAGAATGCTCCGCCGGCCACGGTATTATAAGCCTTGGCCTGCATACTGTGGATGGCGGAAAAATGCAGGTAATTATAGGAGCCGATAGGGATCTTGCCTCCTGCCTGGAGGGTGGTCCGGGCATTCAGGATAAATTGTCCGCCCTGGAAACTTTCTTTGGGGCGGTTGATGTGATACATCGAGGCGCCAATATAAAAGTTGTTATACCCGTTTGTGCTTCCGTTGTACAATACACCGGCATTCACATCCACATAACTTACGTTGATTTGTTTATTTGAAAATACTTCACCAGTGGTACCCGGGATAAATCCAAAAGGAGTCAATTCATCCTCAAAGTATACTTTTGTCACATCCAGCCTTTTGTTGGTATAAGCAGCCTGGAATCCTGCGCCAATCTGGTGGTAACCGTTTTCATCAAGACCTTTATGAAATGCCAGGGAAAGCCCTGCATAGTTTGTGACCAGTACCCCGTCTCCTGCCCGGTCTGTCACACCCAGAATCCCCACACCCATCTGGTCGATGTCATTCAACCTGTTTTTCAGGATCCCGAAATCCGCGGATACCGTTTTGGTTACAAAAGCATTGTTGATTGTGGGCCATTGATTCCGGTAATTCCCCGCAACCCGGAAGGTTCCGTCGAATTTGCCGGTGAGGGCCGGGTTCAGGGTAAGCGGCGAGGCAAAAAACTGGGAAAAATTAGGATCCTGGGCATGGGTCACAGTTTGAATCGCCACAGAAGCCATCAGGGAGAAAAGAATTTTTTTCATCACACTATTTAATGTTTTTCACTGGCCGTCAGTTGATTTCGAAGGGTGCTATTGAGTTAAAACGAATTTTTTCAAACTGAAATTGCCTCTTGTTAATATCTATCTGCCGGTCTGGCAAAAAGACACTGGTACGAACTGGAAAAGTAAGAAAATTTAAAGACCTGTAAAAGGAAAATATTGCTGCACGGGGACCGCTTTGTAACCGGAATCCAATTTTCTATAGAATTGAATATCAGTCAACAAACTCGACTTTTAAAACCCTTCAAAGCCGGGCTAATTCTGGATTTTTGTTCCGAAGGCAAGATCTCCCGCATCTCCAAGCCCCGGCACGATATACCCTTTGGCGGTCAGTTCATCATCAATATCCCCGCACCAGATCGTGACGGAAGGTTCTTCCCGTTTTACATACTCGATCCCGACAGTGCACGCGATGGCGGAAACGATATGGATCGCGGCGGGTTTTCCCTCTGCTTTCAAATGATGGATGGTTTTGACGAGGGAAGAGCCCGTTGCAAGCATCGGGTCGGAAATAATAAGTACCCGGTTTTCCAGTTCTGGACAGGATACATACTCCAGGCTGATCTCAAAGCTGCCGTCTTTGTGGTGCTTCCGGTATGCGGAAATAAAGGCATTGTCGGCCTTGTCGAAATAATTCAACAGACCCTGGTGGAGGGGCAGACCCGCCCGTAGGATGGTGGCCAGCACCGGTTGTTGCTGCAGCATTTTATGATCCGCAATCCCAAGCGGAGTCTGGATTTCTTTTTCGGTAAAAGGCAGGACTTTGCTTATTTCATAAGCAATCACCTCTCCGATCCTTTCGAGGTTCCGGCGGAATCGCATCCGGTCGTTCTGAACGGATACATCCCGGATCTCGGACACCCAGTTACTGACCAGTGAGTGCTGCTGACTTAAATTTACGATCATGGAATCGGTTTGTTTTTTGTTTTCGGGAGCTTGATAAAGTACCCGTAATCAGGCTCATTCTCCTCGTTGCAACGCGTAAAAAATAGGTACTTTTGATTTCAGGCAAATCTAATCTAAATACATAAAAAAGGCTATGATTTACCGGGCAATCGGTTTAATGAGCGGCAGTTCACTCGACGGGCTGGACCTTGCCTGCGTGGAATTCACGGAGCAGGCTGGAAAATGGAGTTTTGAGATCGTTAAAACGACCTGTTATCCTTATTCCCGGGAATGGGAGGAAAGATTACAGGGTGCTAACGGGCTTTCGGCCGGTGAATACCTGTTGTTGCATTCCGATTATGGGCGGTATACCGGGGAACAGGTTACCCGGTTTATGGAAGAAAACCAGTTGCAGTATAAAGTGGCCCTGATCGCCTCACACGGGCATACCACATTTCATCTGCCCGCTCGCGGGATGACCGCGCAGCTCGGGGACGGAGCCACGATCGCTGCGGTGACGGGCCTGCCCGTGGTATCTGATCTCCGCGCGATCGATGTCGCTTTTGGCGGCCAGGGTGCGCCGATCGTACCCATCGGTGAGAAATTGTTGTTTCCCGGCTATGATTTTTTCCTGAACATCGGCGGCATCGCAAATATTTCCCTGAATCAGGAATCTTATATCGCTTTTGATATTTGCCCTGCCAACCGGGTGTTGAACATGCTGGCTAGAGATGCCGGGAAGGATTTTGACGAGGGTGGAGAGATGGCGGCCGCGGGTACCCTGGATACAAGTTTGCTGGATGCACTTGATTCACTCGGGTATTACAGTCATCCATACCCGAAATCACTGTCAAATGATTTTGGTACGGATGTGGTATATCCTCTACTGAAAAAAGGGGGAACAGGTATTTCGGATGCCTTGCGGACATATAATGAGCATATCGCCAGGCAGGTGGGCCGCGCCCTTGTCAGCACCGGGAAACAGCATGCTTCGGGACAGCAACCCCAATTGCTGGTGACCGGCGGCGGGGCACTGAACCGGTTCCTGGTTTCCCGGATCGGGGAAGTATTGGCCGAACAGGGTATTCGTGTCGTGATTCCTTCAGAAGAAATGATCCAGTACAAGGAAGCAATTATCATGGCTTTTATCGGTGTGCTGCGCTGGCGCCAGGAATACAATGTATTTGCATCCGTTACCGGGGCCTCCCGAAACAGCATCGGGGGTGCGCTTTGGACAGGCCAGGAAGCCTGATCTAGTGGCATGGAAATCGGGCAATAATCCTTAATTTAGAGGTCCTTCAATTCAAGAAAACGGCCATGTCTGAAACAGTCAAAGTACAGCTCTCCACTGCCGAAAAGAAAGAACCTGTACCAGGCTCGATGGAAGAAATATTGCTGTTCAGGAAACTCCAGCATTCATTTCCCCGGCAGTTCCGGAAAGTATTTCCTGATAAGCTGGCTTCTAAATCCGTGGTAATCATACCATCCATCACGCTGGACCAGGAGATCCTGGCTAAAGTCAGCGGACATGTTCATTATGAAGAACGGCTGCTCTGCCTCCTGATGCTGCTACGGATGCCCCGCACGCATGTGGTTTATGTGACAAGCACTCCGGTGGATCCCGTGATTGTGGATTATTACCTGCACCTTTTGCCGGGGATCACCCGGCATCATGCCCTGCACCGGCTGACCATGCTGAGCTGTTATGACGCCTCTCCCAAATCACTGACAGAAAAGATCCTGGACCGGCCCAGGCTGATCGAACGTATCCGGAAAAGTATTCCGCAGGGAAATGCTGCACACATGGCCTGTTTCACCGTAACCAACTATGAACGCACCCTGGCTGTAAAACTGGATATGCCTATTTACGGATGTGATCCGGAACTTTTTGAGATCGGGAACAAGACCAACAGCCGCAGGATTTTCCAGCAGTGTGGTTTGCAGGTCCCGGAAGGATTTGAGGATTTGAAGAACGAAGAGGAGATCGTTGCGGCCCTGACCGACCTGAAACTGAATAACCCATCCCTTCGGAAAGCGGTGGTTAAAATGAATGACGGATTTTCAGGGGAAGGAAACGCGGTTTTTTCCTACGACGGGATTGAAGACCAGAGCGACTGGAAACAATGGATCAAGGAAAATTTGTCTACCCGCCTGAAGATCGTGGCGGGCGATCTGAATTTCAAGGAATTCATGTTTAAGTTCCAGCACATGCGCGGGATCGTCGAAGAATTTGTGGACGGAAAGATCAAGACTTCCCCTTCAGTTCAGTGCCGGATCAATCCGCTGGGTGACTGTAAAGTGATTTCCACTCACGACCAGGTGGTGGGAGGAGAAAGCGGGCAGGTCTTTATCGGGGCCCATTTCCCGGCCAATGAGGATTATGCCATTGAGATCGGGGAGTACGGTTTGAAAGTGGCCGAGGCGCTTCAGAAACAAGGCGTGATGGGGCGATTTGCTGTCGACTTTATTTCAGTAAAGGAAGCAGAAGGCTGGAAACACTACGCCATCGAGATCAATCTGCGCAAAGGAGGTACCACACATCCCTATATTCTCCTGCAATTCCTGACGGACGGGGATTATGATTATGAAAACGGGTTGTACCTGACCGCCAACCGCCAGACCCGGTATTATTATTGTTCGGACAACCTGTGGAGTGAAAAATACAAAGGGCTCACTCCGCCCGACCTGGTTGATATTGCCATGCTTCACCAGCTGCATTACGACGGCACTTCACAGGAAGGCGTGATGTTTCACCTGATTGGAGCGCTCTCGCAATTTGGCAAACTGGGTGTTGTTTGTATCGGAAGCACTCCCGAGCGCGCTAAAAACTTCTATGAACAAACAGTGAAAGTGCTCGACGGAGAGTGTTGCTGAGGTTACGTTTTTTCCTCAAATTATTATTACAGATATTACGGAATATAAATGGTTATATGAGGAAAGATTTTTATCTTACTCGTCAATTAATTACCTGATAATTACCAATGTAAATCAGTCCTGGCACATTGTCTCAGTCATTAATTTCCTGATTCGCCCTGTTGAACTATAAAGCTTGTGTTATCCATTTATCCTTCATGGTCTATTCTAAAATAACTAACAAAAAATCGTAAGGAATGCAAGCCAGATCAATCAAAGGAGCTTCAGCAGATGAATTAAAATCAGCTTTGGAAGATTGCCTGTCATCCGGCTTTTTGCCCACACTGGCCATTGTCTTTATTTCCATCAAGCAAGACCGAAAGGCTGTAGCTGAATTCATGCATCAGCATGGCATAGATATCTTCGGCGCCACATCCTGCGGGGAATTTATAAATGGACAGCAAACCGAGGGAGAAACTGCCGTATTGCTGTTGGATATTCCAAAGGAATCTTACACCATCTTATTTGAAGAAATCGGAGACAGAAGCATAGAGCATGTTGCCGCTGATTTGGGACGGGATGCATTAAAAAAATTCAATGACCCTTCCCTGATAATTTGCAGTACCGGTATGAACAAGAAAGCAGAATTTCTGGACGGAGAATCATTGGTGAAAAATATCGAAAAAGCTATCGGGCCGGAACGTATATTCTTTGGCGGCATGGCAGGGGATGATTGGACGTTTACGGGTACCTATGTATTTACCTACGAAAAAGAAACAGATCTTGGAATAATTGCCTTGGTACTGGATAGCCATAAGATTTCACTTTCCGGAATGGCCATAACAGGATGGAAGCCTATGGGTATCTCCCGAACAGTTACAAAAAGTATAGGTAATAAACTGTACACGATAGACGGACAGCCTGCCGTGGAAATGTATCTGAAATACCTTGGAAAGGAAGAGAAGAAAACAGATAAGGAATTTAAGGTTTTTGAAGAACTGGGTTTCACCTATCCATTTATTACGGAAAGAGAACACGGAGGTGATACCGTTTTAAGATCTCCGTTAAAGATCGATTATCATGAAAACGCATTGCTGATGGATATCGGAATGCCGGAAGGAACCAAATTGTGGTTTTCCATGCCGCCTGAGTTTGATATTGTCGATGAAATTCTTGACGAAGCAAAGCAATTAAAAAATACGACTAAGACAGAGGCTGAAGCTTTACTGATTTTTTCCTGTGCAGGCCGCTCGCCGGTATTAGGCCCGCTGGTCACAGCAGAGAACAACGGCCTGGCGGATGTTTGGAAAACACCCATGGCCGGTTTTTTTACGTATGGTGAATATGGCAGAACAAAAAAGGGGAAACAGGAATACCATTCCGGCGCTTGCTGCTGGGTGACATTGAAAGAAAAATAATATGAAAGAATGCTTGCAAAAACTATCATAGGAAAATCAACGGAAGAAATCCGTTCTGCGCTTATGCAATGTAAGGCGGACGGGTTAAAATTCACCCTGGCCTTTGTATTCCTGACGGCTGTTCAGGATATTGATCCCGTTGTGGCTATGTTAGATGAGGAGGGCATAGGCGTCTTTGGCGCCATCACCTCTGAAAAATTTACGGAAGAGGGGATTCAGCCAGATGGTATCGTTGTGTTGTTGGTGGACATCCCTACAGCATATTTCAAGCTGGTATTGGAAAATTTTCAGTCAGCCTCCGCATTTGAATCTGCCGGAAAAGTGGGGGAGCTGGGAAAAAATGCTTTTAATCACCCGGCGTTTATCATCTCCTCAGCGGATATCCGGGTGCCGGGTGAAGAAGTGATCCGGGGCATATTACATCATGCAGGACCGGAGGCTACGGTTATCGGCGGTATGGCGGGAGAACATATCCACTTTACCGGTACAGTATTTACCAACGGGGCGAAAACCGATTCCGGGATTCTGTCACTGATCATTGATGAAGATAAGGTCGCGGTGAAGGGCTCCGCCGTCTCGGGGTGGAAACCGGTCGGGACTGAGAAAAGGATCACTAAAAGTGAAGGGAACTGGGTGTTTACGATCGATCATGAACCGGCAATGGAAGTAATCAGAAAATTCCTGGGAACGGATATGCTCACGAGTTCAAAATCGGATGGATTGGACAGTTTCCCCATGAAGTTTGGATTGGACAGTTTCCCATTGCAGTTTCAAAGAGGAGCAGCAAAACCGGTTATGAATCCTATTGTGCTTTGGAATGAGGAAAATCAATCCGTCATGTTAGGGAGCCCGGTAAGAGAAGGATCCGTATTCCGTTTTTCACTTCCGCCTGACCTGGAAGTGATTGATACGGTCATTGACAGCACAAAAGCAATAAGAGAAAATGAATTACCCGATATCGATGCGATGCTGGTCTTTTCCTGTGTGGGCAGGTTATCATCTTTGGGGCCCATGGTGACTTCAGAAATAGGAGGATTGGCTGCCACCTGGAATAAACCGATGGCGGGCTTTTTCTCTTTGGGTGAATTTGGTAAAGTCGATAATGATACCCGACCCGAATTTCATGGTACAACCGTAAGCTGGGTGGCATTCAAGGAAAAATAGCTGTTTATAAAAAATGCAAGCAAAATCGATAAAAGGTACATCTGCTGAAGAGATTAACATAGCACTGGGAGGGGCTATTTCAGATGATTTCAGACCAACCCTTGCAATAGTGTTCCTTTCTGTAAAACAGGACTGGGAAGCTATTTCCGGACTATTGGACGAAAAAGGCATTCAAATTTTTGGAGCCACTACTGCAGGTGAATTTATTGATGGTGAAGTATTGGCAGGCGGCATGGCGATTTTACTTCTGGATATGAACCCGGACTTTTTTAAAATTGAACTGATTGAAGCCAATCAGGCTACTGCCTTCGAAGACGCCCAAAGACTGGCTGCTTGCGGTAAACAAGCATTCGATAAGCCGGCATTTATCATTGCCAACAGCGGGGTGGCCATGGACGGTGAACCCTTTGTGGAAGGCATCATGCAGGCGTTTGAAAATGATCCGGCCTCACGTGACCAGGAAATAACCATTTTCGGAGGTAAGGCAGGGGATGATCTGGAACTCAAATCAACAGTTGTGTTCACGAATACACGATCATCAGACAGCGCGCTCATCGCACTGATCATCGATGAAGATAAAATTGCCGTGAAAGGCATTGCCACTTGTGGATGGAAAGCCATAGGCACCACCAAAACGGTAACAAAAAGTGAGGGAAGCACCGTGTACACCATAGATGATAAGCCGGCACTGGATATCCTGATGAATTACCTTGGGGTAGATATCAAAAATGATGTGGAAACGGATGTGACCACCTTTCTCAGTTCATGGTATTATCCCTTGGAAGTGCAAAGAGAACATGCCGATCCCGTGATACGAACGGCCATGTTTGCCAATAAGGAGGATCGTTCATTAATCTGTTCAGGCAGAGTACCACAGGGTTCAAAAATTAAGTTTTCCATGCCACCCGATTTTGATTCGATTGATGCCGTTGTGGCCGATTGTAAGCGTGTCAAATCGGAAGCCAAAGAAGCCGATGCCCTGGTCATGTTTTCCTGTGTCAGCAGGCATTTGTCTTTTGGAATGGTAGTAAAAGATGAAATCGAACGGGTTCAAAAAATCTGGGATGTACCGATGGCCGGGTTCTTTACTTATGGTGAATACGGAAAATCGTTGCCCGCCACAACCACGGGAATAACCGGGAAAAACGAATACCACAATAATGCCTGTTGCGTGGTGGTATTAAAAGAAAAATAATTATGCTCGCAAAATCAGTCAAAGGAAAATCTACTGAGGAGATCAAAGTCGGGCTTGAAAAGGTTGTTTGTGATGCTTTTCAGCCGACCCTGGCGATCTGCTTTATTTCCAAGGCCATGGACCGGATGGCCATTACCCGGATGTTGGATGAGAAAAATATTCTTGTATTCGGGTGTACTACCAATGGAGAATTCATCGATGAGCAACCTGATAAAGGATCTGCGGCCATCCTGTTACTGGATATGAACCCGGATTTTTTTCAACTGTATTTTCATGCGTTCTCAGACAGGAACTACCGTGAAGTGGCCCGGGGGATCGCGGAAAAAGCCAAAGCCCGGTTTGAGGTGCCGGCATTTTTAATTGGTACCAGCAATGCAGCCTGTGACGGGGAAGAGGTATTACGGGGTATTGAGGAGATCGCAGGACCTGATGTAAACGCCTTTGGCGGGGCGGCCGGGGACGATTATGCGTTTTCGGATACTTATGTCTTTACAAACGGTAAAGAAAGCAATAATGCCATGATCTGTATTGCTGTGGACGAGTTAAAAGTGAAAATAAAGGGAATTGCCACCTGTGGATGGAAAGCAGTAGGTACGGAAAAAGTAGTGACCCGCAGTGAAGGAAACCATGTGTTTACCGTGGATGGGGTCCCGGTTTTGGATCTGACAGCCCGGTATGGAGGCATTGAGAATGTAACCCCTGAGAATACGAATCTGCTGGTGGAAATAGCCGCCAACTTCCCGCTGCAGTTGCAACGGGAAAAGGGAGACCCGATCATGCGACCCGGTTTGATGGTCGATTGGACAGATCGTTCCTATTATACCAGCGGATCAGTGCCCCAGGGTTCCAAAGTCCGTTTCTCCCTGCCGCCTGATTTCGACGTAATGGAAAAAGTGATAAAGGGAGTTCAGCAATTAAAAGCTACAGAAATGCCGGAAGCGGACGCCCTCGTGGTGTTCAGCTGCGCGGGACGGATCCTTTCCCTGGGGCCCATGATGGCACAGGAACTGGGAGGAATCCAAAACGTTTGGAATGTACCCATGGCAGGCATGTTCAGCAACGCAGAACTGGGACGGGCCACCGGGGGAAACCTGGAAATGCATAACCTCACCACCTGTTGTATCGCCTTAAAGGAAAGATAGATGAATAAGCACCTGGAAAAAATAGCGGAATGGATCCGGGATAACGAAGGCTTGTCTAATGAGGAAAAGGAAGCCTTGCAGCAATCGCTGAAGGAGGCGGGTAAGGAGCTGGAGATTGTATCCTTTAAGTTAGACCGGACTGAAAAAGTTAAACGCACCACCGCAATTCTGCTGGAAGAAACGATAGCTGAGCTGGAAGAAAAAAGAAAGATAGTGGAAGAGTCCAAAAACGCCTTGCAGCAATCGTTGGAGGAGCTTAAAGCCGCGCAACAACAGCTGATCCAGTCGGAGAAGATGGCTTCCCTGGGAGAATTGACCGCGGGCATCGCCCACGAGATCCAGAACCCGCTGAATTTTGTCAATAATTTTTCCGAAGTAAGCCATGAGCTGGCTGATGAGATGAAAGAGGAACTCGACCGGGGAAATCTGGAAGTAGCCAGGCAAATTGCGGATGATGTAAAGCAAAATCTTGAAAAGATCCTGCATCACGGCAAAAGGGCCGGGGATATTGTAAAGGGGATGTTGCAACACTCCAGAACCGGCACCGGGCAAAAGGAACTTACGGATCTCAACGCCCTTGCCGATGAATATCTGAGGCTGGCCTACCATGGCCTGCGGGCGAAGGACAAATCATTTAATGCCGCGACCAAAACGGACTATGATGAAAACATCGGACTGGTGAAAGTGATCCCGCAGGAAATCGGCCGGGTCATACTCAACCTCATCACAAACGCATTTTATGCGGTTTCGGAAAGAAAGAAGACAAATGCATCCGGATATGAGCCGCTTGTCTCTGTAAGCACAAGGAAGCTGACGGGTAAAATTGAGATTGAGGTCAAGGATAATGGTAGCGGTATCCCTGAGGCAATAAAGGAAAAGATCTTCCAGCCGTTTTTCACCACAAAGCCCACCGGGCAGGGCACCGGGCTTGGCTTGTCATTGAGTTATGATATTGTAAAAGCACATGGCGGAGTGTTGAGGGCGGAGACAAAAGAAGGAGTTGGGAGTGAGTTTATAATAGAGTTGTCAATTAAATCATAGACAATGAAAGTCTTTTTAAATATTGGAGCTGTCTTGCTAATTACTTTTTCGGCCACAGCCCAAAAAAGTAGCATAGATGGTGAGAAGAGAAAATTAGGGACAGATGATTCTGTTTCATTTTATAAATATTTTGATCTGGGATATTATTACTCGACTAAAAATTGGGACTCAGCATTATATTATACAAGAAAGAGTAAATTAATTGCTCAAAAGAATAATAAAAAGCTGAACGAAGCCTTGGCAATGGATTCAGAAGGATATATTCAATATCGGTTAAATAATTTAACAGAATCCTATCAGTTGTTCCTATCAGCTTTTAAAATTGCAGAAAATCCGAAAAATAAAAAGTTGGCCTGGTACAGGGGCATAAATAATGAAACATTAACTCCAAATGTTTTCTCCAAATATGTTTTGATGAATATTCATCTCGATTTTGGTCACCTCATGTATACTTCAGGAAATTTAGAAAAACAATTATTTCATTATAAAGAGGTAAAAAAAATTGCCTTGCAGATTGCAGATTCAGAAATGCTTGGATTTGTGAATATGAATGTAGGTTTCCTATATCAAAAATTAAACAAGCTTGATTCAGCTTTACAATTAGAAAAAGAGGCTTTACAGATTTTCTCCCAAACAGGACAGAGAAAATATCTAGCTAGTGTTTTCTATAATATCGGACAAATTTACATCAGCAAAAAGAATAAATCCCTGGCATTACAATTCTTCCATAAAGCAATACAGGCAGCTTTACTGCAAAACAATAATAGCACTTTATCTAACTGCTATTCTTCGCTGGTAAAATTATTTATTGAAGAAAATGTAAAAGACTCGAGTCTTTACTATGCCAGAAAAAACCTCTCTCTAAATCAATCAACAAGAATAGTTAACCCCAATATTTATTCTGATTTATATATGAGCTATAAACTCAATCATAATACTGATAGCGCATACAAATATCTTGAGCTAGCTTTTCTGGAAAAAGACAGTATAAGTAAGAAAGAAATTAAAGATCTTAAAAATATACAACATCAGTTTTTGTCTGATCAATACCGATTGCAGGAACTAGAAAATGAAAAAGTAATTTACCGAGGCAGAGTAAGAACATATATACTGCTGGGCGGTATTGCGACCTTTGCTATAATCACTCTGTTAGTTTTAAGAAACAACCGCCAGAAACAAAAGGCCAAAACAAAAATTGAAGCGGCATATAAAGAGCTTAAAGAAGCGCAGACTCAACTTATACAGAGAGAAAAAATGGCTTCGCTTGGAGAGCTCACCGCGGGCATAGCCCATGAAATTCAAAACCCGTTGAATTTCGTCAATAATTTTTCAGAGGTGAACCGGGAACTGATCGGGGAAATGAAAGCAGCAATCGAAAAGGGGGATTTTTCAGAAGCCAGAACGATCGCGGATGATATTGATAACAATGAGGAAAAAATCAGTCACCATGGCCGGCGCGCCGACTCGATCGTAAAAGGTATGCTCCAGCATAGCCGCAGTAGCAGCGGACAGAAGGAACCTACCGATATCAATGAACTGACCGATGAATATTTGCGGCTGGCCTATCATGGATTAAGGGCAAAGGATAAATCATTTAATGCAGTGATGAAAAC
Organism: Chitinophagaceae bacterium; assembly: GCA_049421765.1. GTDB lineage: Bacteria > Bacteroidota > Bacteroidia > Chitinophagales > Chitinophagaceae > JJ008. The sequence goes on from JBMSNP010000008.1 coordinate 62,630, forward strand.
GACGTATGAAGAAGGATTGCCAAAAGTAAATGTCATTCCCCAGGATATCGGAAGAGTCGTGCTAAATTTAATCACCAATGCTTTTTATGTTGTAAATGAAAAGAAGAAATCGGGAGTGGCCGGGTATGAGCCAACGGTTATAATCAGTACAAAAAGCATCGGGGACAAAGTAGAAGTGCGTGTGAAGGATAATGGCAGTGGCATCCCGCAAAGGGTACTCGATAAAATATTCCAGCCATTCTTTACCACCAA
>JBMSNP010000009.1:0-60442 GCA_049421765.1 Chitinophagaceae bacterium
CCTGTTTGGCCAGTCCAACCAGGTTGAGCTGATCCGCATTCCTGATCACCGGTACTATGAGGTTGCCGCTGGGCAGGGCTGTTGCCATCCCGATATTGATATCTTTTTTTACGATGATTGTATGCCCGTCGAGTGAACAGTTGATCAGCGGGAATTTCTTGATACATCGTACTATGGCTTCTATAAAGAGCGGGGTGTAGGTGATCTTGGTGCCTTCCCTTTTTTCGAAATCCTTCTTTACTTTCTCCCGCCACATTACCAGGTTGGTGACATCGGCTTCTGTGAAACTGGTTACATGCGGACTGGTCTGCTTGCTGCGCACCATGTGATCTGCAATCAGTTTCCGCATCCGGTCCATTTCAATGATCTCCACATTGCCGCCGGTATAAGTGGTCAGTTGTGTTTCTGAGGATGCGGAGGGAGGAGCTTGTTTTACAACAGGCACTTCGGTATGTTCCGTGGCATGTTGCTCACTGCGTACAGGTTTTCCAGACTTTCTCTGACCCACGTAATGGAGGATATCTTTCTTTGTCACGCGGCCTTCATTTCCAGTTCCGGGAATGGATTCCAGTTCACTCATGCTCACTCCTTCGCTGGCAGCGATATTCAGTACGAGGGGGGAATAAAACCGGCCTGCCGACCCATTGGAAGAGGGAGTTTTTGAAGGGGCCGGCTGGGTGCGGAAAGTGCCCACCACTTCGGCCTCTTCAGCCGGCTGAACAAAAGATTCCTTGGGAGGGGTGCTTATTACGGGAGCGGAGGATTCAGCTCCTGCCGTAGTGCGGATCCGGGCGATCACGGTCCCGATAGGCACCACATCATTTACCTTGTATAATATTTCCTCGATCACCCCCGCAGCCGTACTCGGTACTTCACTGTCCACTTTATCGGTTGCGATTTCCAGCACAGTTTCGTCCATGCGTACCGGATCTCCCGCTTGCTTATGCCATTTCAGCACGGTAGCTTCCATGATGCTTTCACCGAGTTTGGGCATGACCAGGTCAACTACAGCCATATGATTATTCAGATTTAAGTTTGATGTATGCGGACTGCCTGCGAAACGGGTCCGGGTTCCCGTAAGGGAAAATTTCAGCAGCAATCGTCCGGCCAAAGGTAAAGTATTCCGCTTAATCACGTGGCTCCAGGCGATCAGGGCTGTGCCAGGATGAATTTCCGCAGAAAATTCATTGCCGCGGATGCGGTCATGCTGATATTCCGCTCCCGGTCAAACCGGAGATGCAGCTGGAGGGTCTCTGTTTTTTCCCGGTTCCCGGCGGCGATCCATACGGTTCCCACCGGTTTTTCAGGACTTCCTCCTTCAGGCCCCATGATCCCTGAAGTTGCCAGCGCAAAATCAACATCCAGTTTCCGGATCGCGCCCCGAACCATTTCCCTGACCGTTTCTTCACTGACCGCGCCAAACTGCTGAAGGGTTTCGGCATGGACCCCCAGCATCGACTCCTTCACTTCATTGGCATAACTCACAACTGTGCCTTTAAAATAGGCAGAAGAACCGGGTACGGAAGTGACCCGGTGTGCGATAAATCCCCCCGTACAACTTTCCGCCGTACCCATCGTCATGTTTCGCGCTTTTAAAATACGGCCGATCACCACTTCGAGCCCGATGTCTTCGTTGCTCACCAGGAAATCATTCACCAGCTCCTGGAGTTTTTCAAAATAGGGGAGCATTTCCTTTTCTACTACTTCGCGTTTTGGTCCGGTGGCCGTAAGCCTGAGTTTGACCATTCCGTAATTGGGGAGATAAGCCAGTTTGATATGGGCAGGCAAACCCGGTTCAAAATCTTTCAGCCTTTCGGCGATTGCGGATTCTCCCTGGCCAGCCGTAAATGCAGTCATATGTACGATGGCAGGCAGGTCAAATTCCTGCTGAATGCGGGGAATGACCTCGCCTGTGATCAGGCCTTTCATTTCATGGGGCACCCCGGGCAGAGAAACATAAACGGTTCCCTTGTTTTGGGGGCCGGGATTTTTCCCTGAACGGAGGGCGGCCGGAAACCACATTCCGGGAGCGGTTCCCCTTGCATTGTGGAGTACAATGCAGTTGTCCGGTACTTCAGCCTGTTTCATGTTTCGTTCAAGTATGGGGCCTGGGCGCCGGTAGATTTTTTCAAACAACATTTTTACGTGAGTGAGCACGTCTTCATTCACCACAAGGCGGCCGCCAAAAAATTCACAGAGTAAGGGTTTGGTGATATCATCTGCTGTTGGACCCAGTCCGCCCGTGATAATCACGATATCCGAAAGGGAACCTTCCTGTTCCAGGGTATTCCATATCTCCTGGTACTGGTCGCCCACGGCTACCCGCCGGTGTACCCAAACCCCGATTTTGTTCAGTTCCTGGGCGATAAAAGCGGAATTGGTATCGATGGTCTGGCCGATCAGCAACTCATCTCCGATCGTAATGATCGAGGCATTAACATTTCCCATAGTTTGCAAAGGTAGCAGATGGTTAAATTTGTAAATACGAAATGTTCAATGCTCCATGTTCAAAATTCAAAATTTAACCAGGCTCATTTTTCTGTGCGGAGGTTCCTTATTACTCATTTCAGGTATTGGGGCTCAAACAGTCGGCCAGAAACTGCAAAAAGCCTACACCGCATTCGAGAACGACTCACAAATGGCGCATGCCATGAGTTCTCTTTTTGTGATCGATGCGAAAACCGGCCAGGTGGTATTTGACAGGAACTCACGGATCGGGCTGGCTCCGGCTTCCACGCAGAAGATCATTACCAGCGTCACCGCCTTTGAATTGCTGGGAAAGGATTACAGGTACGCCACTGAATTCGGCTATTCAGGGTCCGGAGATTCCGTCAGCATGTATATCCGGCCTTCGGGGGATCCGACCCTGGGAAGCTGGCGCTGGAATACGACCCATGAGCAGGCCATCATGAAAAATCTGAAAACCGAGATGGCAGGGCTGGGAAAGCGATTTAACCAGACCATCGAAATTAACCAGGCGGGCTGGGAAACGGGCAGGATACCAGATGGCTGGATCTGGCAGGACATAGCCAATTATTATGGTGCAGGGGCGGGAGCCCTTAACTGGAGGGAGAACCAGTTCAACCTTGTTATGAAGTCGGGCTCCCGGGTGGGCGACGGAGTGGAGATCGTAAAAACCGATCCGCCTTTATTCAATCACGCGCTCCGGTCAGAAGCAAAGGCGGAAAAAGCCGGCAGCGGTGATAACGCCTATATCTATTTTCCGGTATCCGGTAAGCAGGGGATCGTAAGAGGCACCATTCCAGTTAATGAAACGGACTTTACCATTTCCGGGGCAATGCCCGATCCGCCCGCTCAGTTCACTGAAAAACTCCGGAAACTTTTGCCTGCAGAAATATCAAACTCAATTTCTTTGATCACCCTGGACCAGGAACCGGAAAAGAAGCCTGCTGTCTTTTACACCCATTACTCACCAACCCTGGATTCAATTATCTACTGGTTCAACAAGCGAAGCATTAATCTCTACGGAGAGGCCTTGCTGAAAACGATGGCCTTTGCAAAAAAGGGAGTCGGATCCACCCCGGTGGGTGTCGCGTTGGTCCGGGATTTCTGGAAGGGAAAGGGAGTCGATGACGATGAACTGAACCTGTACGACGGGTCCGGCCTGTCACCGCTCAACCGGGTAACCACACATGCGCAAACAGAGATCCTGCGATACGCGAGAGGCCGTGACTGGTTTCCTGAATTTTTGCGTTCACTGCCAGAGTATAACGGTATGACGATGAAAAGCGGTACCATCAGTGATGTAAAAGGTTTCTGTGGTTATCACAAGGCCCGGGACGGGAAGGAGTATATATTTTCTTTCCTGGTAAACAACTACAGCGGTAAAACATCTTCCCTGGTTGCCAAGATGTACAGCATATTAAATGAACTGAAGTGAAATTCCTGGTTTGAAGGATATTTCTCTATTCGGCAAGCCACCTGAAAAGGTTCGTTGTCAGCGGTTGCGGTATTTGTTCCAGGCCATTGACATCGCCGATAAAGAATATTCTCGCTGTAGGATGTTTCCGGATTCCCATTACCACGTTTCTGGTGCTGTCATTTGTTGACGATCCGGTAATAAAGCCCAGTAAGGTAACTTTTGACGTATCCGGCTGGTTGAGGAATGATCCCGCTGTAAAACTCAGGTTAGCGTTTGCTGTGACCGGGTGCGGTGCAAAATTTCCGACAGGTCCTGAAATCATACCGGTGAAGTTGAGGTCCAGCATCCGTGACAATGCATCATTACTTCTGTTTGCCAGATGATCCTGTAATAATAGCAGAGAAACCTCCCTCGACAGGAACCGGGAATATGCTGTCAATTCATCCTGGCTGTAGTTGCCATAGCCTCCTGCACGTATCACAAACCGGTATCTAGATAGCAGGTCGTCTGAGATAACGGCTCCGCGATATAACTCGACAACTTTGAACCCCTTCTGTTTCAGGTGATCGGCAAGATATTTTCCCTGGTGGTCTCTTTCTGTGGAAAAACCGCTCTGTTCAGATTGGGGAAACCACCATAATCCACCGTCGCGTGAGGCATCGATCAGGATCGTATCTCTTTGAAGTGGATTCGATGTGATTGGCCCCCCCCATTGATAGTAAGAATCCCAATAATCCTCGAAATTACCTGATGAGGAGAGGGTCAGATCCGTTTTGCTGCACGACAGCAAAAGCGTGTATGTAGACACACATAAAAGAACAAGAGGTTTCATGTTTCTGGTTTTGAATCATAAACATACAAACCAACGGAAGGCACTCCTTATTGAATTCCGCAACGGGAAATATTATTGTTGCAGATTCTGCAAAACGGATATTCGGGAATAGACAAGCGCTAAAGCTTCGAATTTTAGTATATTGGAAGGAAAATCTGAATCACTTATCTAAAACGAACCACATGTCAGATCAAAATTTCAAAAACCACACCCGCCTCGTTCCCATGTATCACGGACTGGCGTTCTTACTGATTTTCGCCGGTTTGATCGGCAGCGTCATCAACCTGCTCGATCATAATACGCCCGGTAATCATTATTCAGCCGCCCTGCTGGTGGTGGTTTTTGTGGTATTACTCCTGATCTTCTGGTATGCCCGTGCATTCGCGCTGAAGGCCCAGGACCGGGCCATTCGGGCGGAGGAAAATTTCAGGCATTTTATCCTGACCGGGAAACCGCTGGATAAAGGCTTAAGGCTGGGACAGATCATTGGATTGAGATTTGCGAGCGATGAAGAATTTCCGGAACTGGCTAAACGGGCCTTACAGGAAAATCTTTCTCAAAAAGAGATCAAAATGTCAGTGAAAAACTGGCGTGCCGATTATCACAGGGTATAAATTCCTGTCTCTTTTCGTCATTCTGCCGCGGCGCCAAGGAATACTGAAACCACTTTTTTATCCTTCAGGGTAAATATGATTCCGCCATACATGGAACCGATGATGAGTTGGTCATCCCCGCTTTCTTCTTGGTTGATTTCCTTTTTATAGGCCTCGCGTACCTCGTCTTCGGTATTTCCGACCCCGATACCGGCCATGGTTTTTAAATCGGAGGGGGCCCGGGCGGTAATGGAGAAAACAGTCCGGCCGATTTCCGTATTTCCTTTCTCTGAGGCAAAATTGATGACGAGACCTTTTTCTTTCCAGCTCCATTCTTCGTGCATCAGACCGTCTGCCCCCCATTCCTGGGCTTTTGAACGGCTGTCCGGTTCTCCAAGGGCCTCGGCCACTTCACCTGAGGGTTGCCCCAGTTTCAGGTTACCCAGTTGCAGCACCACCATACCGGGCGGCTGATCAACCATGCCCGGCGGAGCAGACTCCGGGGGGGCTGTGGCCGCGCTGTCTACCTGGTCCTTTTCCGAGTCGGTTTTTTTTTCATTGCTTTTGCATGCGATCAGCAGACACAGCAAGGCGGGAATCAGCAATTTTCTCATCTTGGTCGGGTTTTGCCAATAAAGATACTATGCCTGCCTGAAGAAGGCAAAGAGATTACAGGCCGAATCTTCGGAAAAAACTCATATCCATCTGTAGCAGCCATGGTGAAGCGATGGCGGCTGCCCAGATCAGGAAAATGATGATCTTGCCTAAAACCGAGACATCCTGCAGAAGATGCCGGTGCAAGAGACCCTGGATTGTGGTCATGACCTTCTCTTCTTTTTCATGGTAGCTGTAGGGCGGGGAAGGGGGGATGTCCCGAAAAGGAGGATATTCTGAAATGAGGATATTCCGGATCCTCCAGTAATCTTCGTCAGGCAGGTCATCATATTCCAGGTCGGTGTTTATCCCGGCCTCTTCTATTTTCCTTTCGATGCTGTTCATTCTTTTGTCGCCGAATAGCCGGAGTATCATCATCAGCGGGAAGATGAAAAGCACGGGGAAATTGCTTTTCCAGGCGAACCAGCCGAGCAATCCGATGGACAGTAGAATAAAAGCCCGGCTCAGCCAGTTGTCTTCGTTGAGGAATACGCGGTTAAGCAACTGGCCCCCGTCGAGCGGGTAAACTGGCAACAGGTTGAAGAGGTTTAGCAGGACAAAAAGCAGGGCGATCGTATAGTAGGAGATCCCCGCGATCCCTCCCGCGTAAGGATCCTGCTTCCAGAGCAGGTAAAAAACAATACCGATCAGGATCCCCGGGAGCGGTCCTGCAAGCAGGATGATGGCTGATTCGCGCTGAGATACCTCCCGCTTGCTGCCGGACACGTAGGCACCCAGCAGTGGGATAAAAAAAATTCCCAGGTCATTGTACCGGAAAAATTTCATGGCAACGAAATGACCCAGTTCGTGGATCATCACGATCAGGGTGATCAGGAGCAGGATTTGGTAACTGGGAAAAATATAATACCCGATCACCAGGTACAGGGCCAGGCTTACCAGCGAACGCATCCAGACGGATGACGGCGCGGTTTCGGTTTTTTCGAATTTCGGCGGAACCGGGGGATTGTCCGGTTCACCGGGAGGGACGGGAAGACCAGTTTCTTCGTGGGAGCCGGGGTTGCCGGAAGGCACTGGTTCCGGATGTTCTTCGTGCAGATCCATCGAATAAAATTAACCTGTTTTCAGGGAACCAGCCTGAGCGGCCTGGTTTCTTTTGTTCAGGAGAAGTAAGGTTTTAGTTTTTCCATGAGCTGATCGGGCATTGCCGTGCGTTTCATCCCTTTTGCTTCCACAAAGTACAGGATGATCTTACCGACAGCCAGGAGTTCACCTTGTTCGTTTATTACTTCGTGCTGAAACTCGATCTTGTGATGGACGGGCAATTCCTTCAGGGTGGTGCGAATGGTGAGCAGGTCGTCGTACCGGGCCGGCCGCAGGTACCGGCAATGGACATCCACAACCGGCATGATGACTCCCATCCGCTCCATATCGGCATAAGTAAAACCCATCTGTCTTATTGATTCCGCACGGGCGGCTTCGAAGTATGGGAAATAATTGCTGTGGTAAACCACGCCCATCTGGTCTGTTTCGGCATAGCGGACCCTTACCTGTGTTTCGGAAATAAACATAGGGATGCAAAATAAGTAAAAGCCTCCAGCTGCTGAAAGCGCCTTCAGGGGTTGTTTGCCATGGGAATCTGAAAGATTTAACAACAATTTGTTAAAGCATTCCCGGAAGCGCACTTATCCACAGCTGTTTGGAATGATGTTTGGGCTAAGCTGAAATAATTTGAATATTCGCAACGTTTATCCACCAACGGTTTAAAGGACAATCTGAATGAAGAATCATAGTTTACTCTTTCCTGCCATCCTTCTCGGCTTTACAGCATTTGCCCAGCAAACCCGGTATTACAGCGATCCTGAAGAAAAATTCAAGGAAGCCAAGGAGTATTTCCAGAAGGAACAATACAGCCTGGCCTATCCGTTGTTCCGGGAATTGCAGCAGGATGTCCGGGAAACGCAAAAGGCCAATATCCCGGTGACGGTTCAGGAGATCCAGTATTATACCACTGTCTGTGCCCTGAAACAAAATGAAGGAAGGGCTGAAGGGGATGCGCAGCAGTTCATTGAAGTGGAGAAGAACAACGCCAGGGTGCAGATGATGAATTATCATCTCGGGGAATTTTACTTCCGGAAGGAACAATTTGCTGATGCTGTACGCTTGTATGAGAGCGCCAATATCGCCAACCTGAGTAACCGGGAGATCACCGATATGAAATTTCACCAGGGATATGCCTATTTCGCGCTTCAGCGGTTTGACCTGGCCAAATCCATGTTCAACAGCATCCGCGGCATCAAGGATGATCCGAATTACCTTGACGCAAATTATTATTACGGGTTCCTGGCCTTCCGCGACAGGCAGTATGGCGAGGCACTGGAATCCTTCCGGATCGTGGAAAACGAAAAGAATTACAGTACAGTGGTTCCCTACTATATCGCCCAGATCCATTATACCCAGGGGAAAAAAGACGAAGCGATCAGCTATATACAGAAAAAGCTGGAGTCGGGCAGCAGTTCCCAGTATTACGACCTGGAGCTGAAACAACTGATCGGGCATGCGTATTTTGAAAAAAAGGAATACACGCGGGCTCTCCCTTACCTGGCAGATTATGTGAACCGTTCCAAAAAAGTACGGCGGGAAGAACTTTACGAACTGTCTTATTGTTATTACCAGGCCAACCAGCTGAACAAAGCCATCGAGGGTTTTAAGCAGCTTAGCGGGAAAGACGATTCCCTCAGCCAGCATGCCATGTACCTGCTGGGGGATGCTTATTTGAAAACCGGGCAAAAATCAAACGCACGCAATGCGTTTCTTTTCTGTTCCTCGAACAGCAGCAATGCGGAGCAGAAAGAGATTTCCAAATACCAGTATGCCAAGCTCTCCTACGAACTGGGTTACCAGGATGAGGCCCTGAACAGCCTCAGCTCCTTTATCGCTGATTATCCCGGATCTTCCTTTAATACTGAAGCCCGTGAACTGATGATCGATGTGTTGGCGAACACCAACAATTACAAAGATGCCCAGGCCATGCTTGAAAGCCTGGATAAGCCTTCCGAAAAGACAAAAAGGGTTTACCCGCGAATCCTGCTGGGACGGGCCGCCGAAATGATCAACGACGGCAGGCTGGGTGAAGCGGATGCGCTTTTGTCAAAGATCCTTAGCGAGCCGAATAACCGTTCCGTACTCCCCTATGCCTATTTCTGGAAGGGGGAGATCGGGTACCGGAATAACAACCTCGATACCGCGATCAAATATTTTCATGCATACCTTGATGCAGGAGCGCCCGTTGCGGGAGAGGCCAATCCGGTCAATGCCCGTTATAACCTGGGGTATGCCTATCTGCGTAAGGAAAACTATAAAGTGTCCGTCACATTTTTTGAACCCCTAATTAAGGCGCCTGCACTCAATACAGATGCTTTCTCTCAGGACGCATACCTGCGAACTGCCGATAATTATTTCATGCTGAAAAGTTATGACCGCGCCAAATCCATGTATGATAACGCGATCCGGCTTTCCTGGCCCGCCGAAGACTACGCAACTTTCCAGATCGCCATGCTGGCCGGTGTGCGGAGTGCCACTGAAAAGATCAACGGGATGAACACAATGATCCGGAAATTTCCGGAATCTCCGCTTGCCATCGATGCCAACCTCGAGATCGCCAAGACCTACATGAGTAACGAGCGCTTTCGCGAGGCCATTCCCTATCTCAGCAATGTCATTAAAAGCAACGGGAACAGCAGCCAGATTCCCGGCGCCCACCTGAAAATGGGCACGGCCTATTTTAATATCGACAACAACGAAGAGGCGCTGAAGCATTTCAAGATCATCGTTCAGGAATATCCCAACGCCCCGGAAGCGCAGGATGCGCTTGACAATATCCGGACCATTTACCTCGAGGACAGCAAACCCGATGAATACGCCGGTTTCATGCGCCAGATCGGGCGCCCCCTGAGTATTGATACGGAAGATTCGCTTTCCTATTATGCCGCCGAGAAATTATATGACGACCAGAAGATCAATGATGCGCTCGAGGCCTTTAACAGTTACCTGCAGAAGTTCCCCCGTGGTTCTTACACCCTGGATGCCCAGTTTAACCGCGCAGAGATCTATAACGCTAAAAAGGACTGGACCAATGCGCTCCCGGCTTATGCTTCCGTGGCAGCAGACGCTCCCAACAAATACGCGGAGCGCGCCGTACTCACTGCCGCCCGGATCAGCTTTTTTGAACTGAAGGATTATGGAAGGGCCGAGACCTATTATGTCCAGCTGAAACAGATCACCGCTTCCCAGGAACTGAAACTGGAAGCGATGCGGGGCCTGTTGCGCTGCCAGTATAACCAGCAGAAATGGACCGAGGCCGTGGAAAACGCAAAAGAGCTTACGGAGTCGAAAGGAAGCAGTGCAGATGACAAGACCCTGGCCAATATGGCCATCGCCAAATCCTACCAGGCTGCGGGACAATATGACCAGGCCATCAGCAATTTCAGGGCCGTTGTGCAACTGAACAAGGCGGCCCTGGCTGCGGAAGCACGTTATGAAATAGCAAGCAGCTGGTTTCAACTGAACAAACTGGGAGATGCGGAGAAAGCGGCTTTCGAAACAATCAACAAATCAGGGTCCTACGATTACTGGATCACAAAGGCTTATATCCTCCTGGGAGATATTTATTTCCGGCAAAAGGATTATTTCAATGCAAAGGCCACTTTCCAGAGCGTAGCAGAGAACACGACCGATCCGGAACTGAAAGCGGAAGCACAGGCCAAACTGGCCAGGGCCACGGAAGAAGAAGCCAATTCAAGTAAAGTTGAAAACTAAGAAGCCGAAACCATGAAAAAGACCTCATCAATCATAATCGCTTTCGCAATGACCCTGATCTCGGGGAATGCCCTCGCGCAAAAAGATACCCTCGGAAAAGGGGGGATTGATATTGTTTCCAGTTTTAAACCCGTACTTCGTCAAACTGCCAAAATCAATTTCAGCGCTTCACCCGCCCCGGTGGACACCACTAAGGCAAAACTCAGCTACGAGATCCCGAACCAGCACCTGCTTTTCGAGTACCAGCCGGGATCACTGAAACCACTGGCGCTAAACATCGATACCGGAGGCAGGTTTGATAACAGCAGTTACATCAAAGCGGGATTTGGAAGTTTAAGAACACCATTTGTTCAGGCCGGGATATCACTTGGTGACGGGAAGACCGCAGGGCTGAATATCTACGCAAAGCATGTATCCTCAGACGGGAAGCGGGATTACCAGAAGTTTACGAATACGCAAATGCGGTTGAACGGCTTCTTCAAATCAGGCAACAACCTGGAATGGAATGCTGGGGTCGGGTTCAGACAGGACCGGACCTACAAATACGGGTATGAGCCTCAAACCATGGTTTTTTCTCCCGACTCCCTGAAACAGAATTTCCAGACCATTGCAGGGCGGCTTGCTTTCCGGAATATAAATAAGACCGCTTTTGGCCTGACTTATAACCCGGATTTGCGGATCGATGTGTTCAGCGATAATCATGATAATTCCGAAAGCAATACCATCGTGAACCTGCCGCTTCAGAAAACGATCGGCAAGGAGTTCACGGTAAACCTGGGGTTGACTTTTGACCTGACCCGGGTCTCCCCAAAGGGCAAGTCGGCCATCAACAACACCATGTATTATATCTCGCCGTCAGTTCTCTACAAGACATCCAACATCAATATAGAGGCGGGGATCCGGCCCTCATGGGATAACCGCACATTTAAAATGTTTCCCAATATCCTGGTCAATGTCAGCAGCAGCGACAGCCGCATCACATTCCAGGCAGGATGGACGGGTTATGTCCGTAAAACCACCTACCAGTACCTGGCATCCCAGAATCCCTGGTTGTGGATCCCCGGGTCTTTCACCAATACCTGGATTGAAGAGCGGTTTGGCGGATTCAAAGGATCTGTGGGCGACCATTTTACCTATGCTGCCAAAGTGGCTTTCAATAAAGTCAATAACCAGCCCTTGTTTGTGAATGATACCACTGCCGGATTGGGTGGGAAATCGTTCCGGGTGCTGAATGAGCGGCGAATCAATGTGCTGAATTTCGGCGGGGAGATCGGTGTAAACTTTCACGAGCGGTTCTCACTTACCGCAGGACTTCAGTTTAACCAGTTCACCGGGTTAAGAGATAATGCAAAGGCCTGGGGGCTGCTTCCGCTGGAACTGAAAACGGCCATGCGTTTGCAGATCATCCGCGATCTCTGGCTGAAGAGTGACCTGTTTGCCTGGAGCGGGCCTAATTACCGGAAACCGGACGGATCTGCCGGCAAACTGGACGGGGCCCTGGATCTCAATGCCGGGCTTGAATTCAGGATTACCAAAAACCTCAATGCCTGGACACAATTCAATAACCTCTTCAACAAAACATACCAGCGCTGGAACCAGTATCCGGTCTATGGGTTCAATTTTGTCGGCGGAATCGTATTTTCGTTCGATCAAAAGAACTGAGATGTACCCGGAACTGTATCAATATTTATTACTGCATAATAAGCTGCCTGTACCGGGTATCGGCACCTTTTTAGTCGAACGTACTCCGGCCCGGATGGATTTTCCAAACAGGCTGATTCACGCTCCCGCATACCAGGTTTCGCTTCAGGAACAAGCCGCCAGCCCGTCGGGGTATTTTTATTACTGGCTGGGGAAAGCCCTGCAGGTTTCCGACCTGGATGCAGTGATTCGCTTCAATGATTTCGTATTTGAACTGAAAAGACTGATCAATGCCGGTGATACGATCAACTGGCAGGGGGTTGGAACAGTTAAAAAAGGATTTTCTGGCGGAATCCAGTTTGAACCTGCTACGCCCGGCATATACGAGGATCCGGTGCCGGCGGAAAAAGTTCTTCGTGAAAAAGCGGAACATATCGTGCGGGTAGGGGAAGAAGAACGGACTGCAACCGAAATGGAAGATATCCTCGCCAGGCCTGCAGATAAAAAATCGGGCTGGTGGGCCTATGCGGGTATCCTGGCCCTGCTTTCTGTCATCTTCATAGGCTGGTATCTCTCGGAAAACGGGCTGGAAACCGATTCTGTAGCCAATACCCAAAAGCTGGTTCCAGCCGAAGCGGTCTCCACGTACAGGGTCCAACCCTGAATTGATCATTTTCCGTTTACTTTGCCTCAATCCTCGTCATTGTCTTCAACATGAGCGCCATCATTCATTATCACCATTGTCCGGTTTGCGGGAGTTCCGATACAGAACCTGTACTCAAGGCCCGGGATTATACGGTAAGCGGGGAAACTTTTGAAATCCGGGAATGTCATTCCTGTTTGTTACGGTTTACCCAGGATGTGCCGGGTCCGGAAGAAATCAAGCCTTACTACAAATCGGAAAACTATATCTCCCATACGAATACCGGAAAGGGTCTGATCAACCGCGTTTACCGTGCCGTACGGAAGCACACCCTGAAGAATAAAAGAAAGCTGGCCGAGAGGGTATCAGGATTGAGGAAGGGCATTCTGCTGGATATCGGAAGTGGTACCGGGAGTTATGTGAGGGAAATGCAGGAAGCCGGTTGGGAAGTAACGGGTCTTGAACCCGACCCGGGCGCCCGGCAGGTGGCCATGCAACAGTTCGGTGTACAATTGGAAGAAAGCCAAATTCTTTTTTCATTGCCCCCGGACCGCTTTGATGTGATCAGTCTCTGGCATGTGCTGGAGCATGTGCATGATCTGCATCCTTACCTGGATCAGATGAAAAAACTGTTGAAGCAGAACGGCCGGATCCTGGTAGCAGTTCCCAACTATACTTCTTACGACGCCACCCTTTACGGGGCCAGTTGGGCAGCCTACGATGTGCCGCGGCATCTTTATCATTTTTCCCCTTCTTCCATGAAATTCCTGGCGGAAAAGCACGGGTTCAGGCTACTGGACATGCACCCGATGTGGTTCGACAGTTTCTACATTTCAATGCTGAGCAGCGGGTATGTCAATGGCAAAACCAATCTACTTGCTTCTTTTTTCAACGGGCTCCGGTCCAACCGGAAAGCCTGGAAAAACCCCGGCAAATGCAGTTCTGTTATTTATGTACTGGGAAAATAATTTTGCCCGGTGTATGCCTATACCTTAGTTGCTGAACTGAACTTCGTATAATTCCGGCCACCATTTACCGGTGATATAGATCTTTTTAGTGTCGGCATCGTAGGCGATGCCGTTAGGAACCTCGGCTTCGGGGTCTTTCGCCTGTATCCGGGCCCAGAGATTGGTCAGGTCGGCCTTGGCCACGATGGATCCCGTGACGGGATCGATCTTAAAGATATAAGGAGCGAGATACTGGTTCGCGTAGATAAATCCGTCGATATATTCCAGCTCGTTCAGGTTGAATGAAAGCGTGCCTGCCTCCGTCACATCCTGCGTCTTCAGTAATTTTAAAGTGGAAGGATCATAGTAATAAAGCGTGCTGGAGCCATCGCTGGCAATCAATTGTTTCCCATCCGTGGTAAGCCCCCAGCCCTCGGCATTGATTTGAAATTCTTTTATCTTTTTAAGATCTTTCAAAGTATATACGAATACGGTCTTTTCCTTCCAGGTAAGCTGGTAAACCGTATCATTCAGGATGGTTACACCCTCCCCGAAATATTTTTTATCCAGCTGAATTTCCTGGAGTGCCTTTCCTGTTTTGAGATCTACTTTCTTCAGTTTGGAAAACCCGTAGTTGCCAGTTCCTTCATACAGATCGCCTTTATAAATGAGTAAACCTTGTGTGTAGGACGACGTATCATGCGGGTATGTGGCCACGATCGAGTAAGTCATGATCTTCGGAGCGTTAACAACCGGTCCGTTTCCGTTTACTGTATCCTTGTTTTTACAGGCAAACAACAGGAGAAGGAGCAGGGCTGGCCAGAGATTCTTCATGAAAAGATTATTGATTTGCAGCAAAAATAAGTGCTGAAAGATTAGCTCGCTGTTAAAGCTTGATACGCCGGGGCGGGTATCGGAAAAATACGATACAAAAACTTCTTGCACAATCCGTTATTTGAATTATATTTGATCCAGCCTAACCTGTCCGAAGACAATTCCACTTCTGAAATCGTATCCCTGGAACGCCTTTTTTCCCCATTATCCTTTTTGCATCAGTTAATGGCCGTTTGAACCGGTCATACATCCAGTTTCCGTGAATCACACAGGGCATTAAACGATATGCCTAACCCTAAAGAAAAAAGATTTGGATACTATGAGGACAGGCTTACTATTCCTGTTTTGGTTACTGGCGTTCATCCCTTCGCTCAATTCACAAAAAAAGTGCGAGGCTGTACAGTATACGCAAACCAGATTATCACAAAACATTGAACTGGCAGACCGCCAGGACCAGATTGAGCATTTGATCAGCCGGGCGCTGGCCGACGGGTCGGGAACTGCAGCACGGGGAGAGGAAACCATTATCCGGATACCGGTTGTGGTTCATATCCTTTATCATCATCCCTCCGAAAAAATTACTGATGCACAGGTCTTAAGCCAGATCCAGGTGCTGAACCAGTGTTTCCGCCGTCGAAATGCCGACTCGGTAAAAACCCCTTCTTACTTCAGGCCCGTTGCGGCTGATTGCGGAATTGAATTTCAACTGGCCATTTCAGATCCCCGCCGCAGATCCACAACCGGGATCATCCGGAAATATACCCCGGTTAAGGAGTGGGAAGCTGACGATAAAATGAAATATTCCTCCGAAATGGGAGATGATGCCTGGGATCCCAAAAGTTATCTCAATATCTGGGTTTGCAATCTGAGGCAGGTAGCTGGTTATGCCAGTGTACCCGGTGATGAACTCAGCAAGGACGGGATCGTTATCGGGTTTCCCGCTTTTGGAACAAGTGCCTCCCAAACCGGGTATGAGATGGGAAAGACAGCCGTACATGAAGTGGGGCACTGGCTGAACCTGAAACATATTTGGGGCGACCAATATTGCGGAGACGACAAAGTGGATGACACACCCCGCCAGGCCGGATACAATATCGGTTGTCCGGGTGTGATCAATATTACCTGCGGAAACGGGCCCAACGGAGATATGTATATGAATTATATGGATCTTACAAGCGATGCCTGTATGAACCTCTTTACTCAGGGGCAGAAGGCAAGAATGAGGGCTTTGTTTGAAAACGGGGGTCTCCGTCAGGGAATCCTGACTTCAAAGGGGCTAAATCTTCCCCTGATCAGCGAGATCCCTGTACCTGAAACCGACCCGACCTGGTTACATCCCCATCTTTATCCAAACCCGGCTTCTTCTGTCCTGACCCTGGATCTGACCTATGACACCCGCTGGTTGGGAAAAACGATCCGGGTAATGAATATGGCCGGTCAGGTGGTTATGAATCTGACCATTAATTCCAAAATACTTCAGTTAAATATCAGTTCACTGCCAGCCGGCATTTACCTGCTTGCAGCGAAAAAGGACGATGGGGAGTCTATGAAGCTGAGGTTTGTGAAACGCTGAGTCGCAACCAGATTAATACTAACATCCGCCTCCAAAAGGATCAGCGGTAAGGCAAGCAAAAAACCCCCGGTTATCCGGGGGTTTTTCTTATCGTAAGGTTTTAATAATTAAATATGGATGGCTTCCCCGTAGGCCACTTCGATCGCGTCTTTTACGCTTTCGCTGATCGTGGGGTGGGGGTGAACCGCATTCAGGACTTCCTGGTAGGTGGTTTCGAGTTTCCGGGCAGTCACAGTTTCGGCAATCATTTCAGTTACATTGTAACCGATCATATGGGTGCCAAGCCATTCGCCGTACTTTGCATCAAATATCACTTTGATGAATCCTTCTGGGTGTCCTGCGGCTGAAGCTTTTCCGCTGGCGCTCAGCGGGAACTTACCGACTTTTACTTCATAGCCCTGTTCCCTGGCCTGCTTTTCCGTGTACCCGACTGAAGCGATCTCCGGGATGCAATAGGTACAACCGGGAATATTGTTATAGTCGATGGGCTCAGGCTGGTGATGATACTTATGTTCGCCGTAAGCGATCGCTTCCACACATATAATTCCTTCCTTGCTTGCCACATGGGCCAGGGCCTGTCCGGGTGAGCAGTCACCGATGGCGTATATACCCGGAATATTGGTTTGACCATATTTGTCAACCATGATTCTTCCTTTATCGGTTTTTATGCCCAGTGTTTCCAGGCCGATCCCTTCAATATTGGCAGAAACTCCAACGGCACTCAGCAGCACATCCGCTTCCAATATCACTTCCCCTGTCGCGGTTTTCACATGGGCCTTCACCCCTGCGCCGGCAGTATCCACTGCTGTCACCTCGCTGCTGGTCATGATGGTGATCCCGTTCTTCTTGTATTGCTTTTCCAGTTCTTTGGAAATGTCTTCGTCTTCCACAGGCACGATACGGGGCAAGAACTCCACGATCGTTACTTTGGTGCCCATGCTGTTGTAGAAGTAGGCGAATTCTACGCCGATGGCTCCGCTGCCCACGATGATCATGGACTTTGGCATTTTGGGGAGAACCATGGCTTCCCGGTACCCGATGATCTTTTGACCATCGATCTTCATCGCCGGGAGTTCGCGGCTTCGGCCGCCGGTGGCGATGATGATATGCCGGGCTTCGACAGTCTGGGTTTTGCCGTCCTTGTCGGTTACTGCAAGTTTGCCTTTGGAAACCAGCTTGCCAAAGCCGGCGATCACATCGATCTTGTTTTTCTTCATCAGGAACTGAACACCTTTGCTCATTTTGTCGGCCACCCCGCGGCTCCGTTTAATAATACCTTCAAACTGGGGGGTTCCACTGGCTTCGATACCAAAGTCCTTCGCGTGCTTGATATATTCATATACCTGGGCGCTTTTCAGCAGGGCCTTGGTAGGGATACATCCCCAGTTCAGGCAGATTCCGCCCAGGCTTTCCTTTTCAATAACAGCTGTCTTGAATCCAAGCTGTGAGGCACGAATCGCCGCCACATAACCGCCAGGACCGCTTCCGAGAACAACTACATCGTATGCCATATTCGTTAAATAGTTAATTGGTTAATTAGTAATGGGTTTTAAGGGTAAATCCGGGTTTGTGAGCATGCTGAAAAGCATGGGTCCGTACTCTCAAAACTTTGAAGCTGCGAAGCTACTGGAAATCAGGGATACAGCAAAAGCAACCGGGCTGATCCGGTTGAATAACGGAGGCTACCGAAAGTCCCGGAAAATCAACCTCGCTTCAGTTTTCCGCCTATTTTAGTCGTTGGAAACCAGCCAAAAGCTCCTGTTCACAGGATGTGGGGAAAATCAGGCCCTTGGCTGAAAAATTGTCCATCTTCCTGCTCAAATATTCCCATTTTCCCCTACCTTTGCCGTCCCAAAAATTGTATCAATCATGGCCAGAGTTTGTCAGGTAACAGGTAAAACGCCGGTAGGTGGGCACAAGGTATCCCACTCCAATATCAAGACGAAGCGCCGGTTTCTGCCCAATCTGCAGAAAAAACGTTTCTACCTTGCAGAGGAAGATAAATGGATCACGCTGAAGCTGACCACCGACGCGATCCGTACCATTAATAAGAAAGGTCTTTATACTATTGTCAAGCAACTGCGGGCCCAGGGCCAGCATATCTGATCCCGGTAAGCCGGAATAAAAAAAAATAAAAAGATAAGTCATGGCAAAAAAAGGCAACCGTGTACAGGTGATCCTGGAGTGCACTGAGCACAAGAACAGCGGCCAACCCGGCACCAGCCGGTATATCACGGTAAAAAACAAAAAGAACAACCCCGAGCGGATGGAGTTGAAGAAATACAACCCGATCCTGAAAAAAGTGACGGTGCACAAGGAGATCAAGTAAATGGCAGGGGGATATTCCCTAAACACCTATTTCGAATCATCTAATTAACGAATACAATGGCAAAAGCAGCAAAAACGGCGATCAAGAAGGACCCCAAGCAGGCCGCTGAAGCAAAGAACTATACCAAGGTTATCAAAGCGGTTCGCAGCCCCAAAACAGGAGCCTATACTTTCAAGGAGCAAATGGTGCACAAGGATAAGGTGAAGGATTTCCTCGCCCAGAAATAAATCGGTCCTGGTAACTTGTTGAAAGCTGTTCGTTCCCACGAATGGCTTTTGTTTTTTGAAGGAGAAGCCGGCTGTTAATCAGTAATCCGGGCCAGTCTGTCGGCACTATTTTTTAGAACTTGGAATTTGGAACCTGGAATTTTTTTAGTCATGGGATTTTTTAATAAACTTTTTGGCAAGAAGGAAAAGGAAACACTGGATGAGGGTCTTAAAAAGACCAAACAGGGTTTTTTTGAAAAGATCAGCAGGGCCATTACGGGAAAAAGCACCGTAGATGACGAAGTTCTGGATAATCTGGAAGAGGCGCTGGTAGGAGCCGATGTGGGCATTGATACCACCGTCAAAATCATCGACCAGATCGCGAAACGGGTGGCGAAGGATAAATATATGAATACCGGGGAGCTGAACAGGATGCTCCAGGAAGAGATCGAAGCCATCCTGGTGGATGCACCTGCCGTCAACAGTTACGCTTTCGACACGGATCTGCCCGCGAAACCATATATAATCCTCGTAGTCGGGGTGAACGGGGTCGGTAAAACAACTACGATCGGTAAACTGGCCTATAATTTTAAAAAAGCGGGTAAACAGGTGCTGCTGGGTGCCGCTGACACTTTTCGAGCCGCCGCCGTCGACCAACTTACAATCTGGAGTGAAAGGGTGGGGGTTCCTATTGTAAAGCAGGATATGGGAAGCGACCCCGCTGCGGTGGCTTTTGATACGGTACAAAGTGCAGTGTCGAGAGGGAGTGAGGTGGTGTTGATCGATACGGCCGGGAGACTGCATAACAAGTCCCACCTGATGGATGAGCTGAGTAAGATCAAAAGGGTCATCCAGAAAACCATACCCGATGCACCGCATGAAGTGTTGCTGGTGCTTGACGGAAGCACCGGCCAGAACGCGTTGGAGCAGGCCCGGCATTTTACAGCCGCTACCGATGTTACCGCGCTTGCCATTACCAAACTCGACGGAACCGCCAAGGGCGGGGTGGTGCTGGCGATCGCCAGCCAGTTCAACATCCCGGTCAAATTCATCGGGGTGGGGGAGAAAATGGAAGACCTGCTTGTTTTTGACAAGCATGAATTCGTGGACAGCCTCTTTAGCCTGGACAAATAAATAGATCCCTGGTCTGACACATAAGCGTTTGCATGAAAACAAGGACACACAGGAAAAACAAGGTTAATATCATCACCCTCGGGTGCAGCAAGAACATGGTCGACAGCGAAGTACTGAGCGGTCAGTTGGCTGCAAACGAGATCGATGTGGTTCATGAAAACAGGAAACTGGACCACAATATCGTGGTGGTGAATACCTGCGGGTTTATCGACAAGGCCAAAGAGGAAAGTATAAACACCATCCTGCAGCAGGTGGAACTGAAAAAGAAAGGCAGGCTCGACAAAGTTTATGTGACCGGTTGTTTGAGTGAAAGGTATAAACAGAACCTGGAAGCGGAGATCCCTGAAGTGGATGCCTATTTCGGTACCATGGAGTTGCCCCTTATCCTGAAACAATTTGAAGCAGATTACAAATCCGAACTGATCGGCGAGCGATTGCTGGCCACCCCTCAACACTATGCATACTTGAAAATATCAGAGGGGTGTAACCGCACCTGTTCTTTCTGTGCCATTCCGCTGATGCGGGGAGGCCATGTAAGCAAGTCGATGGAAGAACTGGTAAAGGAAGCGGAAGGACTGGTCAAGAAAGGGGTGAAGGAAGTGATGCTGATCGCCCAGGAGTTGACATATTACGGTCTGGATATTTATAAAAAAAGAATGCTGGGCGATCTGCTCAACCGGCTGGCAGATGTACAGGGGCTGGAATGGATCCGCCTGCATTACGCCTACCCCTCCAAATTTCCACTCGATATTTTGGATGTTATGCGGGAGCGGGAGAATATCTGCAATTATCTTGACATGCCCCTCCAGCATGCAGCCAATAACATGCTCAGCGCCATGAAACGCCAGATTACCCGCGAGGAGATGGAAGACCTCACTGCGGCCATCCGTGAGAAAGTGCCAGGAATCTGTTTGCGGACCACCCTGATCGCCGGTTTCCCGGGTGAAACACCTGATGATGTGGAAGAACTTAAAGGCTTTTTGCAGCGGCAGCGGTTCGACCGGGTGGGCATCTTTACCTATTCTCACGAAGAGGGGACTTCCGCATTTGATCTTAAGGACGATGTGCCTGCAGCAGTAAAAGAACAGCGGGCGCAGGAGATCATGGAAGTGCAGCAGGAGATCTCTTTTGAACTAAACCAGGAAAAAGTCGGAAAGATCTTTAAGACGATAATTGATAAAAAGGAAGCCGGCCGTTACCTCGGCCGTACCGAATTTGATTCGGTGGAAGTGGATAATGAAGTGGTGATCCGCTCCGATAAAAAGCTTCCCATCGGCGGATTTGTAAACGTTGAGATTACAAAAGCCTTCGACTATGATCTTGAAGGGGAGGTGATACCTTAATTTTCGTTGACAACCCGCTCGATATTCCGGTCGGGGATCAGCCACATCACGGACACAGTGGCGATCAATATTCCTGAAATGGCAGTATGCAGATAGGCTGACGGGATCGCCCCTGTATACATGATGCAGGAAGCCAGCCCTTTTCGGGATTGTTTATGCAGCACATCCATCATGGCGTTGTTCCCGGGGTTACTTTTCTTAATGACATTAAGCAGGATATAATAGGAAATACCACAGGCGTTGGCGAGGATCGCATAGGCAGCCACGGTATTGGCACCAAAATAATTTTCACCCATCCAGGCTGTGGCAAAGGGAATCAGCGACAGCCAGAAGAGTAAATTAATATTGGCCCAAAGGATGCCTCCCGTCACTTCCCGGATCGTATGAATCAGGTGGTGGTGGTTGCCCCAGTAGATCGCGAGGATGATGAAACTCCCCACATAACTCAGGAAAACCGGCCAAAGCGCACCCAGGGCTTCCCAGCTGGCTTCATGCGGAACTTTGAGTTCCAGTACCATGATGGTGATGACGATGGCGATGACCGCGTCGCTGAATGCTTCTAACCGTGTTTTAGTCATACTTATGCTTTTGGATAAATTTACGTGGAAAACAGGTTCGCCGGTACCGTTGTTAAAAGGGGCCGAAATTTTATCAGGAATGCTCCCTTGACAAAAGAAAAATCGGAACGAGAGCTTCCGTAAAACCGTTATCTTAGTCCATAAACCTTACGATACCATGGCCGATGACAACAAATATGCATACCTGAACCGTGATCTCAGCTGGCTGAGCTTCAACCACCGGGTGCTGATGGAAGCAGCAGATGAAACGGTGCCCCTTTATACCCGGATTTCATTTTTATCGATTTTTTCATCCAACCTGGATGAATTTTTCCGGGTTCGGATGCCTTCCATATTTGCTTTCACCAGTATTGATGCCAAGAAAACCGGACTTCGGGAGGAATACCCGAAGGAACTAGTCGGGCAGGTGCAACTGATGGTAAACCAGCACCAGGAGGAATTCGGGCAGATCCTCCGGCAGCAGATCATTCCGGAGCTCCTTCAAAACAATATACACCTTTATTATGGCGAGCCGGTCCGCGGGGAACATACGGAAACCGTACGTGAATATTTTTTATCCAAGGTATTATCCTTCCTCCAGCCGATCATTCTGCAAAAAGAAAACCAGCTGAATGTATTCCTGGAGAACAATGCACTGTATTTTATCCTGGACCTGGAATCCCCGAATAACCCTGGCAAAAGCAGTTATGCCCTGCTCAATATCCCCTCTGCCAACCTGCCCAGGTTTTCGGAATTGCCGGTGCTGGGGAAAGATCATTTTATCCTTTTTCTCGACGATGTGATCCGCGCCAACCTGGATGAAATTTTCCCGGGGTATACGATTCACGGAGCATACAGTGTGAAACTGACCCGGGACGCAGAAATGAATCTCGAGGATGAGTTTGCCGGCGATATCGCTGAAAAAATAGAAAAACAGCTGGAAAAAAGAGACGCGGGGCATGCCACCCGTTTATTGTTCGATAAGGAAATGCCCCTGCCCGTTCGGGAATTTGTAAAGGGTTATTTCTTCCTGCGCAGTGAGGAGATGGTGGAGGGGGGACGCTACCATAACCTGAAAGACCTGGGCTCGCTGCCAAATCCCCGCAAAGGTCAGCTCACAAATGCACCCTGGCCAGCTGTGTCGCACCCGGGTTTTGACAACCACCGGTCGATCTTCCAGAGTATTTCCGAACGGGAAAAGATGCTGCACCTGCCGTATCATTCCTACAATTATATCCTTCGTTTTTTCAACGAGGCGGCGATCGACCCGAATGTGAAGGAGATCTTTGTAACCCTGTACCGGGTGGCAGCCGATTCACATATCGTTAATGCCCTGATCAGTGCGGCGAAGAACGGGAAGAAAGTAACCGTTTTTGTGGAGCTCAAGGCCCGGTTCGATGAGGCCAACAATCTTCGCTGGAGCAAGAAAATGAAAACCGCCGGTGTGAAAATCATCAACAGCATTCCCCGGCTGAAAGTGCATGCAAAAGTGGCCATGGTAAAGCGGATGGAAAAGCAGCAGGTTCGGTCTTATTCTTTTATGGCAACCGGAAATTTCAATGAGTCGACGGGCCGTTTTTATACCGATCATGTGATGTTCACCGCCAACCCGGATTTCGGGGATGAACTGGATATGTTGTTTGCCTATCTCCAGTCGCGCAGGCAACCCGGTGAGTACGGCAAGATCCCTTTCAAACACCTGCTGGTCTCTCAGTTCAATATGATCAAGCGGTTTAACCAGCTGATCGACCGGGAGATTGAAAATGCAAAAGCCGGGAAACCGGCTTCCATCATCATCAAAGTAAATAATCTCCAGGAGCGTGCCATGATCGCCAAACTGTACAAGGCCAGCCGGGCCGGGGTGCAGGTCAAAATGCTGGTCCGGAGTATCTGTGCCCTTGCTCCTGGGGTGCCAAAACAAAGCGAGAATATATCGGTTTACCGGATCGTGGACCGATACCTCGAACATGCCCGTGTATTTGTTTTTCATAATAATGGCGAACCGGAATACTATATGGGAAGCGCCGACTGGATGAACCGGAACCTGCATAGCCGGATCGAGGTTTGCTTCCCGATCTATGACAAAGACTTGTGCAGGGAGATCCATGATATCCTGCAGTTTCAGCTGACAGATAACAAAAAAGCGGTATTGCTGGTGAGCGATGTTACTACGGGGAGTGCGAATAACCTGCGGGTCCTCAGCGCAGGCCAGGTGCCCCAGGCGGCCCAGCAAAGCATTTACGAATATGTAAAGAAAATTTCGGGCAGTTGATCCGGATGTCTCTGCGAATAAAAAAAGCCAGTTGCATGCAACTGGCTTTTTCATTTTATAAAGTCCGCTTTTACTGGATCACCACTTTGCCGGTTGCCAGTCGTTTCCCTGCGGCATTAGTCAGCACCACATGGTACAGTCCCCTGCCCATATGTCTCATATCCACATCCATCCGCTGGTAGGGCGAACTGATGTTATATGATTTCTGGTATACATGCCCGCCTTTTGAATCGTAGATGCGGAGTGTATACGCATTCGAACCATTGCTGTGGTACACCACTTCAAACCGGCCGCGGTTGGGATTGGGCAGGATAAAGAGCCGTGTTGTTGTGGAGTCGGAGATGACCAGGTTGTTTGAAGTATTCGTACATGGTAATCCCGTCGTGTTCATCACGGTAACCTTGTAGCTGCCGAGTTTATAAGCATCGATACCGCTTAATGTTTGAGATACGGCTCCGGGGATCGCGGTATTATCCTTATACCAGGTATAATTATAAGTTCCGGCCGGCGTTACATTGGCGGTGAGATTGGTAACCAGCCCGGGAAACAGGCTGCTGTATGGGGCAGCTGTAATGGTAACCGCCGGGTTGGGACTCACACTGACAGAAGTGGCGGATGAACTGGCTGAGCAACCGGCCGCACTGGTTACGGTAACGGTATAATTGCCGGGGTTGGATACATTGATCGACTGTGTGGTCGCCCCGTTGCTCCATGACCAGGAACTTCCTGCGGAAGCAGTCAGTGTTACACTGCCGCCCTGGCAGAATGCCAGCGGACCGCCGGCACTGATCGTAGCTGTGGGCAGGGGATTTACAGTCACGTTTGTGGCCGGGGATGTACTGGTACAACCGGAGGTTGTCACAGTTACCGTATACGCGCCGCTTGTGTTCACATTGATCGACTGCGTGGTGGCCCCGTTGCTCCAGCTATACGAGGTGCCGCTGTTGGCTGTCAGGGTAACTGATCCTCCCTGGCAGAAGGTCGTGGCCCCGCTGGCAGTAACAGAAGCCTGCGCCACGGTTGTGATCGTCAGGGTTACGGCTGTCCGGGTATTGCTTTCGCAGTTCGTCGTCGAATTTACACTGGCTGCATAGTATGTCACCGAACCAGCCGTGTTCAGTGTGGGGCTGGGTACAACTGTTCCTCCCGTTGCTGCATTGTACCAAACCACGGTATGACCGGCTGGTACAGATGCTGTCGCTGTGAGAGTCGGGATCGTATTGGGAAGGCAAACAGTCTGGCTTTGGTTTCCTCCACCGGTGGGTGCTGCCGGAGTTGTGTTTATTGTAATGGCCAGATCAGAAGGAGTCGTTTGGCAGGAGCCGTTGCTGGCGGCCACACTGAGGTTACCATTCGTACTTCCCGGAGGAAAGTTTACCATCACCGAAGTATTGCCCTGTCCTGATGCGATACTGGCACCCGGTGGAGCAGTCCAGATGTAACTGGTAGCACCCTGTACTGGTGCGATGGAATATGCTACGTTGTTGGGATTGCCGCATATGGAAGCGGGTCCTGTTATAGGACCGACAACACCGATGCCACCACCTCCGTTTGAGACGGTAACATTGATCGCATTTGCCCTTTCGCTTTCGGCATTGGTGGAATTATTCCTGGACCGGATGGTGAACCACATACTTGCATTGGGGGTGAGCCCGGTTGCTGTATACGAGGTGCCGGTAAGATTGGCGACCAACAAGGAAAACTGTCCGGTAGCTGTATTCAGGTTATATATATCGTAATGGGTTGCGTTGGTGACCGGGTTCCAAGAGAAATTTACTTCACCGGCCGCACAGCTGGTTCCGTTTCCGGTAAACCCGGTCACGGAGCCAAGGATCTTGAAATTATTACTGGTATGGCTGAGTGCTCCTGCGGATACTCGGATCCGTGCATTCGAAGTATTTCCTGAGGCAACGTTCCAAACAAGACGGGTGGTGCCGGAAGCTACGGTTGAAGAAATAACGTTCCATGTGCTGCCCCCGTCAAGTGAATATTCAACCGTTTGGTTGGTCGTTACCCCTGCATTGTTCCAGGTGATTGTTTCGTTGGAGCCGGGATTGAATGATTCTCCGCCAACAGGATAGGTTACTTCGATAAACGGCATCTCCACGCTCCATGTGAGGGTGTATTCCTGGGTCGGGCCGGTCGGGACGGATAGCCCGTTTACCCGCAGGGTATATGTTCCGGAAGCGGGGTTATCGATCGTTACCTGTTCCACGTTGCTCACCACATCCACTCCGCGTGTGGCATTGGCAGCCGGTGTATTGGGGTCCAGTATCCAGGGGAGTGTTGTATTCCCGCCGTTGATCACGGAGAGATCCAGGTTGTTTACGAGTGAGGGGTTTGAATTGGCCGCACCGGCAGGATCATTCCATACAATCATCACCCGCAGCCGTGCTGCGCCGGCAGGAACAGAAATTGGATGATCGATTGTGGAACCGGTGGCTATGCTGTTTACAATATATCTGTTTTGTTCCAGCACTTTCACCGCCTCAAGGGCGTTGATCCGGCCGTAACCAAAACGGTAATCCGGCCCGGGATTACCCAGGTCATGCGCCGTATTCAATACACAGTTCTTGATCAGTGCCGACGGGGGAACTGTATTTCCGTTTAATTGCTTGTACCGTTGCACCAGCAAGGCAACCGATCCGGATACCCCGGGTGTGGCCATGGAAGTACCGGATAAGGTAGCATAGGAGTTCAGCGGGGTGGAAGTGGAGAATACGCTCGTGCCAAATGCGCTGATATCCGGTTTTACCCGGCCGTCCTGAGTGGGGCCACAGCTGCTGCTGCCGGAGAGGGCTTCAGATGTGGTTATGTTTGCGCAGAGGATATTGTTCTTCGCTGTTTTTCCGCTGCCGGTAATGGTATAATACCCGCTCGTACTGGGGCATGATCCCTGCGAGTTACCGGAAGAATGCACGTGCAGGTGAGTCGGGAAAGCATTCAGGTTCAGGTCGGTGGCCCGGCTGGTGGAAGAATAGGCGATCTGGCTTCCGTTGATGCTGCATGTGGAAACGGATCCGCCATATGAATGGCTGCTCACTATCAGGTTATTCGCCGGGATCGCATTGGCCATTTCCGTCTGGATATTACCGCTGAAATTATAACTGAATAAAGAGGCGTTGGGTGCCATCCCGCGGGCGGTCTGGTTGATAATACCGCGTCCGAGGATCGTACCGGCACAGTGTGTGGAGTGCTGTGAAGGAGAATTGAATTCCACCTGGGTGACCCGTCCCGCCGGTGAAAAATCCAGGTGCGGACTGATCTCTCCCTCGTCCCATATCCCGATATTGACTCCGTCACCTTTCAGGTTCCTGGCGCCGTCATTCAGCACGCTGACGCGGTGTAGGGTTCGGCCCAGGGTGTTTTCGAGATGTACGGGAGGTTCAACATATTCAACCCACTGCACCCACGGCAGATCTACCAGCCTTTTCAAACTGGCCTGTGGTACCCGGATGGTAAATGATCGGAACATGGGCATGTCTTCCAGGATCACTCCTCCTATGGCGTCGAGGCTGCTTTTGATCTGCGCAGGATTCATCAGTTCGTAAGAAATGACCGACAGGTCGGCAAAACCCGGCAGTTTAATTGCATGCGCCGGCACATTTCCCGAGATGATTTCAGGAACCGTTTTATGTACCGTAGTGAATCGGAAAATACTCCGAACCTGGAAGCTACGCAGGTATTCCAGGTCAAAGCCTCCGTTTACTCGGGCGGTATAGGCCAGGTTCGGGATATAGTCGATCAGTGTGATCCCTGCCGATTTCAGGCGCTCCTTTTCCTTTTCGCCAGGAAGGGCCAGAAACTGGATCAGGATATAATATTTCCCGCCATAGAGACTTTGCGTGAATACATCAGCACTTCGGCTGATACTTGTTTTGTTCTCTGGCGGAATGAATTTCCCCGAATTCAGCCGGATATTGTAATCAGGCTGGGCCTGGGCCGAAAGTATCCCAGGCAAAAGGATCAGCAGCATCAATCTCAAGATGCGGGTAAAAAATGATCTCATGAATAAATGTTGGTTTAAAAAATAATACTTGAACGTGGGAAATTACTATGAAAACCGATTATTTGGTAATTCTGTATAAGAGAAATAGCTGTTTTTTTATCCGCATTGCCAAACCCGGATGTTTTATCTTTACCACGTTCAAAATCAACAATTATGCAATTCGAATGGAAGGGAGTGTTTCCCGCATTGACCACGAAATTCACCGCTGCTGATGAGCTCGATCTGCCCCTTTTTGAGAAAAATCTCCGTGCTCAGCTGGACGCGGGTGTCAGGGGCGTGATCCTGGGGGGCACCCTGGGCGAAGCCAGTGTGCTGGAGACAGATGAAAAAGAAAGGCTGGTAAAATTCGCCATTGAAAAAACCGAAGGATCCGTTCCGGTTATTATCAATATCGCAGAGGGGAGTACCCGGGAAGCCCTTCGCCAGGCCGCGCTGGCCAAAAGCTGGGGCGCCCAGGGACTGATGCTCCTGCCACCCATGCGTTATAAAAGCGATCACCGGGAAACCGTCACCTATTTTAAAACGATCGCCGCATCCACAGATCTGCCCGTGATGATCTATAATAATCCGGTCGATTACAAAATCGATGTTACCATCGGGATGTTCGAGGATATGACTGACAGCCCAAATATCAACGCAGTGAAAGAGAGTACCCGTGATGTGACGAATGTAACGAGAATGCGTAACCGCTTTGGAAACCGGTACAGCATCCTGTGCGGTGTGGACACGATCGCGATGGAAGAACTCTGCCTCGGGGCCGATGGCTGGGTGGCGGGCCTAGTATGCGCCTTTCCCCGGGAAACGGTAGCGATCTATGATCTGGTAAAAGCGGGAAAAATTGAAGAAGCAACACGTATATACCGCTGGTTCATGCCCCTTCTCGAACTCGATATCCATCCCAAACTGGTGCAATACATCAAACTGGCAGAGACGATGGCGGGAATTGGAAGCGAATATGTCCGGGCTCCCCGGCTCACCCTGGTCGGCGAAGAGCGTGACCGGGTATTGAAGATCATAAACGAGGGTATCGCGGCCAGACCGGCCATTTCTTAACAAATCCTGCAAACGATGTTCAAAGACGCCACCCCCACAGAGATCAATTTGATCATGGAAAATGCCTGGCAGGCTTTCCAGGCTTACCGGAATTGTACCTTGGCACAGCGTGCCGGTTTCATGCGGGCGATCGCACAGGAAATCGAAAACCTGGGTGATGCGTTGCTGGTTACAGCCGGTCGCGAGACAAATCTTCCGGAAGCCAGGTTGCGGAATGAACGTGCCCGGACCCAGTTCCAGTTGCAATCTTATGCCGACGCCTGTGAACGGGGGGATTGGCTTGAAGCGCGCATCGATACAGCCGTTCCGGACCGTAATCCGCCCAAGCCTGATATTCGAAAAATGCAAGTGCCATTGGGCCCGGTGATTGTTTTCGGGGCCGCCAATTTTCCCTTTGCCTATTCCACGGCGGGGGGTGACACCGCCTCGGCTCTTGCAGCGGGCTGCCCGGTGATCGTAAAAGCCCATCCGGCCCATCCGGCCACCAGCGAAATGGTGGCTGAAGCCATCCGAAAGGCAGTAGCAGGATCCGGTATGCCGGAGTCTGTATTTACCCATGTGCACGGAGTATCTTTTGACGTCGGGAAAACATTGGTGGAACATCCCCTTGCCAGGGCCGTCGGGTTTACAGGCTCTTTTACCGGGGGGAAACAATTGTTCGACTGGGCCAACCAACGGAAGGAACCCATCCCGGTATTCGCAGAGATGAGCAGTATCAACCCGGTTTTTCTTCTGCCCGGGAAGATGAAAACAGCCGCAGCAGAAACGGCCCGACAATATGCCGGTTCGATCACGCTTGGGGTGGGACAGTTTTGCACAAACCCCGGACTACTCATCGGTGTGGAAGGAGACGACCTGAATACTTTCATCGATGAGTTGGGAAAAGAGATTCAAAAGACAGCTCCCGCACCCATGCTTCACAGCGGGATATATAAAAACTATACTGACAGGAGATCCGTATCCCTGGCCCAACCCGAAGTGACCACGGTGGCCGTAGCGGAAACGGGAGCCGGGGAAGACCTGGGAACAGCTGCTGTTGCCTCGGTAACCGCAAGGGCTTTTATAAATAACCCGCTCCTGCACCAGGAAGTATTCGGACCCTATTCGCTTGTAATTCGTTGTCGCGATACCGGGGAAATGACCGAAGTGGCCCGCCATATTGAAGGGCAACTCACCACCACCCTGATGGCTACAGAGCAAGATATTCGGGAGAATGGTGAACTGGTGGAGACGGTTAAAAATATCTGTGGCCGCATCATCCTCAACGGGGTACCCACCGGGGTCGAAGTTTGCCTGGGTATGCAGCACGGGGGGCCGTTCCCTGCCACGACCGATTCCCGGTTTGGTTCTGTAGGCGCCGACGCGATTAAACGATTTGTGCGACCCCTGGCCTTTCAAAACTGGCCGGATAACCTGTTGCCCGAGGCGTTACAGGATGCCAATCCGCTGGGGATCTGGCGTATCATCAATAATGCATGGCGACAGTAAGAACGGGTGTTTCGTAATAATCAGCCCAAACACCCGGTGATTATTTACGTCCGGATGTCGGCGCAGGATTGCTTTCGCTGGATTTAATATCGGTTACCTTCTGCCCGCTTTTCAGTTCAAAAATAAAATGGCTGAACGGATCACTGTAATGAAATTTCCCTTCACAGATTGCAGTCGAACCCGGCGGATTACTCTTGATCTCCCCAATGATTTCATCAGCGGTTACAAAACTTTTGTTCATCGCCTTGTTCCAGAGCGTTGTCAGGAATTTGGCGGCGAAGGGGGAATGCTGACCCGGTTTACCGTCTTCCACGTATTGCTTTGCCCCGGATGAAATTCCCTTGTAAAAATGCTGGTTTGCGGCCATTTTGTTCAGGGCTTCCAGGTTTCGGGCATTGGCCTCCTGCGGAGTCCCCCGCACGGAATTATCATCAAAGAAAGTACCTGCAAAGCAGGCGTCCAGCACCAGGAAAATCCGGTTACAACTGATATTCTTAAGGTATTTGTTTCCCAGGTCGCTATAGGAGAGATAGGATTTGTAATTCGGATCTTTCAGTTTTGAATCCCTGGCTACCAGGTACCCCATTTTCGACCGTTCGTCATAAACCCCATGCCCGGCAAAAAAAAGGAAAAGCTGGTCATTGGATCCGTAATTCCGGGAATCCCGGAATTCACTTAGTTGTGACTCGATCCCGTCCAGGGTCGGGTTCCGAACGATCGTTACTTCAAATCCGAATTCTTCGCGGAGCAACTTGCCCACGGTCTCCATATCATAAATGGGATTCGAAAGTTTGTCAAATCCCGGATCATTGTACAGGTCCGTGGCTACGAGAAGGGCATAGTTTTTCTGCGGTCCTGTAGAAGCGACCGAAGCAGTTTCCCGGGTACTCCGGGTTTCCGTACCGCGGGATACCAGTGATGCCGGTTCCGGATTACCGGCTGGGAGAGCCTTGTTTTCGAAAAGCAGAAAGTCTTTTCCGAAACTGAACGAAAGTACAGGGAAATAATATTGTCCGCGACCCAGGGAGAACGAAGCCTTGTCGACAAAATCTTTGGCTGAGAATTTTTCCAGTTTTTGCAATTCGTCAAGAGTCTTTCCCAACTGGCTTGTAAACAACGATACGCCGTTATCCTGTACCGGCGTTTCCATGCCCGGGGAGAGATAGATCACTTCCGGTGCATTTTTCCCCGCGTTTACATACCGGGTGGTGATCAGGGAGAGCAGGGGAGTGGACGGTTTGTCCGTAATGATCATTTTTTTATGCGCGTAGACAAAGTCCAGGCTGTTCATGAATTCAGTGATGCTAATCCGGCCTTGCAGGCTGTCGGACTCGCGGAAATCCAGGAAAGAGGCGTTGTCTACTCCACTGATATTACCGGCATAGTAAAAGATAAATATATCCTCGGGTTTGGATTTACGACGGATCTCTTCCAGGGTAGCCGTGAGTTTGTCCCGGGTAAGTCCGTTCCCTTTTAGCTGGGTTACCATTCCTTCCTGGTTTTCCTTTTTCAGGTTGCTGAAACGGGAATAGAAGAAGTCGGCATCCTGTTCGTTTGATTTGCCCGAGCCGCTGACCACAAGCAGGTGAAGGGCCGGGTTGGCAAAGAGTTCTGTAACCTTTTCGGCCTCCGCATCATAGAGCATTTTATAATGCTCGGCCCTGTCTTTCAGGCCGGCTGTGACACATAGATTGTACAGACGTTCATAATCGCTGACCAGGAAGTCGTTATCCTTGTCAGTCTGGTTGTTTCGTTCGGCAACCAACTGATCCCGGGCGATCTTCATCGCGGTTTCATATTGGATAAATGCACTGTCATAAAGCTTCATCCTGGAATAGCTCGCTCCGATCCAGTTATAGGCATTGTGAATGGATGAATAGGGCTTCTTAGTTACTTCCCCGAACAACGCGATATATTTTTTCCAGTTAGAGACCGCCAGCCTGTAATTTTTCTTGTCATATGCTGCCCGGGCTTCTGTCCAGATCTCGTTGCCACGGGTGATGGCTGCGTATTTTTCATTGAATTCCTTCTCCATCCAGTCTGCCATTTCCGCCGCCGATTTCCGCTCCCATCCTTTTTTGAAAAACAGGTCGAAGTCAGTACGGGGACCAGTGAGGTAGTCCGCTGGTGTACTCAGGTTGTCAAGTGTTTTCTGATAATAATACCGGGCGCTGTCCATGTTTCCTTTTAACAGGAACGTATGGCCATAATTTACGGTAAACGCCACGCTGGAAGGATCCGCAAGGTAGGCAGCCCGGCAGAAGGGGGTCGCTTCATCTATCTGACCGGCCGAAAGCATGTACCATCCATAATTGCCTTTGATATTGTAATTGTCGGGTAATGCCTTGAGCAGGTCGCGGTAAAGCGCGAAGCAGTTGTCAAACTGTTCCAGCTTTCCATAAATATTGGCCAGGTTATACGAATAATTCAGGTTGGTTTTATCCGTTTCATATACCGCCTGGGCATCTTTCAATGCCTCTTTCGTGTCTCCCGCAGCATCTTTCAAAAGGGAGCGGGTATAGAGAAACTCGGACTCCGCGTGTTTGTCTTCCAGGATCTGTGCCACATGAATCAACCGGTCGCAGAGATCGGCTGCCTCCGTGGTCTGTTTACGGTTCTGGAATTCCCAAACCTGGCTTGTCCAATGAGACAGGGTGTCTGCTTCGATCATATACCGGTATCTTCGGGAGAAAAGCGAGAGACCGTTGTCCTTATATTTCCGTATGACAGGGATGATCCATTCCCTGTTTAATTCACCCTGCGGGGCGTTATTCAACACCCAGGTCGCAAAAGTTTCGTTGATCTTCCATCGCCCACCGATATATTTTCCCGGGTACTTGCGTACAAAATGGAAGAAATCCATGAGGTCGATCCGGGTCACTTTTTCAAACACCTGGTGCATGTTCATACCCTTGTAGGGACCAGAGGTATATGGCTTGGTAAAGGTGCTGTCTTTGTATTCGAGCAGGTCTGTGTAAAAATCATGGATCTCTTTGGTGTATCTATCCATGAGTTCAAACTCGAAACTGGAATTTGGAAATTTCAGGATGTCTGTTTTACCCTTGATTTCCTGCCTGGCATTACCAAGGAAGAGTACATCCAGTTTGGCCAGCTCGTAAAATACATTGGTCTCTACCTCCCGGACCGGGAAGGTATTAACGGCGAGCAGGTCCTTGGGCAGGATCACCGTTCCCTTATACTTGCTGTACAATTTTACAGACGCCACGGCAGAGGTATCTGTCAGGGAGATGATTCTGGCGTTTGCGATATAGACTACGTTTTCACGTCCGGCCGGAGCGCCGCTGTTATGTGAGGTAAAAATATTTCCCTCCGCCCCCGCACCGATGCCGGCCCGGCGTCCGTAACCGATGGTCACCAGGGCGGAATCGGCATTGATCCGGTTAACCGTCCGGATCTCATACAAAACTTCATCAGTACGGGTCGTGTCATAACCGGTATACAGATCGCCCGCTTGCTGTGCGCCCGCATAAACGGAACATAGTAAAGCGGTCATGAAGAGGATTTTGCCAGGTCCGGGAAACCATTTCATAACCGGAAAATACATATAATTCCGGGCCTTGTCATACCAGCTATTGGGTATTTCCGGCGCTTTTCCCGATCCTCGCGGGGCATGTTTGGCTAATCCGGAGTCCAGTTTTCAAAAGTGAATATGGTATTCTGGTTCGGATCGTAGAATCCAAACTCCCGGGGGCCCAGGGGGGTGCTCCCGGTACCACGCGCAGTCGCGGCGATATCCTAAGAGGGAAGTAGGTGGATCGTGCTGAGTAATCGGGTTTCCATGATCAGGATATTCAGGTGGAGGCCACGGGGTTTGGGGCTTCGTTGTTATCCTCCTGTCGGTGCCGGACCATAAACCAGGCCGAAACAACCAGGGAAACCAGGAGATATCCACCGCCCCAGGTTTGTATGGAAGAAACCCAGCGGGAGAGTCCAAACCAATCGCCCTGCCAGTAAAGGAGGTACAGCCCCAGCCCGGTCCGGAGGATTTCCGGGATGATCGCGTATGGGTTACGGTCCATGGTCTCAGTTAGGGCATATACGCTCAGGAATACAAAACCTCCGTACCAGTATATATAGGAAACATTCAGTTCATTGATGTAGGCTATCTGACCAAAAAGGTAACTGATGGAAGCCAGGATCATCAGCAACTGAAACCAGGCCCAGGCACTGAATGCCCTCGAGGTTTTGGTATCGTATTTCTCGAAATGATATACATCTTCAATTTTGTAGACCGGGTATTTTTCTGCGACATCCGCGGGGCGATATCCCGTGGGTTTGAACCAGAGTGTAAACTTTTCCTTCCAGTTTTTAGTACGCCAGGCATCCCTGATCATCAGTACCAGGTGCTGGAAATTGATCCGGATGGGGTTCCAGGTCCGGGCTGGACGCGTGATCCCGTATACGGGGGGAATCTCCGGTTTTTCCTCGACAAATGTGCCAAAGAGTTTATCCCAGATGATGAATATCTGAGAAAGGTTTTTGTCCATGTATTCCGGGTTTACGGCATGATGTACCCGGTGATGACTTGGGGTTACGATGATCTTTTCAAGGAAACCCATTTTCCCGATATGACGGGTATGGTACCAGAACTGGGCAAATAACTGGATCGGGGCAACTATATTGATCACGTTTTCCGGGATACCCAGCAAGGCTGCAGGCAGGAGCAGCACGGTAAAGAGGTTGAAGAATGAAGAGATACTTTGCCGGAGTGCGCAGGCCAGGTTGAACTCCTCGCTGCTGTGATGGATCACATGCAGGTTCCAGAACAGGTTGATCTTGTGGTTCCAGCGGTGCACCCAGTACCCGTTGAAGTCGATGATGATAAAAGTGAGGATATAAACCAGGACGGTATTTTCAATGGTGGTAAGCGCCAGTTGCTTCAGCATAAATGGGTAAATGCTGATGGCGATGGCCAGACCCAGCACATCCTTGGTCACATTCGTAACCCCGGAACTGAGGGAGGAGATCATATCCATGTTCCTGACCGTATCAAACCCTTTTTTCCATCCGTACCATTTCTCAAAAAGTACGAGTATAAGAAAGGCCGGCATGGCGATGAGTAATATCTTTCCGTATAATTCCATTGGGGTAAATTTACAAAAGATACCCGATCCCGGTATCTGCCTGAAACATCATGAAACACATTTTCCATTGTATCGATGCCCATACCTGCGGCAACCCCGTTCGCCTGGTCCGGGAGGGTGGCCCCGTTCTCCTGGGCAGTAACATGAGCGAAAAACGTCAGCATTTTCTTCGCGAATACGACTGGATCCGGACCGGTCTCATGTTTGAACCACGCGGGCATGACATGATGAGCGGAAGCATCCTGTACCCGCCACATGACCCTGCCAACGACCTGGCGGTCCTGTTTATTGAAACAAGTGGTTGCCTCCCGATGTGCGGACACGGTACCATCGGGACGATCACCATCGCGATAGAAGAAGGTTTGATCAAACCCCGGACCGAAGGATTTATTCGCATGGAAGCACCGGCCGGGCTGGTCCTGATAGAATACAAAACATCCCGCCCGGTCAATGACCCCGTGGCCCGCCATCCGCTGAAAGTGGAATCGGTAAAGCTTACAAATGTTCCGGCCTATCTCGATTCCGCCGACCTGGTGGCGGTTTGTCCGGAACTGGGAGAGCTGGTGGTGGATGTGGCTTATGGCGGGAATTTTTACGCGATCGTGGATGTACAAAAAAATTTCCCGGGTCTGGAACATTATACGGCGGATAAACTCATCGCCTGGGCGCGGGAACTGCGTAAAGACATAAACAAAAAATATAAATTCGAACACCCCGACGATCCCACGATCCGGGGATGCTCCCATATTTTATGGACCGGCGCTGTAATAGACAAGACATCAACCGCCAGGAATGCCGTTTTTTATGGCGACAAAGCCATTGACCGTTCACCCTGCGGAACCGGGACTTCTGCCCGCATGGCTCAGTGGTACGCAAAAGGGAAACTGAAACAAGGGGACACATTTATTCATGAAAGCATTATCGGAAGCAAATTCACCGGTCGGATTGAAGATGAACTCACCGTACACGGTCGCCCCGCTATCCGGCCATCCATTGAAGGATGGGCCCGGATTTATGGTTACAATACGATCTGGATAGACCCGGAAGAGGACCAGTATGCATACGGATTCCAGGTGATCTGAGGGGTAAGAGAATCTGTATTCCCCTTACCTTTATGCATATCAGCACCGTTGCATCGGTTCATCAAGCATATCATCCCCTTTGTCCTTATTCTTTTCTCAGGTTGTATTCTTAAAAAAAAGGATCTTCCCGAAAAGACAATAACCCCTGTTTTACCGGGTAAATTCCTGGTTGTTCTCGGAATCACCCAGGACGCGGGCTACCCACAGATCGGTTGCTCCAGGGAATGCTGCCTGGCTTATTGGAAGGGGGAGGAATCCCGCAAACAAGTAACCTGTCTTGCCCTGGTTGACAGGAACACGGGCCGGTACTGGCTGATTGAAGCGACCCCAGATATCCCGGTGCAATTACACAGCCTTCAAAACTACCTGCCTGTTGCAAATGACTATTCGCCCGATGGTATCTTTATTACCCATGCGCATACAGGGCATTATACCGGGCTGATGCATCTGGGACGTGAAGCGATGGGGGCCCGGCAAATTCCCGTATGGGTCATGCCGCGTTTGGATTCTTTCTTGCGGGATAACGGACCCTGGAGCCAACTGGTGAACCTGGAAAATATCAGTCTTCGCCAATTAATGTCCGACAGCACCTGCTCGCCCGATACCGGGTTTTCAATTACCCCGATGCGGGTACCTCACCGGGATGAATATTCAGAAACGGTCGGATTCAGGATCCGGACCATGGGAAAGAACGTGCTTTTTATCCCCGATATTGATAAATGGGAAAAATGGGAGCGGGATATTGCTGGCGAGATCGCCAGTTCCGATATCGCCTTGTTAGATGGCACTTTTTTCGAGGATGGGGAACTCCCGGGCCGGGATATGCGCGAAGTACCTCATCCTTTTGTACAGGAAAGCATGAAACGGTTTGCCTCCCTTTCTCCCGCGGAAAGGGCGAAAATAGTTTTCATTCATTTCAATCATACGAATCCGCTGGTGCGAAAATCCTCACCCGAAAAGCAGGCTGTACTGAAAGCAGGGTTCGGGGTGGCGGAGGAAGGGATGGTCATCGGACTATAAAATAAACAGGCATGAAAAAAATCTTGTGGACAGGAATGATCATCTTGATCCAGACCGGTTCTGCCCAGGGACAGATATCCGCATTCGAATTTGTCAATTTCTCACAGGTGAATATCACCGATCTTTTCTGGAAACCCAAGATCGATAAAGTGGCCACCGTGACCCTGAAGGCATGTGTCTACCAGACTGAAGAAAAAACACCTCGCATCAGGAATTTTGAGAAAGTCGCCCGTAACAAAGGAGAACGGTTTGAGGGTCTTTACTATGACGACAGCGATGTTTACAAGGCGCTGGAAGCAATGGCCTATGCCTTGAAAACACATCCTGACTCCCAAATCGAATCCAAGGCCGATGAATGGATCGATAAGATCGCAGCTGCACAGCTGCCCGACGGGTATGTGGGCACCTATTTTACCCTGCGGGATAAAAACCTGCGCTGGACCAATATCGAGGCGCATGAAGATTATAACGCGGGTCATATGTTCGAAGCGGCCGTGGCTTACTACAACGTTACCGGTAAGCGGAAATTCCTGGATGTGGCCATTCGTTTTGCCAACCACATCGACTCTGCATTCCGGCTGGGCGGAAAACCCTGGTTCAGCGGACACCAGGAAATAGAGCTTGCTTTGGTCAAGCTGTATAAAGCAACCCGGGACGAGCGATACCTGAAGCTTGCCGACTGGTACCTGCTGCAAAGGGGGAAGGATATTTATTCTTACGGAAAGACCTGGTTCACCCGCCCGTACTGGCAGGACATATTGCCGGTAAAAAAACAAACCGAAATCACCGGTCATGCCGTTCGGGCAATGTACCTCTATACCGGTGCGGCCGATGTGGCTGCCCTGACTGGTGATGCCGAATATATGGATGCGATGAAAAAAGTCTGGGAAGATGTGGTATATCGCAATATGTATATTACCGGGGGGATTGGTTCGGCCGGAGACAACGAGGGGTTTAGCCGGGATTTTGATCTCCCCAATGAAGATGCCTATTGCGAGACCTGTGCATCGGTGGGAATGGTGCTTTGGAATCAGCGAATGGGGCAACTCACCGGCGACAGCAAATACATGGATGTGCTGGAACGGGCCCTGTATAACGGGGCACTTGACGGGCTCAGCCTTGACGGCGGACAATTTTTCTATGATAATGTCCTTGCCTCAAACGGCCAGCATAAAAGGCGGGAATGGTTTGGGACCGCTTGCTGTCCGGCCAATATTGCGCGGCTGGTTACTTCACTGGGAAATTATATTTACGGGAAAAGTGCAGACGGTATCTGGATCAACCTCTTTGTGGGTAGCAATACATCGGTAATGATGGGCAATACGGAACTGGGGATGCAAATGGAAACCCGGTATCCCTGGAACGGGAGGGTCAGCCTCCGGCTGAATCCCGCGCGGAAAATCAAGACCAGCCTGCATATCCGGATACCCGGGTGGGCCGGCAACCCGGTAGCAACCGGCGAACTTTACCGGGCCCTGGTGATGCCCGGGCAAAACCCGGATATCGGGCTCCGAGTAAACGGCAAGCCTGTAGAAAGCAGGATTGAAAACGGGTATGCGATCGTGGAGCGGGAATGGAAGAAAGGCGATCAGGTGGATTGGGATATACCCATGGAAATAAAAAAGATCAGCGCACTGCCGGAAGTAAAGGCCAACACTGACCGGCTGGCCATTCAACGGGGACCGCTGGTATATTGTGTGGAAGGCGCCGATAACAAAGAAGGGGTGTGGAACCTGGTAATGCCGCCTCAAACTGAATTTTCGGCTGTTGATTTTCGTATCCTTGATGAATCCGTTATTGCCCTGCGTGCGGAACTGCGTTCGGCCTACCCGGATGCAGACGGGAATGGTGTCAGGATCGTTCCCCGGCAAGTGACGGCCATCCCGTATTATTGCTGGGCCAACCGAGGGGCCAACCCCATGCAGGTGTGGCTGCCTGTGAAGATCAAGGAAGTAAAGATCAATTATGCCGGGCACTATGAGGATGGGGGGAATTATTAGCGGAGAATCCTGATGATCTGCGAATAATCAGTGAGTGTGAACTAATAATTACTGATCATTGTGTTTTGAATTATAAAATCCTTAAAGCAGCATGCCAAATCTTACATCTCTCAAACTCAACCTTTACCTTAATCTTAACCTAGGCCTTATCCAATGAAAACAACCATCATTGGCGGCGGGATCATCGGTCTGAGTACAGCACTTTACCTGCAGCGATCAGGTTGGGAAGTGACAGTTCTGGACAAAGGTGATTTTCTTGATAACTGTTCATATGGCAACTGTGGTTATATCTGCCCCAGTCATTTTATTCCGCTGGCTACTCCGGGTGTGGTGAAGCAGGGTTTGAAATGGATGTGGAATTCCAAAAGTCCCTTCTATGTTCAGCCCCGGCTCGACCGGGACCTCATCAACTGGGGAATCCGGTTTATGCGGAGTGCCACGCGCAGGCATGTGGAGTCTGCCGCGCTGCCTTTGCGGGATATCGCACTGCTCAGCAAAAAGGAATATGAGGGATGGCTTTCACTGCCCGGGTTTGATTTTGCCTACGAGCAAAAAGGGCTGCTGGAAATTTTTCAAACTGATGCAGGCGCCGATCATGCCCGGCATACGGTGGAGAAGGCACATGAGATCGGGCTTACGGATACCCGGCTTCTTTCCTTTGACGAGCTTCAGGCCCTTGAGCCGCATACCCGGATCGTGGCCAAAGGGGCCATTCATTTTCATTGCGATGCGCATTGTTATCCAAACAAACTGATGCAGCAGTTGATCGGTTATTTACGAGAGACCGGTGTAAACCAGGTGCCGGGTCAGGAAGTTCTGCGATTTGAAAAAAAGGGCGAACGGGTTACAAAAGTAATCAGCGCCGACAGTGCCTATGAACAGGATGAAGTGATTCTGGCCACCGGATCCTGGGGGCGGGAAACCGCACGCCTGCTGGATCTGAAAATTCCGCTGATGCCGGGCAGGGGTTATTCGGTAACCCTTGAAGATTCGCCACACCGGGTAAATTATCCTTCCGTACTCGTAGAGGGCAGGGCCGCGATCACACCCATGGACGGGAACAAGATCCGTTTCGGTGGTACCATGGAGATCACTTCACATAAAACACCTCCCCGGATGAACCGGGTACAGGGAATCCTCGATGCCGTGAAGCGATATTACCCGGAGTTTGACATCCCCTTACCTCCGGTTGAAAAAATTTGGTACGGGTACCGGCCCTGTTCGGCCGACGGGCTGCCCTATATCGGGCGGGTAAAAAAATATGCGAACCTTGTGGTGGCTACGGGACATTCCATGCTGGGTCTCAGCCTGGGCGCGGGAACCGGTAAACTGGTCAGTGAAATCGTCAACGGGCAACCCGCTTCCATGAATACCGCTTCTTTTTCCGTTGAACGTTTTTCCTGAACGGAACCCGCGAATGCAGAAAGATGTGGTAAAGAAATGGTTAAAAAGAACCGTTTTCTGAATCGGGGTGAAAGTTCACCCCCAGACTTCTTAATTTTAGACTTCATATGAAGTGTACTTCTACCCGGATTCCGTATCGGCAGACAGGCGTTTTTTCCAGGATGGCGATGGATTATATCGACCAGGCTGAAACCCTGCGTCCATATTTCGCACACCCGGTAAATCTTTCCGGGATCCAAAAAGCCATTGAAGAAAGGAAAAAATTTACCCAGGACCGGGCCGGTTTGGTACGGGTCCTGAAACAACAATATGAAGGGGTCGAAACCAGTTCACTGGTAAAAAAGAATATTGACTCGTTGTTATCACCCGATACCTTTACGATCACTACCGCGCACCAGAATAATATATTCACCGGTCCGCTTTATTTTATTTATAAGATCATACACGCCATCCGGCTGGCAGACCAGTTAAATGAACAACTGGCGCCGAACCGGTTTGTCCCCGTTTTTTATATCGGCTCGGAGGATGCGGATATTGAAGAGCTCAATCATATT
Organism: Chitinophagaceae bacterium; assembly: GCA_049421765.1. GTDB lineage: Bacteria > Bacteroidota > Bacteroidia > Chitinophagales > Chitinophagaceae > JJ008. Next base: position 41,933 of record JBMSNP010000009.1, read on the forward strand.
TACCTGGCAGGCGAAAAACTGACATGGAACACTACTCAAACCGGTGCGGTCGGGCGCATGAAGATTGACAAAGCCCTGCTTGAACTGATCAGAAGCATGGAAGGACAACTTGCGGTATTGCCCGCCGGGGAGGAGATCATTACAGCCCTGAAGACGCATTACCGGGAAGGACAAACCATCGCAGGAGCGACTTTCGGATTTATCAATTTCCTGTTTTCAGAAATGGGCCTGGTGATCCTGCAGCCTGATAATGCAGATCTGAAACGCATGATGATCCCGCTTTTTGAAGATGAATTGATTAACCAAACAGCATCGGGCCTTGTTGCGGCCACTACAGAGAATCTTGAAGCGTGTGGTTACCGGGTGCAGGCACATCCCCGGGAGATCAACCTGTTTTACCTGGATGGGGATAAACGCGAAAGGATTACCCGCGAGGATGGACGATTCCGCGCTAAGGGTACAGACCTGGACCTGGATGAGAACGGAATCCGGAAACTCCTCTCGGAACAACCCGGGTTTTTCAGTCCAAATGTGATCACCCGGGGACTATACCAGGAGACCATTCTTCCCAATCTCGCATTCATCGGCGGGGCAGGTGAAACTGCTTATTGGTTGCAACTGAAAGACCTTTTCACCCGTTATCAGGTTCCTTTCCCCGTGTTGGTTTTGCGAAATTCATTTCTTTTGGTCGAACCCAAATGGCAGGAGGCGGCCCGCAAACTCGGGTTCACGGAGGAAGATCTTTTTCTCTCCGAAACCGAACTGATGAACCGGATTGTCACCCGGGAAAGCAGTAACCCGGTTGTTCTGAAAGACGCTCTCAAAGAAATGGAAGGACTTTATGATTCGGTAAAGACACAGGCCATGGCAGTGGACCTTACACTGGGTAAGCATGTCGAAGCACTTCGCGCAAGAGCTTTGCAACGGCTTCGGGAACTGGAGAAAAAAATGCTTCGTGCAGAAAAAAGGAAGTATTCCGACCAGCAAAGACAGATCCGTGCTATCCGGGAACAACTGTTCCCGGGCAACGGGTTGCAGGAGCGAAAAGACAATTTCACTTATTTCTATGCAAAAACAGGAAAGGACTTTCTTCGCAATATATACGAGCATTCTCTCACGCTCGAGCAGGAGTTTGTCATTCTGAACATGTCATAATCCCTTAATGCCAATTCTTCCAAACGGGTGATTAGCGCTTTCTGAGATACAGGCTCAGGGTAAATGCATTTCGCTTCAGGTCTGTAAGCGCCTCTCCATATGGGGTGGCGGCCGGGTTATCCCGCATATCGGACAATCCCGCTGAATATTTCAGTTCCGGCGAAATCACAAACCCCGATTTCAGCAGACCGATCTCAACACCAAGCCCGGCATTTCCGAGAACCAGTGATTTTTTGATCGGAAGCAGTTCAGCCGAACTGCTGTTCTGGCTCAGGAGATAACTGTATGACGGCCCCAGCGAGAGATAGGGGGCGATATTACCGGAGGAAAACCGGATGAGCAGTGGCAGGGCGATATTTACAGCCGCTCCTTTAACCGAAACGGTTTCGATATCAGGGCTGCCCGTGGTTCCCCTTCTTTGATAAGCAATATCTGTTTGTTCAAAGGAAAATGTGGCGGAAGGACGAAGTGAAATGATATTGCCGAAATTCAACTGGCAGATCGCACCCAGGATACCCGTCGGGGCTGTACGCGCTGCTACTCCGATAAAGCCGGTGTTTACATTGCCCGAATAAGCAGGGTTGGACCGGTTGACTCCGCCTCCAGCTGTAAAACCAAATGAAACTTTGCGGAGCGGGGCATTGTTCTTTGCTGTTCTCCCGGCATCCGGTTTTTTATTGATCAGCGCCTGTTGCGCCAGGGCCAGCGTGGCAATGGCACAGGGCCAGTTTGGGGCTGCTTTCGCCGCTTTCTCTGCGTAATACGCGGCGCTGTCGGAACGGTTGTTCTCCAGGTGCAAACGCGAAAGCCAGTTCAAAATATAAGCACCATTGGGGTCGATGCTTCTGGCCGCGTGGGCATACAGGAATGCTTCAGCACGGTTTGCGTAGTCACCGCCGGACTTTAGCAGGTACATTCGTCCCCGGAGATCACGTACAAAGTCCGGTTCATCCTGCTGAAGCAGTTGCATGGCTTTTTCCAGTCTATTCCCTGCTTCGGCCTGTTGTTGTTTGTCACGGGGGGAATTCAGGGTCCCGCAGCCCAGGTAGGCATTCACCCTTTCTTGTGCATCCTGTATATATTCTCCTGCCAGGGTGGTCATAGCGTCAAGCGTATACGGATTACCGGGGTATTTTTTCTCCAGCTGCCGGTAATAGGTTTCGGCCGAAGCGTTACCTGTCCAGTTTTTCCCCCGAATGGCCCGGTTAAAACGGTTATACGTTTCGACCAATGCGGTATCTGCGGCAAATCGTTTATAATCTGCTTCCGAAAAACCATGAAAAGCATTCCCGCCACTGCGGGTCTTTTCACGCAGCCATTGTTGCAGGTAAACCGGATCAACCTTACTGATCACAATATCACTTTTATCGTTGCAACAGAAAACAGGATCCTGGTTGCGGTTGAATTGTTGCCGGGCAACGGATGGTACATTCTTATCGACATAGGCTTTGATCTCTGCAAAAGTGACCCGGTTATCCGGGTTGCCATCTGTATCGGCAACACCGCTCAGACCATCGACCAGGTACCAGGTGAAAAGGCCATGCCCGTTACCGATAGAAGCGTCTTCCAGCGATTCCTGTCCGGCCGCAGTAGCAAGCATCATCACTTCCCCGACCTTTTTTTCCGTAACAGCTGTGTTAAGCAAACTGATCCCCTGTTTCCCCCCGGGAAGTTCGCTGCTCCGGCAGGCATCCATCACCAGGAATACTTCGACGCCATTGGCGGTTTGTTCCGCGATTTTTTTCTTCAGGTTGTATAACTGGATCGCTCCGCCAACAAGGTAGTTGTTCTTGTCGCCCGCCGGATTACACTCATGACCCAGGAAAAAATACTGGTCCTCGTCAATCGCGTCTCCGTGCCCGGCCAAATAAATGAACAGGCGGTCGCCTTTCTGCAATTGCTTGGCCCGAAGCCATTGGAAACCTTTGGTCCAAAAGGTTTTGGCCAGGGCTTCTTCATTTAATAAGGTGAAAATATTATCCTCCTTCACCGCTCCGCCACCTGGGGATTTCAGGAAATCCTTAAACAGGATCGCGTCCTTATCGGCATAGGTCAGGGGACGTACATATTGATACTTGGAAATTCCCATGACGATCGCAAAAGTTTGCGGTCCCTGGATTGTGGTGTCCCTGAATTTTAAGGGTGTTTGGGCTTTAAGCGGGTAAACAGAAACGGCTAACAGGGCCATCAGGACCCATGTGATCGGATTTTTCATACTTGTGGTTTAGATCATAGTCGGATATGATTCAGAAAATTAATCAAAATTCGGGGAATAGCTAAGCAATTCGGGCAGCACGGGCCAATCATTTAGCCAACGGTCTGAATGATGAGTAATCGGCCGTATAAACCGTTACCGGTTTGGGATCACGAGCCGGAACAGGGTAGAGGTTCCGTCGTCATTATCCGCGGCGAGCGTGAGGTATAAGAATTGTTCTGTTTCTTTTGACACACAGACGGATTCAATCTTTTGCCCCCTGAATGCCGGGTCGGCGGTTTCCAGATCGATAATATGATTCGGATTAATGGCTTTCCAGTTTTTTTTGGAGGATATATTCCGGATGATCCACAAATAACTTTTGCCTATGGATCCGTCATCCAGTTTATTCCAGGTGTCTTCTGTCGAAACAGTCATCAGCAGTAGGTCCTTGCGCTTTGCATATGCCAGTCCTGAAATGCCGTTGAAACTGTTGCTGTCAGGTTGGGTGCCCGTCAGCACGGTGCTGATTGGTGCAAGGGTTTGTTTTTCCCAGAACCTGTTTTCTGTGATGATCAGGTGGTTCTTTGGGTAGCCTTTGCTGCCCCGGTTGGAGAGCACCATGAATCCGGGGGCCGCGGTAATGCCTTCAATATTCAGTTCAGCGATGCCATTCTGCTGAATGCGATGGTAAAAGGTGTCGAGTCGGATACTGTCGGTTTTATTCAAAGAAGGATCAAATATCCAGCCTTTGTTTCTTGAGGGGGCTGCGCCCGAACCACAGAGAAGTAATTTATTGCCGGGTAGCAGCGCGATTGACTCGAGGTCAGGTTTTATGGCTTTGGGTATTCTTTTGGCGGGGTAGGGGAAAACCGGGATCGAATCGATGATCTGAAGACTGCTGTCCAGCACCAGCATGGCAGCGGCGTCGTCACCGATCACATAATAATGCCCGTCCAGGTATTCCAGTCCTGAAGCCGACGGATAACCCGGGATTTTTTTCGTATCAGAAAGAACGGGGCTGTTGGAACGGCATCCGTACTGGGCGCCCAGCAGGATTGCAAAGAACAACAGCAATAGCAAACAACGGCTTCTCATATGCGGATGAGGATCCCGTTTCCGGAACCGGGTACGGTCAGTCGAATTTATTTTCCCAACCTTGTTTTTTGAGCAATTCCACTTTTTCGATCACTTCATGACCAAGGGTTTTCTTATAGTGTGAGACCTGCAGCGATATCTTTTCATCCGATAAGGCCAGGATCTCCGCGGCCAGTATTCCGGCATTCTTGGCCGCGTTCAGTGCCACGGTGGCCACCGGCACCCCATTGGGCATCTGGAGGATGGAAAGAACCGAATCCCATCCATCAATTGAATTGGATGATTTGATTGGTACCCCGATCACGGGGAGGGTGGTAACGGCAGCCACCATGCCGGGTAAATGGGCGGCTCCGCCGGCCCCGGCGATAATAACTTTCAATCCCCTTTCCCGGGCTTTTTCGGCGTATTCGATCATCCGGTGGGGGGTCCGGTGTGCAGATACCACGGTTACTTCGTGCGGGATATCGAACTGCCTGAGCAGGTCAGCCGCCGCCTGCATAACCGGGAGATCGCTGTCGCTGCCCATGATAATACCAACTTGGGGACTCATTGTTATTTATTGTTTGTGGTTTTCTGTTTACTGTTTTCTGTCTTTATACTTTAAGCCCTTGATAGCTGTTGAATTCAGGTATTTTACAAAGTTGGCGATTTTCCCGGAGAGATGCCCGGAATCTTTTAGTAGTTCGGAATAGGTCTCTTCTGTAATGTAATTATCGTCAAACAGCCGGTACACCTGGGAGCGGCTTTCTCCACATTCACCTTTGGCAATACTCAGTGATTGTAGAAATTCAAGCCTGCTGTTCCTGCTAAACCCCTCTGCAATATTGTCCATAATTGAACCGGCCGCTGACTTGATTTGTTCTGCAAATCTGAATTCATGTTGCTGACGAAGCTGCCCGGCTATCGGAGATATTTTCTGATAGTAACTTCTCGCCAATTTCCAGACATCGGGATCTTCGAAACGTGTGATCGTTGCCATATATAATAAAAGTGAAGCAACGGGTATTTCCTATTCTCAGAAAAAAACCAATTATCAAGGTGAATTCTCCTGTTTCTTCCTGTTAAAAAACTGTAAACAGAAAACCGTAAACTGTAAACGGAGACTGGAATTATTTCACCAACTCCCCCCTCAGTCTCAGCAATTCTGTTTCCGCCAGTTTGGTATTGTAACGGGCGGTGATCAGGCGGGTGTAGGCGTCCTGAAGGCTTTTTTCGGCTTCCTTGAGCTGGATCAGCGTGGTGGAGCTGAGCTTATACACCTGGAACACGATGTCGACGTTTTCGCGGGCCAGCACGATATTCTCCTCTTCCAGTGCCAGCGCCTTTTTTTGCTGTTCATACTCGAGGAAAGCGTTAACCACGGCGAGGTTCAATTGGGATTTCTGGTTATCGAGTACCATCCGCTGGAAATTGACCGCCAGTTCCGCCTGCCGGATCTGTCTTTTTACCGTATGGTTGTTGAAGATGGGAAAGGCCGCCGTAAACCCGTAATTATATCCCCGGCTCTGGTTGAATAACGGGGAGAAGGGATTGATGACCGCCTTGTTTTTTGAGCGGGAATAATTGTATACCGTATTCAGCGCCACGGTGGGCCAGCGTTCCGCTTTCCGCTCTTTGAGTGTGAGCCCGGCGATGTCAATGTTTTTCCGGGTAATCTGAAGGGTGGGGTTGCTGTTTTCTATCCCGGCCTGGATGTCTCCCAGGGAGAGTCCGGTATTCAGCGGGATGGAGTCCGACACATCATAGGGTGGCGCTTCCCTTACATTCATCAGTTGGTTCAGTTGCTCTTTGAGTTGTGCGATCGTAGTGAGTTGCTCCAGCCTGAGGGCTTTCTGGGCATTGTGGTCCACTTTGCTCTGGAGGACGTCCGGTTTTGCGCCAACCCCGATATCCAGTTTATATTGTGCCAGTTTCACCCGTTCCTGGCTCAGCGTCATTTGTTCTTCAATGGCTTTCAGCATCTGTTTTTGGCGAACCACATTATAATACGTGGTGATCACGGAGGCGACTGTATTGATCACCTGCTCTTTAATACCCAGTTCTCCAAGCCGGATCAGTTCGGTCACTTTGTCGCGTGTTACAAACATTTTCAACCCGTCGAACAAGGTCCAGTTTACATTCAGTGAAATATTGTAATTATTTGACTTCAGGTTATTTTGTTCGCGTTTGCTTCCGTCGGCCAGGGTCTGTCGCTGGTCATTGTTGTTCCAGGTGCCTCCTGCTGCTCCGTTCACACGTGGATAGAATACTGAATTCCGGAAGGAATAGTCGAGGGCTGCCACGGCAGAATCATTCCTGGATAATAGGATATCGTAGTTATTCTGAAGGGCCGATGCAATCGCTTCTTCAAGGCTCAGTACCTTTTGTGCCCTACCGGGGATGGCGGCCAATAACAAAAGGGGAAGGACATATCTTCTCATAACTGTTTACACGGTTTGTACCTTTCCGGTGGGTTCGTCAAAATTGTGTTTTTCCGTCGGCATCAGTTTTTCGATTTCACTGATGGATTTTTTCCGAGACAGGAAAGAGTACATGGCCGGCACAACATAAAGGGTCAGCACCAGGGAGAACATGATCCCGCCCACGACTACCACGCCCAGGGGGATGCGACTGGTGGCGGAAGCACCGAGTGAAAGCGCAAGAGGCAGGGCGCCAAGCGACATGGCCAGGCTGGTCATCAGGATGGGGCGGAGCCGCTGGGTGGCGGCATAGATCACCGCCTCTGATTTTTTCAAACCTTTATTCTCCTGGCTTTTGTTGGCAAATTCAACAATGAGGATCCCGTTCTTGGTAACCAGCCCGATCAGCATGATCATACCAATCTGTGAGAATATGTTCAGCGTATGACCAAAGAGCCATAGGGATAATACAGCACCTGCGATGGCAAGTGGTACGGTGAACATGATGATCAGCGGGTCGATAAAGCTTTCGAACTGGGCTGCAAGGATCAGGAAGATCAGTCCCAGCGCAAGTAAAAATGCAAAGCTGGTATTGCTGCTGCTTTCGCTGAAGTCGCGCGAAGAGCCGGTTAGTTCCGTGGCAAATGTTTCATCAAGTATTTTGTTCGTGATCTTTTCCATTTCGGCGATCCCGTCACCAATCGTAAAACCGGGTTGCAAACCGGCGGAGATGGTGGCCGACTTGTACCGGTTGAAGTGATAGATCGTCGGCGGGGTGTTGGATTCGGAAGTGGTGACCAGGTTGTCAAGGCTGATCATTTCTCCCCGGTTATTGCGCACAAACAATCCCTTCAGGTCGTTGGGATCATCCCGGTCGCCCCGGGCCACCTGCCCGAGTACCTGGTACTGTTTGCCGTCCTTGGTAAAATATCCCAGCCGGCGGTTGCTGTAGGCCAGCTGCAGCGTTTGGGAAATATCATTCACGCTCACACCCAACTGGGCGGCTTTCAACCGGTCGATTTCCACCCGCAGTTCGGGTTTGTTGAATTTGAGGTCCACGTCGGGATTCAGCAGGATCTTGCTTTGCCGGGCTTCTTCCAGGATCTTTGGAAGGGCGGCTGTGAGCTTGGAGAAATTGTTGTTCTGGATCACAAATGCGACCGGTTGCCCACCTCTTCTTCCCTGTGAAATGGTCTGCTCTTCGAGCACAAAAGCCCGCCCCTCGTTATACCTGGGGAGATTCCTGTTTATCATGGCAACGATATCTTTTTGTGAACGCCCCCTTTCATTTGGCGGAATCAGGGTTACCCTCACAAAACCGGTATTGGCATTACCCGACCCGGTAAACCCGGGAGAGGTAACACTTAGCACCAGTTCCTTTTCGGGTACGGAGTCGAGCATGAAAGTATTGAGACGTTCCACAAACCGGTCCATGGCATCGTATGAAGTACCTTCAGGGGCTGTCAGGGACAGGCGGAACTGGCTCCGGTCTTCCATCGGGGCGAGTTCGGATTTCAACCCCCCGCCGACCAGGAAAATGATGGCCGCACACACCGTAATGATGATGAGTGCGAACCAGCGAACCGTCATAAAGCGCCGGAGACTGGCCTGGTAGCCGTTTTCCATCGCGCGGAAAAAAGGTTCGGTCCGGGTATAAAACCAGGAATGTCTTTGTTTTTTACGGGTGAGCTTAACATTCAGAACCGGAGTCAGTGTCAGCGATACAAAGGCCGAGATCAGTACGGCGCCGGCCACCACAATCCCGAATTCCAGGAAGAGCCGGCCCACAAATCCTTTCATGAATATGATCGGCAGGAATACCACGGCGAGGGTGATCGATGTGGCGATTACCGCGAAATAAATTTCACGGGATCCCTCCACGGCGGCCTTCCATTTGTTCATGCCGCGTTCCATCCTTTTGTAAATATTTTCAGTGACCACGATCCCGTCATCCACCACCAGTCCCGTGGCCAGCACGATGGCAAGCAGGGATAGCACATTGATTGTAAATCCCATCAGGTACATGATAAAAAAAGCGCCGATCAGCGAAACAGGGATATCGATCAGCGGGCGGATGGCGATGATCCAGTCGCGGAAAAAACCGTATATGATCATAATCACCAGGAGCAGTGCGATGATCAGGGTTTCTTCCACTTCCAGGATGGATTTTTTGATGTGCTTGGTCTGGTCCAGCGCGATGTTGATCTTGATATCTTCCGGGACATCCCTTTTGATCTGTTCCAGGCGCTTGTAGAATTCGTCTGAGATTGAAACGTAATTAGATCCCGGTTGCGGGATCAGGGCGAGTGCGATCATCGGGATGCCGTCGCCCCGCAGGATGGACTCTTCGTTTTCCGGACCAAGTATGGCTTCCCCCACATCAATGAGCCTTACGTCCGCGCCGTTTACATTTTTTACTATGAGGTTGTTGAATTCCTCTTCAGTATTCAGGCGGCCAAAAGTGCGTACTGTAAGTTCCGTGGTGTTGCCTGATATTTTGCCTGAAGGCAGTTCCACGTTTTCACGGATCAGCGCGGCTTGCACATCATTGGCAGTAATTCCTTTTGCGACGAGTTTGGCCGGGTCGATCCAGATCCGCATGGCGTATCTTTTCTCTCCCCAGATCTGGATCCCGCTCACACCGGGGATGGTCTGCAATCTCTCAACAAGTACATTATTCGCGTATTCCGTGATCTGAAGCGGGTTACGGGTTAAGCTCTGGATGGTCATAGAAAGGATCGCATCGGAACTTGCATCGGCCTTTGATACCACAGGAGGTGCGTCAAGGTCGGACGGAAGGGAGCGGAGTGACTGTGATACTTTGTCGCGCACATCGTTGGCGGCCGCCTCCAGTTCTATCCCGAGATCGAACTCCACGTTGATATTGCTGCTCCCATTGCTGCTGCTGGATGTGATATTCTTGATCCCGGCAATCCCGTTGATGGCTTTTTCCAGGGGTTCGGTGATCTGGGTTTCGATGATATCCGCGTTGGCACCGGGGTAGGAGGTCCGGACACTGATATTGGGCGGGTCGATCGCGGGGTAGTCACGTACTCCCAGGAATTTGAACCCGATCAGGCCAAATACGACAATCACGATATTCATCACGATCGCCAGGACCGGTCTCCGTAAACTTAATTCTGAAATGTTCATTTTCCTGTTTGTGAATCTTCAAATTGGTTATTCACCGTTCACGACTCTTCCGATCTGGATCGGGGACTGGGGCCGTACACTCAAAAGACCGGTTACCACAACGGTATCTCCGGCTTTCAGCCCTTCCGTGATCTGGACCCGAGCGGAATCTCTTATCCCTGTTACCACATCCACGAATTCGGCGGACCCGTTTCTAAACAAAATGACCTTTTTCCCACGGGCTTGCGGTAAAACAGCCTGTGTGGGGATGAGAATGGTATTGGGGCTGGGATCAAAACTCAACTGGACTTTTGCAAATGCACCGGGGATTAGCGCCGGGTCTTTTCCGGAAATGGATGCCCGAACAGTAAGTGTACGGGTGGTCTCCATCACATTGGATTCGGTTGCCACGATCCGGGCTTTCATCGGGTTCCCGCTTCCAGCGATCGTAAAGGAAATTTCCTGGCCTATCCGGATCTGGCCGGTATATTTTTCAGGGATGGTAAAGTCGAGTTTTAACTGATCCGTCTGGCTGATGGTGGCGATCACCGAGGCGGGAGTTACATAGGAACCGGGGCTTACCTTCTGAAGCCCGATCTTACCGCTGAATGGGGCCCTCACCACTGTTTTTGCAATGCTGGTTTCGAGAATCCCGATGTCTGCGTTCAGGCTGTTCACCTGAAGGAGACTGATATCATAATCCTGCTGACTGATACCCTGGATCTTTAAAAGCTGAGCCTGTCGCTCTTCCGTTTTTTTTGCAAGGGCCAGTTGTACCTGCAATTTGTAAAGCTGCGCGCGCAGATCACCGTCGTAAAGCTTGGCAAGCAGGGCACCTTTGCTTACAAATTTTCCCTCCACCACATTCAACTGGACGATCCGGCCCGAAACTTCGGGATGGATCTCGGCCACTTCATTGGCCACGACCGATCCGGGTACTTCAATATTTTCCTGGAAAGATTGAGGCGTAACGATATATCCGTCTACCCGCATGGGGGGTGTTTTTCCCGCTTTGCCGGGCTGGGGACCGGCCATCTTTTTCTTATTTCCTCCGCAGGCAGTAACCGACAAAAAAAGAATGAGAAGGGATGCGATTGATAATCTCATAAAAAGGGTGTGGTAAAACCCGAAATCGGGATTTAAAGATAATAGTTTAAAACCAGCATTTGACGTGGAAAGATTCTGAATCTTGCGCTGATTTTCAGAGAAGTATCAACGGTAGAAAATTTGGATGGGTGGCATCAGGATCTGGCTTGCAGGGTTCTTTTAACCCGGTTCGACCGGTGAAGCAGTTCCTGTTTATCCCGGCTCAGGATCGTCACATGCCCCATCTTACGTCCGGGTTTTGTATGTTTTTTTCCATAGAGATGGACAAAGGCATTTTCCATTTTCAGAACTTCCTCCAGGCCTTCATACCGGACATCCCCCTGGCAGCCTTCCGCTCCGATGATATTCACCATGATGGAAGGAAGGATGGCTTCGGTGTTCCCGAGCGGATATCCAAGCAGGATTCTCCAGAGCATGTCGAACTGGGAACTGTAATGGGCTTCGATGGTATGGTGCCCGCTGTTGTGAACCCGGGGGGCGGTTTCATTAACGAGTACCTCATCCTGTTCATCCACAAACATCTCCACAGCGAATAGGCCGGGGGATTGAAAACCCCGGGCAACTGATAGCGCGATGGCTTCTACTTTCCATAGCGTATTGGTGTCGATCTCGGCCGGGCAGAGCTGGTAGTCGAGCAGGTTGAGGGACGGGTCAAAAAGCATTTCCACCGGGGGATACAAGGCGGTTTCTCCCTGTTCATTCACCGCTACCATCTGCGCGATTTCTTTTTTTACTTTCACCATTTTCTCCAGCACGGAGGGTTGGTCAAATCCTTTGTCCAGGTCTTTTTCATCGTGCAGCAACTGTACGCCCCGGCCGTCATACCCGCCTTCCCCGATTTTATGTACGGCAGGAAGAAACCCGGCATTTTTGCGGAGTTCATCCAAAGAACCGGTTACCAGGAATTAGGATGTGGGGATCCCCTGGTTGCGGTAAAACTCCTTTTGGCGGATTTTGTTCCGGATGATTTTCAGGACGGAGGGCCGGGGATAGACACGAACTCCTTCGGCTTCCAGTTTTTCCAGTGCTTCCACATTTACATTCTCGATCTCGATGGTGAGAGCATCCAGTCCCTGACCAAACTGGTACACTGATGCAAAATCCCGGATATTTCCTTCAGTAAAATGATGACAGAGATGGGCCGCGGGACAAGCCGGGTCATTCTCCATTACATACGTCTCGACCGGATAGTTGGCAGCAGCTTGTAGCAGCATCCGGCCAAGCTGTCCGCCTCCAAGTATTCCGATTTTTTGCATGACGGCAAATATACAAACCACTTCACTGTCTGTAAGTTTAAATAGACTTTTTTAATTGCTATCTTCACCTGCAAAATAACTGTATCATTTTGCCCGGGTTAGTACCAGATAAATCCGTTTTAAAATCGGTGATCAGCCAGTTGCAGCAGGGTGAGGAATCTGCTTTTAACCGGATATACGAATGGTTCAGCCCGGGGATATACAAAAGCCTGCTCCGGCTTGTAAAATCTGAGCCATTGGCAAAGGAAATTCTACAGGATGTTTTTTTTAAGGCCTGGGAAAAAAGAGAATTTATTGACCCGGAAAAACCGATACAGGGTTGGCTATACCGGATTGCTGAAAACCGGGTTTATGATTATTACAGGGAGCTGACCAGGGACAAACAGAAACGCTCTGAATTCATTACTTCTGTGCTGATTTATTATTACAAATCACATCCGGATTCTTACTCTGATAAGCACAATGCCCTTCTCTATCAAGCTATTGAAGACCTTTCGCCACAACGTCGCCAGATATTCAAATTATGCAAACTTGAGGGGAAGTCTTACAAAGAGGTAAGCCGAGAACTCGGGGTTTCTGAGTCCACAATCAGTGACCACCTCGTCAAAGCCATGAAATCAATAAGAGATTTTTTTGATAGAAACCAGTCACTTCTTCATCAGCTTCTTTTTTATTGCCTGATCGCGTCCCCGGATTTTTTTTAATTTTTTTCTTTTTAAGCAGAGGATCAGGGTCAACTGCGCGTAGTAATATAGATGTCATTAACAGATAAACAAGTCTTGATGCGCGAACTTTTTATAAAATATATTGATAACCAGTGTACTGTGTCCGAGGTTCAGGTGCTGGCCGAGTATTTTGGAAACCCGTCATTTGAATCAGAATTACGATCCCTGATCTTGCAGGAGTTGGAAAAAGAGAATGAAACACTGACGACCGGAGAACTTGAATACTTAAAGGAAGGGTATATTCAGTTAAGGGAGAGGATAGTGTCGAGTGGTTCTGCCCCTGTGGTTCCCATATCCCGTCGATTTCTTAGTCGAGTTGCTGCCGCTGCGGTTTTGATCCTCGCAGTTGCGGGAACTTATTTTATATTCAACCGATCGGAACACGGCAAAAAAATCGTTTCGACAGAAAATCAAAATGATGTTGCTGCACCGGATAGGAGCCGGGCGGCCATTACGCTGGCAGATGGTACCCGGGTGTATCTGGATTCCGCAGGACAGGGTGAAATCGCCAGCCAGATGAACGTAAAGTTGATTCGTAGTTCGAGCGGTGAACTGATTTATGAATCCGCTGAGATCGGAGTGCCGGTGGAAGTCAGTTATAACACCTTGTTCAACCCACGGGGGAGCCGTCCAATTTCCCTAACTCTTTCAGATGGTACACATGTTTGGTTGAATAGTGAGAGTTCACTTCGTTACCCCATCGCTTTTACGGGGTCCGAACGACATGTGGAAATCAGCGGCGAAGCCTATTTTGAAGTGGCGAAAGACGCTGCCCGCAAATTCCAGGTGGAAATTCCGGGAAAAGGAAATGTGGAGGTCCTGGGAACCCATTTCAATATCAACGCATTTGGTGATGATGGTCGGATTTACACCACCTTGTTGGAGGGCCGGGTAAAAATCAATTCGAATTTGTCAGCGTCCGTTGTCCTGAGCCCGGGAGAACAGGCCATTATGACTAAGGAAGGAGGATTTGGTATCAATCCGTCGCCGGATATCGAAGAAGTGATGGCCTGGAAGAATGGAAGGTTCATTTTCGGAGAGTCGCTCGACCTGGCAACTGTGATGAAGCAGATAGCCCGCTGGTACGATCTGGAAGTTGAGTTCATGGAACCGATCCAAACCCATATCGGTGGATCGATCCAGCGTAATGTGCCGGTTTCCAAAGTATTACAGATGCTGGAAGAGACTGGAGTGGTTCATTTCCAGCTGAGTGGTCGCAAAGTAACGGTATCGGCTAAGAAATGATTTTACAGAATTAGCTGAAATAAAACCGCCCCGGGTGGAGCCGGAGCGGTAATGCTGAGGCTAAGTTTTAAATAAGTCCGCAAAGACTGCTTTTTGTTAACCTAACCCGGTTCCGGGGTAATCGGAACATTACAAAGTTATGCTTTTAAAAGCTCTTTGTAGCATATCGTGGCTATCGCGGTATGTAACAACCAAAACGTTGTTGATCATGAAATTCACCGGTATTCTGTTGTTGGCTGCATGCCTGCAGGCTTATGCCGATGGTTACTCACAGGTAACCATCAAGGCGAAGAATACGTCGCTGAAAACTGTGTTTAAAGAGATTCACCGGCAAACAGGATATGACTTCCTGTATAACGTAGAACTCTTGAACAAGGCAGGTAAAGTGAGCGTGGAACTGAATAACGTCAGCCTGGATGTGGCGTTGAGGGAATGCCTGAAGGACAAAGCGCTTGGATTCCGGATTTATGATCAGACTATCGTGATCAAGCCGGAAGAACATTTTTCAGCTTCGGGACCCGATATCGAAAAGCCGGAAGACCCTCTTCCCATCGATGTTCGGGGCCGGGTGGTCAACGAAAAGGGGGAACCCGTTGAAGGGGTTTCTGTTATTGTAAAAGGAGCCAAAACAGGTACGTCCACCAACGCGAACGGGGAATTTGTCCTCCGTGGTGTATCGCCGGATGCCATCCTGGTTCTTTCATCCGTAAACATTGAGACCATGGAGATCCGCGTGAAAGGCCAGACGGATCTTTCTGCTATTCGAATCAAAACGAAAATAACTGAAGGTATAGATGCAGTGGTAGTTGCTACGGGTTACCAGGTATTATCCAGAGAAAGGGTTACCGGATCCTCGGGTAAGGTGAGTGAAGAAATTCTTTCCAAGCGCCCGGTATCGAACCTGGCCACCGCTTTGGAAGGACAGATTGCTGGTTTGGTAACAGATAGGACTGTAGGGTTTATCATACGTGGGCGCAGTACCTTGTCCAACAGCTTACTCGACCGTTCACCCTTGTTGGTAGTGGATGGCTTCCCTATCGAGGGCGGTTTTGAAACCATCAACCCGAATGATGTAAAAAGTGTGGACGTGCTGAAAGATGCAGCTGCCGCTTCAATTTATGGAGCCCGGGCGGCTAACGGGGTGATCGTTATTACCACTAAGGGATTTGGTGCCAAGGGAAGGATGAATGTGACCCTGAATTCCTATGTAAGTGTGGGGGCTCGAATGGACCTGGATTATTATATGAACCTGGTGGATTCGAAGACCAACCTTTTTTATGATGATTATGTGTATAATACGTATAAAGGAACCACGAATATCAGGGATCCGTGGGCTTCAACCTCATTCCGTGGTTCATTAGGTGATTACTTCTCTCTTTTAGCGAACCGTGACAAGGGCTATATTACCCAGGAATATTTTGATGCGGAAAAGAACCGTATGATGAACAGCAGTTATGAAGACGATTACCAAAAATACATCCTCCGCACACCCGTCAGTCACCAGCAAAACCTTGTTATTTCGGGAAGCAGCGAAAGGAATAGCTACAAGTTTTCTGTTTTATACGACAATGATAAAACCTACTTACAGAACAATAATAACGACCGGGTGATGCTGGGATTCACTAACGTATACTCCATTACTCCCAAAATCAAGTATACATTCAACACGAATATTACATTTTTTGACCAGCGCAACAACGCCGTCAATCTCTCTTATGCGAAATCCATAACCTCACCCTGGACCCGGATATTTGATGAAGACGGAAACTACGTCCGTCACTATGCGCATTATTTTGAGCCCATGGTTAAAGCGTTTGAGCCTCGTTTGCCCTATAGCATGCGGTATAATTTCCTGGAGGAATCGGCTCTGCGTGACAATAAATATAAAGGCACAGATATCCGTTTGCAGAATGAATTTGAAATCAATGTGGCCCGCGGTCTGAAGCTGCGCCCCCTGTTTCAGTACGAGAATTTTGCTGACGATAATGAATCCTATTTTAACCCACAAAGTTTTGCTGTACGCAATCTGGCAAATATTGTTGCTGCCCCAAGTACCACCAACCCCGACCTTTTTATCTCTCAAATCCCGGTAGGTGGTATCCTCCGGTATAACGGTGGGTTAAGGAGGACTTCAACCAAGCTAAGATTACAGGCTGATTTTAGCCGGACTTTCGGCGGAAAACATGAAGTGGTGGCAGTGGCCGGTGGTGAATTGATTGCTTCGAAAAGAGTGTCCCTTTCCCAGGATCTGAAATACGGGTATACCCGGGATAATCGAAACTGGGCCTTTTTTGATTTCGGTGCGGCCCGGAATGACATTTTCGGCTTAAATTATTTAGGGTCATCGATAACCAGTGAAGGCCAGAATGTAGTTCATCCCAATAGCTTCTCCAGGCAGGAAACAATTTATAACGAACGTTTTGTAGCCGGATTTGCGAACGCATCTTATACGCTGGATAAAAAATATACAGTTTCGGCAAGTGTCCGTACTGACGCTTCCAATTACATTTCAAGAAGCAACCGCGAACGGTTCTCGCCTTTTTATTCGGCAGGTATTCGCTGGAATCTAAAGAATGAAGACTTTATGAATTCTGCGAAATTTGTGGATAACCTGGCCCTCCGGGTTACCTACGGATCTTCCGGTAATGCTGCGGGTAAAACAAGTCTTATTCCCTTTTCCGTTTTCTCAGCCCAGCCACCAAATGCAGAGACCGGCAATTACCAGGGTGGGGGCATTGCCGGAAGGCAGAATGACAACCTGACTTGGGAAAAAACATTTACCACGAATGCCGGCGTTGACTTTTCCCTTTTTAAGGGTAAACTGACCGGTAGTGTCGATCTTTATCGCAGGTTGTCAAGAGACCTTCTTGCAGCAGTACAGACCTCCAACGTCATTTGGTCAAGTACTTCTCAGACCATCAACGCAGCCAAAGTGCTGAATAAGGGTATTGAAGTTAACCTGGGAACCACCCTGCCGATCGCCCGGGATTTCACCTGGAGCGGAACCCTGAATTTCGATTATAATACCAATGAGGTTTTGGAGTATGATTTTAGATCAACCCTGATATTGAATTATGTGGGAAGCGGCACATTCATAGCGGGTTTGCCCACCGACCGTATCATGGCCATCAAAATTGCCGGTACTTCCAAAGACGGTTATTTTCTACAGCAGAAGAAAAATGGCGAACTGGTTCCGTTGCTGAATTCAGGTTTATCCTTTGCCGGAGTTACAGGATTCGGGAATACCATACCGGGGCTGAATCCTAAGGACGACGACCGGATGTATTATATGGGACGTTCAACGCCGCCCGCCACACTTGGATTCACTAACACTTTTAATTGGAAGGGGCTTTCGCTGATGACGGTGATGACAGGGCGATTTGGTCACCTGATCAGAAGATCGGATCAAAACCTGTTTTTCTCACAGGCTTCCTGGAATTATTCACGTACTGGAATCGATGTCCTGCAAACGCCGACTACAGTGGCTACGACGAATAACGGCAATATTTTACCTACGTTGGATAACCGTCTCAGCTATGGAACAGCAAACACCTTGCGTACTTTTTACGGGGATGCCAACCTTGAAAGAGGTTCCCATATTCGTCTGAATGAAATTTACCTGGGTTATGATCTTTCTCCAAAGTTTTTGGAAAGGGCCGGGAATTTTCTTCGCAATGCCACCCTGTATGTACAGGCCCGCAATCTGGGAATAATCTGGACGAATAATCAAAGTAAAGTTGACCCGGAGTTTATTCCCGGTACCATTAAGCCCTTCCGGACTTTCACCTTTGGCGCCCGGATCGGATTATAAATATGCTAAAACTCAAAAGACATTTATATGAAAAAAATAATAATGCTTCCCTTACTGGTATTTGCTCTGACGGGTTGCGAAAAATACCTGGATAAAAATCCCCAGGAGGGTGGTCTTTCAAAGTTTACCACGGCGGATCAATATGACGGATTACTTAATAATATCCGTGTTACCCGAAACAGGTTTGAATGGGTTAATGCCATTCAGGCTTCAGATGATCATGACATCGCACCCGAGTGGCAACAATATGTACCCGCTTCCAACCTCGCTAACATACAGAAATTCGAGGGGTTTTCCATTTGGAATCGGGAACAATTCACTTCACAGGCCAATACAGGTGCAGGGGCTGTTCCTTTTCAGAGCACCTACAACTACATGTATGATTTTA
>JBMSNP010000010.1:0-60380 GCA_049421765.1 Chitinophagaceae bacterium
CAAAAGGAAGGTATTCGTGTGAAAGGGTATCACAATTGAGCAGGATGACTTTATCCTTTTTTCCCAAAGCCACCGCAAACTGATCCATGATGCCGCAGTTCACACCGATAAACCTGTTCTCGGCTTCCTGACACAGGACCGCAAGTTCTTTCAAAGAAAATGACATACCGAACAATTCCCGGAGCGCAAACCCTGTCAGTACCTCAATAGATGCTGAAGATGAAAGCCCCGACCCGATGGGCAGGTTCCCGTGATAGAGCAGGTCCAGTCCCGAAAGGGTCTCCCCTTGCTGCATCAGCCGGTCAATCACCCCGAGCGGGTAGTTAAACCATTCTGCACCGGTTTTGCTATAAGAAGATTGAAGATGGAGTTCTGCTGTTTCGGGAAAATCCAGGCATCTGAAACGCAGCATTTTCTCTGTATTTCGGGCTGCCGCCAGCCAGGTGCCCTGGGAGATCGCCAGGGGCATAACCTGCCCGCCGTTGTAATCTATGTGCTCCCCGATCAGGTTCACCCGTCCTGGGCAGAAAAACAATTGCTCGGGTGCGCGGGCAAATACCCTGTGAAATTCAGCGCGTAATTCAGATGGATTCATAAACTGTGTTTTTATTGACCCCGGGTTCCGGCTGAATGTGAAAAATAACTGATCTCCTCCGAGAGATCGAGAAAAGGAAAGCGATCCTGCAATTGTTTTGCTTTTTCCAGGTTGGCAGCAAGGAACCGCTGATGCGCATTGGTTTCGGGTTGAAAAGCCTTGTGCCTGCGGGCGGTTACCAGGGGAATGACCTCTTTCATGATTTCCCGGGTTGCCTCATCCATACAGGTATCCGTGAATTTTTCCATCACGTATTCTGTGGCGGCATAGTTGGGATGAACCAGGTCGATATCGTAAAAGCGGTAATCCCGGAGTACATCAATGACCAGTTCATAAGCAGGGAAATAAAATACCTCGGCCAGCCGGCCCGTCAAGTCATGCACTGCTTCGATCAGCCGGGCCTTGCTCCGGTTATTTTCCACTACTCCGTCGCGAATATGCCGGACCGGGCTGATGGTAAAAAGGAATTTCAGACCGGGGTTGGATTTTCGCAATTCACCGATGCAATGTTCAAGCATGCGGGTAATGGAATCGGTGGGAAGCAACTCTTTTTTAAACCAGGCGGATGGAGCCCTGTGACAGTTTGCCACTCCTTCACCAGTTTGCTCTGAAGCCAGGTCGGCCTCGCCTGTCAGCCGGTAGGTAAATGCGGATCCCAGCGTGATAATCAACCATTGTGCGGTTTGCAGAAAATTGTGCGCTTCCTGTATCGAAGCATTGATGTTGAGGACCGCTTCATCGCGGTTTACATGGGAAAAACGGGAATGATGTTGCCAGCTGTTCCATACTTCGTTCAGGAAAAAAAGATCTTTCGCGGCATATTCCCTGTTTTCGGAGCAGGCAAGAAGGCTTTTACAAACTGCATCCGGCCCAAAAAGAATTCCGTTTGGATTTTGCAGAATACTGAATTTAAGGTCTGAAAGCGCTCTGCCAATATGTTCGGTAAAACAGGACCCGACCAGCAGGAGTTTATCCTGGTAACCGATCGGGGCTACTTGTTTTTTCAGTTCAATGGGCAGCATCCAGTTCATAGAGATCTTGTTTTGGCAGCGGTGTATTTCAGTTAAAAATCTCCCCTGCGATCTGCAGGCATTGGGCCAGCGCTACAGGATCGATACCTGTATCGATACCCTGGTCTTTGAAATAACCAATCATCGCTTCGGTATTCATGTTGCCAACCAGTTCATCATTTGCCATCGGACATCCCCC
The DNA here is from genome assembly GCA_049421765.1 of Chitinophagaceae bacterium. Classification (GTDB taxonomy): domain Bacteria; phylum Bacteroidota; class Bacteroidia; order Chitinophagales; family Chitinophagaceae; genus JJ008. The sequence continues at coordinate 1,805 of JBMSNP010000010.1, forward strand.
GATGCCTTTCAGGGCTCCGTCGAACCGCCTGCACCCGGCCCTGTATGCCGCATCAAGCTTGGTATAATAATTCTGCATGGTGGAGTGTAGGTGTACCCCAATTTCTGTTCCGGGCAGGGATTCGACGAGGTATGCGGTGCGATCAAAAACCTGTTGTGGTGTGGCCAGTCCGACGGTATCGGCCAGTGAAATGATCCCGATATCCATACCCACCAGTTTGTTCACCCATTCAAATACAATTTCCTCATCATAAGGATCGCCATACGGATTTCCGAAACCCATCGAAATATACACCACCAGTTGTTTCCCGGTTTTGATACAAAGGTTCTGTATTTCTTCAACCCGAAGCAGTGATTCCCCTATGGAGGAATTGGTATTCCGTTGCTGGAATGTTTCGGATACGGAAAACGGAAATCCTAGATAACTGATTTGTTCAAAAACGGACGCAGCTTCTGCCCCGCGTGGGTTGGCAATGATGGCCAGCAATGCCGGTCCGTCACCGGACAGGTCAAGCCCTTCCAGCACATCTGCCGTATCGGCCATCTGGGGGATCGCTTTTGGGGAAACAAAACTGCCGAAATCGATCGTGTCAAACCCGGTTTTCAGCAACGCATTGATATACCTGATTTTTTGGACTGTTGGGATAATGGTCTTCCAGCCCTGCATGGCGTCGCGCGGGCATTCTATCAGTTTTATGGGGACAGTCGTTGTCATGACATACGCTGTTTCATTGCTTCATATAGGATTATTCCTGCGGCAACCGATACATTCAGTGACTCGAAGTCTCCTTTCATCGGGATCCTGATTTTTTCATCACAGATCTTGAGCAGGGCCGGGTAAATGCCCTTTTCCTCGCTCCCCATCACGATAGCGCAGGGTAACCGAAGATCTGCTTCGGCAACGGGTTTGGCATCCTGCATATCCGTCGCATATACGATAATCCCGTTCAGGTGCAGTTCATCCACTGCTTTCATAAGGCTGTTGACCCTGCAAACCGCCAGTCTTTCCAGTGCGCCGGCGGAAGTGAGGATGGCATCCTCGTTCAGTGCCCCTACTCCTTTGTCTGGGATAATCAGGGCCTGCACCCCCGTACAATAAGCTGTTCGGGCGATGCCCCCGATATTACGGATATCTGTGATTCCGTCTAAGATCAGGAACAAAGGTGGTTCTCCGCTTTCGGTAACCAGGCTGATCACATCCTGGAGGTTCTGGTATTGTACCCGGGCGATTTGTGCCACCACCCCCTCATGACCGCTGATATTAAAGCCGTCGAGCTTGGCCACTGGCACATAGTTAACCGGTACCGCTCTTTGGACTGCAAGCTTTTTGATTTCCTGGATATCGGCACCCTGGGCACGGGTATCCAGATAGATCCGGTCCAGTTGCCGGTCGTCGCGCAATGCGTCGGTAACGGCTTTCCGGCCGATCACCAGAGAACTTTTTTTGGGACGGGCTGAATGCCTGAAATTTTTCACAGGACGAAGTTATGGAAACAAAAAACCCTTTCAGCCTGTGGGGCCAAAAGGGTTTATTCGATTGAGGCGGATTTTTTATTTCAGTCCGAAGGCCTTTTTTACTTTTCCTACATAATCCAGTTTTTCCCAGGTGAAAAGTTCCACCTTGCGGGTAACCTGACGGCCGTCCGGAGAAACAAATGTTTTTTCGACTGTTTTTGGGGTTCTTCCCATATGACCGTATGCCGCTGTTTCGCTGTATATCGGACTGCGTAGTTTGAGCCGTTTTTCGATAAAATAAGGACGCATATCGAACAGGCCTTCGACAATCTTTGCGATCTCTCCGTCGTTCATATCCACTTTGGCAGTACCGTAGGTGTTTACGTTGATGCTGGTAGGTTGAGCCACCCCGATCGCATAGGAAACCTGTACCAGGACTTCACTGCACAACCCTGCTGCCACCAGGTTCTTTGCAATATGACGGGTTGCATAGGCCGCGGAACGGTCTACTTTCGAGGGGTCTTTCCCGCTGAATGCTCCGCCACCGTGGGCCCCCTTTCCGCCATAGGTATCGACGATAATCTTTCTGCCGGTAAGCCCGGTATCCCCGTGCGGTCCGCCAATCACAAATTTACCCGTGGGGTTAACATGGTATTTGATATCCTGGTTAAAGAGTTTCGCGTATTTCCTGTACTTGGATTTGATCCGGGGGATCAGGATATTGATGACATCGCTTTTGATTTTTGCCAGCATACGGGTTTCGGTATCAAAATCATCATGCTGTGTGGAAATCACGATGGCGTCGATCCGGACAGGTTGGTTATTGTCATCATATTCCAGTGTTACCTGGCTTTTGGCATCCGGGCGGAGATAGGGCATTTTCGAATTCTTTTCCCGTCGGATAGCGGCCAGCTCGATCAGCAGATTATGTGCCAGGTCAAGTGCCAGCGGCATATAATGTTCCGTTTCATTGGTGGCATAACCAAACATCATGCCCTGGTCGCCGGCACCCTGTTCTTCTTTTTTCTTCCGGTCCACACCCTGGTTGATATCCGCCGACTGTTCGTGGATGGCGGACAGCACGCCGCAGCTGCTGGCCTCGAACATATATTCGCTCTTGGTATAACCGATCTTCCGGATCACGCCACGGGCGATTTCCTGAACATCGAGATAGGCTTTAGACTTTACTTCGCCGGCCAGGACAACCTGGCCTGTGGTTACCAGTGTTTCGCAGGCCACTTTTGACTGGGGATCAAAAGCAAGGAAATTATCGATCAGGGCATCAGATATCTGGTCGGCTACCTTGTCCGGATGTCCTTCACTGACTGATTCTGATGTAAATAAATAAGGCATGAGGGAATTTTTTAGGTCGCAAAGATAAGGTGGACGATTATATTGAACAAAGCCCCCGGAGATATCACGGGGGCTTTTAAACATATCTTGATAACTTATCAGAGTTTGGAATAAATGATCCGGAGCCGCATTCGTTGCGTGGGATGGTTTCCGCCCCCGATACGAACCCGTCCATTGGCAATTGCATCACCAACGTATACGCCCGATACATCGAATTCACCGCCGAAACCCTGGGATCTGGTTTTGAGGTTAACGGCCAAGGGGGAATAAAGGCGAAGGTCATAGGAAGTTTGGGTCCCGGTAACCACATGTTGTATGTACCTGGTCAGGTTAAACTTCCAGATTTTAATCGGGTTGCCAAAAGGATCGCTGATGGTTTGGGGTGATGTACCGAAACCGACCAGGTCGAACCCGGCATTCGGCGACAGGTCGAGGGAATAGGGTATCGAGCGGAATTTGTTGGCTGTCGTAATGGAAGGGTCATACGCATCTACAAAAAGTTTAGCCGGTGGCGGGAAAATCAGGTCGCTCGGATCATAAACCTGTTCCACGATCAGTTCGGCCCGGTGGACAACCCGGTTTCCCAGAGCTGGCAGATCCGGAATTTTTAAATTGGCATAGGTGCCTGGGGAATTCTGTATATAAGCTATCGGCGATTGTACCGTGACCCCCGAGGCCGCTGCGACCGGGGTACCCGTATGGTCTCTTTTTACATAATTGGCCGAATTGCACTGTGAATAGAAGTTAAAATAACTCACGGTGGCCGAATCACCTCCTCCGGGTTTGGGGATCCGGTAATAAAAAGCCAGCTTGGTATTCGCGCTGTTCATATTTAACCCGATGATCGCGTTCCCCGAGCTCACTGATCTGATTGCAAACCCCTTGAAATAGGTCCGGAATGCTGAATCAGAACGGTAGGCATTGGTTGTATCGTAATTCATCAGGCGACGTGCGAAATTGGTATCCAGCTTGATCCTGACCTGTCCGGCAGTGGTATCCCTGAATACCTTGACCGAGTCATCCAGCTTCGAAGGGAAAATAAGCTGTCCCCCCGGGTTTAAAGGGGTGCCGCCATAAGTCACCGGCTGTTGCCTTATCAGATATGTTGAATCGCGCTTGAGCTCCTGGTTAAGTTCGTAAACGTTGATGGTTTGCGGGATGGTGGAATCCCCGTATCGCTCTGCATATCCCAGCACCAGTACAATCGAGTCCAGTTTTGTGCTGTCTTTACGGGCAAAGGGATAAGTTCCATTCGGGAAAAAATCGTTGGAACCCGGTTTTAGTTCTAAATAAAGTTCCGCATTTGTTTTTCCGAAAATGGGATCGTTGTTGATCAATCCCAGGAAATGACGTTCCCCGGTATTCAACCGAAGGGAGTCGTTGAGAATCCCAAACGTGTCATTGAACACCTGCACTTGCAGGCTGGTATCAAAGGTGTTGATATTGTCAATAGGCGGGATGAGGCCACCCCCCACTTCCGAAAACTCATTGATTTTTCGGCAGGCGGAAAAAAGAAATACAAGGGCTAGAATGAAAGAGGCAAAAGATAGAACCAGGTTACGTCTCTTCACAAAACAGGTTTAGGCTGGGTTAGTTGATTTTTATTTGCCCGCAAGGTCGCTATAGAGTTGTAAATAGTCTGTTAAATCTCCCTCCGGATCATACTGCAACGTCTTCTTTCCCCGCACTTTAGAAAATTCCTCAACCAGTTTTTTGTCGATCTTTTCGGCCCCGAAAGTGATGGCATCGGCAAAACTGGCTCCACCCCGCAACATCGAAACATTTGACCCGTCCTTAAAGACCTCGAGATCCTTTTCCTTTAGTGAAGCATGAATCAGGGCTTTTTTGAGGAACCCGCTCCCCATCTTTTCCTTGAAAGTATTTTGACCGATCGTGAATACGATCTTGCTGTGTGAAAAAACAGGCTCTTTTTTATATACTGTTTTCAGGTAGGCCGGGATCAGGCCCGTCATCCAGCCACTGCAATGTATGATATCCGGAGGCCAGCCAAATTTTTTCACCGTTTCAAGGGCCCCCTTACAGAAAAAAATGGTGCGAAGGTCATTGTCTTCAAACCACTTATCGTCCTCGTCATGAAAAACATATTTCCGCTTAAAAAGCTCTTCGTTGTCGAGAAAATAAACCTGCAAACGGGCACTGGGAAGTGACGCTACCTTAATCTGGAGGGGCAAATCGTCATTGTCCACAGATACATTGATACCCGAAAGACGAACCACTTCATGAAGCCGGTGACGGCGCTCGTTGATTGTCCCAAAACGTGGCATAATGCAACGAACTTCAAAATTATTGTCGTTTGCCTTGATGGCCAGTTTATTAACGATTTCGGAAAATTCGGTCAGCTCCAGGTAGGGCGACATCTCATTTGCGATGAATAAAATTCTTTTCTTTGCTGACATGGGCAACCCGTTTTAATTTAGTCCCTTCTGTAAAAGGCAGCAAAGGTAGCTATTTTTCAGCGAATTGAGACGGAATCATGTCCATTTGACCAACATCAGGAAAGGATGATTTTATTTAAAAAAGCAGGAGATCTTCGCAAATGGCTTGATGCTCAGGAAGAAACTGGGGCTCAAATCGGTTTTGTACCTACGATGGGCGCACTTCACCCCGGACATATTTCACTGATAGATCGTTCCAGAAGCCAGTCCGACATTACGGTATGCAGTATTTATGTCAACCCCACACAGTTTAACGATCCGGCGGACCTCAAGAAATACCCGGTCACGATCGGGAAAGATATCGGGATGCTGGAATCTGCCGGTTGCGAGGTGTTATTTCTTCCTGCTACCGATGAAATTTATCCGAACGGGACTATCGCGGGAAAAAACTATGATATCGGTTACCTTGAGTCGCTCCTTGAAGGCCGGTACCGGCCCGGACATTTCCAGGGCGTTTGTATGGTGGTTGACAGGCTACTTGAATTGGTAAAACCACATAACCTATACCTGGGCCAGAAGGATTACCAGCAATGTATGGTAATCGCCCGTTTACTTGAGCTTACAGGTCGCACCGGAGAAATCCGTCTCGAGATTTGTCCCACCACAAGAGAGGCTGACGGGTTGGCGATGAGCAGCCGAAACCTTCGCCTGACAGCGGAAGAAAGGCAAAAAGCCCCGGAGATATTCCGTTGCCTGCAACAAATAAAAAGCGAACTTCGTCCGGGTGATCTCGAACCCCTCCTCGAAACTGCGGTCTCCCGTTTGTCGGCATCGGGTTTTAAACCGGATTATGTTGAAATAGCGGATGCAGTCAATCTCGGGCCCGTCAGGAAATGGGACGGACATCAAAAACTGGTGGCCCTCGCAGCTGTTTTTCTCAATGAGATCCGCCTGATCGATAATATTATTTTAAATTAACCGGACCTGGTCAATACCCTGTGGATGAATTCTGATGAATAAAAGGTTACGCACCATATTCCAGTACCTGATCTTCCTGGGACTGGGAATTTTCTTCGCCTGGCTTTCCTTGAAAAACCTGGACGCCGAAAAAATGGACAAGATCCGGGCTGCTTTTACCAATGCCCGGCACTGGCTAATCATCCCGGTCTTTTTTATTCTTTTTCTCAGTCACTATGTGCGGGCTCTTCGCTGGCGTTTGCTGATCCAGTCGCTCGGCTATGCACCTGGAAGGATGAATACATTTTTTGCAGTGATGATCGGATATCTTGTAAACCAGGGCGTGCCCCGGCTAGGTGAAGTGGTAAAATGTACGGTGCTTAGCCGCTACGAAAAAATCCCAGCAGATAAACTGATCGGCACCATCATCCTGGAAAGGGTGATAGATGCTATCACGCTCCTGATCATATTCGGTATCACCCTTGTTATACAGCCCGATCTTTACACCCGTATCCTGGATACATTTTTCAATCAATCGCCTGAAGCCGGGGAGAAAAAAATTTCTTACACGCTCGTAACCCTGATTGCAGCGGGTGTGCTGGTGTTTGCGTTGCTTTTGTGGATGTTTATCCGGAAAAAAACATTCCGGGATGTGGCCGGCACGATGAAGAAAATCGGTTTGCGGATCGGCGAAGGGGTCGGTGCCATCCGGCATCTTAAAAAAAGAAGGCAGTTCATTCTGCTTACCGGTGCATTATGGCTCCTGTATTTTTCCGGTGGCTACTTCGGGTTCATGGCTTTTCATGAAACCGAGCAATACGGGGTTCGCGAAGCGTTTACAGTTTTATCAGCCGGTAGCATCGGGATGATCGCCTCCCCCGGGGGCATCGGGGCTTATGCATTCATGATAGAAAAGACCATGCAGTTGTACGGGCTCAGCTACCCCATTGCCGTGGCATTTGGATGGATCCTCTGGCTGGCAACAACGGCCGTGATTGTCATCGGGGGTTTGATTAGTTTTGTGATGATACCCTATTATAACAAAAGAAGGAATTTTGAAACGACCTGACCTGATACCAACTAAGATCTGTTCCGCCGTCGAAGCTGCCCGCCGCGTTGCGGGTTGGCGGATCAACGGGAAAAAAGTGGCGTTTACAAACGGGGTATTCGATCTTCTGCACAGGGGACATATATTTTCTCTTTCAGGGGCTGCTGCGGAGGCGGACTACCTGGTCGTGGGTGTGAACGGGGATGATTCTGTAAAACGATTAAAAGGTCCCGGGCGACCGGTTCACGGGGAGCAAGAACGCGCAATGGTGCTGGCTTCGCTGGAAATTGTTGACCTGGTGGTCCTTTTCAATGAAGATACTCCTATCGAACTGATCAAACTGCTTCTGCCGGACGTACTAGTAAAAGGCGGAGATTATACGGTGGAAAATATTGCCGGTGCTTCCGAAGTGATCAATGCAGGCGGACGCGTGGTGATCAATCCCCTCCTGGAGGGTTTTTCCACTTCTTCAACCATCGAAAAGCTTCGCGGCTGAACGGATTTTCTGGTAAAACTTAATATCTTACCGTTCCGTATCATTTAAATTCACCTGATTGAAAATAATCCTGTATGGCGCATCATTCCCCAAAAAGAAAAACGATTGCACGGGACATCAGCTGGTTGTCCTTCAATGCCCGGGTGCTGCAGGAAGCAGCCGATCCCACGGTTCCCCTGCGTGAGCGTATCCGGTTCCTCGGAATTTTTTCAAATAACCTCGACGAGTTTTTCCGGGTTCGCGTTGCCACTTTGCGGCGGATGATCCAGTTTGGCAACAAGGCTAAAATGCATCTCGAAAACAACCCCCAGCAGATCATCGATGAGATCCAGATGACCGTGCTCAACCAACAGGGTGAGTTCAACCGGATCTGGGAGGAGGTAATCAGCGAGCTGAATCAGCAGAAGATCTACATTAAAACAGAAAAAGAACTCAATACCGAGCAGAAGGAGTTTGTCCGAAATTATTTTGAAGAAGAAGTGAGTTCTGATGTGATCCCGCTCATGATCGAGAACATCCCGGAATTCCCGACCCTCCGGGATAAATCAATATACCTGGGAGTGGTGATGTGGAAAAAGGAAAGCGCATTGAAACGCAAATATGCACTGATTGAAATACCCAGCCGGGCGCTCGGAAGATTTACCATTCTCCCCTCTCCCAAGCCGGATGAAAATCATATCATCCTGCTGGAAGATATCATTCGGTTCAACCTGCCGGAAATATTCTCCTATTTCGGATATGACCAGTATCATTCACATATTTTTAAAGTCACCCGCGACGCTGAAATCGATATCGATGAGGATGTATCCACATCAATCATCCAAAAGCTTGAAAAGGGAATCAAGAACCGGCGCAAGGGGCAGCCTGTCCGGTTTGTCTACGACCGGGAAATGGACCCGGGTTTGCTCGAATACCTGGTCCGTCGCCTGAACCTGTCTAAGCGTGACAACCTGATCCCGGGGGGGCGGATTCATAATTTCCGGCATTTCATGGATTTCCCGGATTCAGTGTTCAGGGAAAAAAGACAAAGGAAAAGGCCCTTTGACCATCCCAAGCTCACGAAACGAAGAGTAACGGATATAATCATGGAGAAGGATATCATGCTCCATTTCCCCTATCATTCCTTTGTGCCGCTGATCGATCTGATCCGGGAAGCAGCTTTCGATCCGGATGTCACCACCATCAAGATCACCTGCTACCGGCTGGCACCCCAATCGAAGATCGTCAACGCGCTGATCAATGCCGTTCGCAACGGCAAGGAAGTGGTGGTGATGCTGGAACTCCGGGCCCGTTTTGAAGAAGAAGCCAATATAGAATGGAAAAACAGGTTGGAGGAAGAAGGAGCCAAAGTGCTGGTGGAGATCCCGGACATGAAAGTACATTCCAAGATCTGCGTGATCCGCAAACGCACAAAGGACAATAACTCGATTCTATACGGATTTGTAAGCACCGGAAACCTCAATGAGAAAACGGCCCGGGTTTACGGGGATCACTGCCTGCTTACTTCGAACCAGAAGATCATGTCGGATGTAAACCGGATGTTCAGTTATCTGGAACAACCCAAGACCGGTGCCGTATTCCTGCGGGATTGCAAATTTATCATCCCCAGCCCGTATTATGTAAAGCGGGAAATGCTCCGCCTGATTGATGAAGAGATCAGGCAGGCCCGCAAGAAAAAACCCGCCGCGATTACCCTGAAGATGAATTCCCTCTCTGATGAGGAAATGATACAAAAACTGTATGAAGCGGCACGGGCTGGTGTCCAGCTGAAGCTTATCATCCGCGGGATTTTCTGTATGTATTCAGAGCATAAGAAATTCGAGACCCCGGTCAGGGCCATCAGCATTGTGGATGAGTACCTGGAACATGCGCGGGTTTGGGTGTTTCACAACAGGGGCAAGGAAAAAGTTTTCATTTCATCTGCCGACTGGATGCTCCGCAACCTGGAACATCGTGTCGAAGCCACCTGTCCTGTCTGGAATGATGAATTGAAACAGGAACTGAAGGATATCCTGGGAATTCAGCTGCAGGATAATGTAAAGGCCCGCTGGCTCGACAACCAGTTGAGTAATGAATATGTGAAGAGTACGAGAAAAAAAATCCGTTCACAGGTGGAAACGTATAATTATTTATTCAGAAAAACCCAAAAAGCCGGTGAGACTGGGGGCCATTGATATCGGAAGCAACGCAGCCCGTCTGCTGATCACGGATGTGATTCCCGGAACTGACACAAACCCCGAATTCATCAAGGTCGTTCTTGTAAGGGTTCCCCTGCGCCTGGGATTTGATGTGTTTGACAAGGGCGAGATTCCCGAACATAAAGCCGGTAAGATCATCAAGACCCTGATGGCCTACAAACTCCTGCTAGATGTGTATGACGTCCGCCATGTAAAGGTTTGTGCCACATCGGCCATGCGAGATGCGGTGAATGCAGCCGAGATTATTAAAAAAGTAAAGGCGGAGACCGGCATGCAGATCCACGTGATCAGCGGCCAGGAGGAAGCTTCACTGATTTACGAAAACCATATCGCCGAAAATATGAACCGGGATGAATCCTACCTGTATATCGATGTGGGCGGAGGAAGTACTGAACTGACTTTTTTCAGTGACGGTAAGATGGTAGCCAAGGAATCCTTTAACATCGGCACGATCCGTCTGCTGAAAAACCAGGTAACGGAAGCTGCCTGGGATGCTATGAAAGAATTCATCCGGGTCAAAACCAAAGGATTGCATCATATGACTGCGATCGGGTCTGGCGGAAACATCAACAAAGTTTTTTCGCTTTCCAAAAAGAAGGAAGGCCGCCCGCTGACACTTGAGTTGTTGCGGGATTATTACAAGGAATTCAGCAACCTTTCCGTTCCCCAGCGGATCAGCCTGCATAAGCTTAGAGAAGACCGTGCTGACGTGATCGTCCCCGCCCTGCTGATTTATATCAATGTGCTTCGATGGGCCGATGCTAACGAGATTTATGTGCCCAAGATCGGTCTGGCAGACGGATTGATTCACAACCTTTACGAAGAAGTCCGGCTCCGGGAAATGGAGGTTTGACTAACTGCTTTAATTTAAGCCCGCAAACGGAGAACATTATCTAATTTCACCATTTATTAATACGACGCCATGTCTGTAAACAAAGAACTGAAAAAGGTCACAACAAATACCCTTCAGAAGATGAAGGCTTCCGGAGAAAAGATCAGCATGCTGACCGCCTATGATTATTCATTTGCACATATCATCGATGGCGCCGGTATTGATGTGATCCTTGTGGGTGATTCCGCCTCCAACGTGATGGCCGGTCATGAAACCACTCTCCCGATCACACTAGACGAAATCATTTATCACGCTTCATCAGTGATTCGCGGCGTTAACCGTTGCCTGGTTGTGGTGGACCTGCCTTTTGGTTATTACCAGTCCAATTCCGATATCGCGCTGGCTTCCGCCATCCGGATCATGAAGGAAACCGGGGCACATGCGGTAAAACTGGAAGGCGGGGAAGAAGTGCTGGAATCTGTCCGGAAAATCGTATCCGCGGGGATTCCGGTGATGGGACACCTTGGGCTGACTCCCCAGTCTATTTATAAGTTTGGGACCTATACCGTCCGGGCCCGGGAAGAGGAAGAAGCAAATAAATTGCGCAGGGACGCAAAATTGCTGGAAGAAGTAGGTTGCTTTGCAATTGTCCTGGAAAAGATCCCGGCCCTCTTGGCAAAAGAAGTATCCACGGGTCTTACAATTCCCACGATCGGGATCGGAGCAGGCGTGGATTGCGACGGCCAGGTGCTGGTGATGCACGACATGCTTGGCATTAATACGGAATTCAAACCCCGGTTTCTCCGACAATACCTCAACATACACGAACTTGCCACCGGAGCTGTACAGCAGTATATCCGGGATGTCAAAAGCCGGAGTTTTCCCAATAAGGAAGAGCAATACTGAACAGCTGGTTCAGTCCTCCTCTGTATCATTTGCGTAACTTCGCATTATACTTTTCATTATGGATTTTCTCAAAACACTTGGAATCGAACCGGTCAGCCACGGAGTCAGCACCGGTATACAATGGATTCCTTCTTCAGGGGCTCCCATTGATTCCTTCTCCCCCGTCGACGGAAAAAAAATCGGACAGGTTGCGACAACGGACCTGGCCACTTATGAAGCCGTGATGAATCAGGCTGCCCGGGCATTCCGTGAATGGAGACTTGTTCCGGCCCCCCGGCGGGGTGAGATCGTCCGTCAGATCGGGGAAGCTTTGCGGGCTCATAAAGAACCGCTTGGCAAACTGGTTTCCTATGAAATGGGAAAGAGTCTCCAGGAAGGGCTTGGCGAGGTGCAGGAGATGATCGATATCTGTGATTTTGCGGTTGGGCTATCCCGGCAGTTGCATGGACTCACCATGCACAGTGAAAGACCTGGACACCGCATGTATGAACAATATCACCCGCTTGGCATCGTGGGCATCATCTCCTCGTTTAATTTTCCCGTTGCGGTATGGAGCTGGAACACCATGCTGGCCTGGGTTTGCGGGGATGTGTGTGTATGGAAACCTTCTGAGAAGACCCCTTTGTGCGCGATTGCCTGTCAGCATATCATCGCGTCGGTACTGGCAGCCAACCAGGTACCTGAAGGAGTGAGTAACCTGATCATCGGTGGGCGCGAAACCGGGGAATGGCTGGCTGCCGATACCCGGATCCCGCTGGTTTCCGCGACCGGATCCACCCGGATGGGAAAAGCAGTTGGAGCCACCGTGGGCGCCAGGCTGGGGAAGGCATTGCTTGAATTGGGAGGAAATAATGCCATCATCATATCCGATCAGGCGGACCTGGATATCGCCATTTTAGGCTCATTATTTGGCGCCGTAGGTACCGCAGGTCAGCGTTGCACCACTACCCGACGCCTGATTATTCATGAAGACATTTATGAAACTGTAAAGGCCAAACTGGCGGCTGCATATCGCCAACTCCGGATCGGGAACCCGCTTGAAGAAGGTGTGCATGTGGGCCCGCTGATCGACCGCGATGCGGTTAGCCTGTACCTCGGAGCCCTGGAACAGTGCAAACAGGAAGGCGGACATTTTATTGTGGAAGGCGGTGTGCTGGAAGGAACCGGTTTCGAAAGCGGATGTTATGTAAAACCGTGTATTGCCGAAGCCGAACCGGGTTACCGGATCGTACAACAGGAAACGTTTGCTCCGATTCTGTACCTTCTCAAGTACAAAACAATCGATGAAGCAATTTCCATCCAGAATGATGTTCCCCAGGGACTATCCTCTTCGATCATGACCCTGAACCTGCGTGAGGCCGAGCAGTTTCTTTCAGCCGCAGGTAGTGACTGCGGTATCGCCAATGTGAACATCGGAACATCCGGAGCGGAGATAGGAGGCGCTTTTGGAGGCGAAAAAGAGACCGGAGGAGGAAGGGAAAGCGGAAGCGATGCCTGGAAGATCTATATGCGGCGCCAAACCAATACGATCAACTACAGCAGGTCGCTCCCCCTCGCCCAGGGGATCCGTTTTGATGTTTAATAAATCCTAAAAAATGTTCAAATGTGCATCCGGGACAACGGAATCCGGTTGCCATTCGTCAAAAAAATCATAAAGGCCCCGATCCGGAGGCCTTTAATTATGTAAAAATATATGAGTGGTAATCAATAATTTTGCGATTTTACCAAAATTTACCTTTTAAAAGAAGAAAATGAATCAAAAAATGAAACGTACCTGCCTGCTTGCCGCGGGATTCCTGTTTTCCTTTGCCGGGTTTTCACAAAAAGAAGGAGTGCCCAAGGGATGGCATTTACTCGACAAGACCAAAGACGGATTTTATGGTATCAGCATCGACAAAGCCTATGAGTTTGTAAAAACGAAGAATATCAAAAGCAGTCCCGTGATTGTGGCCGTTATCGATTCGGGTATCGATACGACACACGAGGATCTCCGTTCCATCTTGTGGAGAAACCCGAAAGAGATTCCCGGAAACGGAATTGATGATGACAAAAACGGTTATGTGGACGATGTATACGGATGGAATTTCCTGGGAGGCCGAGACGGCCGTAATGTAGAACAGGATTCCTATGAAGCGGCACGGGTATATCATAAATTCAAGGACAAATGGGGAAGCCGGGAAAATGTGGACATAGCCTCACTGTCTGCTTCGGATGCCTATGAATTCCAGATGTGGGCCCGGTCAAAAGCGGAGATCGTGGGTGAGGTTAACCCGCTTGAAGTGCTTCAATTACGCCGGATGTCAAAAACGATGAAGGACGGCGACTCAGTGATCCGCAAAGAGCTAAACAAGGAAGAATATTCCTGCAAGGAGCTGAACGGTTACAACTCCGGCAATTCCGCCGCCACCCGGGTCAAAGAGATTTTACTGAATATCTGTCGGGCGAATGACAATGAAGAGATCACCAACCAGCAGATCCTGGACCAACTGGAAGGCGACCTGAATAAGATGGAAGCTTCCGAAGTGGCACCCAAAAAGTATCGCGATGATATTGTTCAGGATAAGTATGATGATTTCAACGACCGCTTTTACGGAAATAGCAATGTAATGGTGAGCAATAAATCCGCACTTCATGGCACCCACGTATCCGGTATCATTGGGGCCGTCAGGAATAACGGCTTGGGCATGGACGGTGTGGCTGATAATGTTCGGATCATGAGTCTCCGGGCAGTTCCTGACGGGGATGAGCACGACAAGGACATCGCATTGGCCATCCGCTATGCGGCAGACAACGGGGCCCAGGTTATCAATATGAGTTTCGGCAAAAGTTTTTCACCTGAGAAGAAATGGGTGGATGAAGCGGTTAAATATGCCGAAAGTAAGGGTGTTCTCCTGGTACATGCCGCGGGGAACGATGCAAAGAACCTGGACACAACTTTCAATTTTCCTTCTCCCCTATTCCTCGATGGAAAACGTCCTTCAAACTGGATCACCGTTGGGGCCAGCGGCGATCCGAAAGCCGGGGGACTCACAGCCGGATTTTCTAATTACGGTAAAAAGGAAGTGGATGTATTCGCCCCCGGTGTAAAGATCTATTCCACTGTACCAGGCGGAAATACATACCAGAATCTCCAGGGTACCAGTATGGCATCACCTGTAGTAGCCGGACTGGCTGCCTTTATTATGTCATATTACCCGACTTTATCTCCTGCCCAGGTAAAGACAATCATTGAAAAGTCAGCCATGAACCCGGGCAAAAATGTCAACAACCCGGGCACAGATGAAATGGTCGATCTATCAGAACTGAGCCGCACCGGCGGGATCATCAATGCCTATGAGGCCATTAAACTGGCTTCCGTTACCAAAGGGGAAAAACTCCCCCAATCCGTAAAACCGGCAACCAAGATTAAATCAAATAAAAAGGGGTAACCCATTCATATCAAGCGAATTCCAAGCCCTGTCTTACATTAAGTACGGCAGGGCTTTTATTATGGTTTTCCTGTTTCTTGTCCTAAAACTTGAGTACATTGCCGTTTCTACTTAAATAACCGGACATGAATTGCAAATCCTTTATTAGCGGAATAATTCTTATAAGCCTGATTACCGGCTGCGGAAATTCATCAGCAGACAAGCAAACTGATAGCTTAAACGACCCGTCTGCTTCACCCGGAGCCGTATCCTTGAGCCCGGCTGATAGCGGAGCCATGAAGACTGCTGTGGGGAATGAGCCCGGAGCAACCGTTATCACACCTTCTATTCCTGCATCACCGGTATCATCCCCTGTTGCTACTCCTACAGTTACCGCTCCGGGGATGAACCCGGCTCATGGACAACCGGGACATCGTTGCGATATCGCGGTGGGGGCTCCATTGGACACCAAGCCACCAGCTGGTTACACTCCTCCTGCTGCAACACCAGTAACAAGTACCCCCGTTACAAATACAGCTCCGGCGTCCACCGCTCCCGGGATGAACCCGGCCCACGGACAACCCGGGCATCGTTGTGATATTGCGGTCGGTGCACCCCTGAACAGCAAACCCACGACCAATACGCCGGCTGTAACAACTTCCATGCCCCTGCAAACTACCCCGGCATCACCGGTATCAGCCCCTGTGGCAGCCCCCGCCGCCACCGCTCCGGGTATGAACCCTGCCCATGGACAACCCGGACATCGTTGTGATATCCCGGTCGGTTCACCACTGAACAGTCCCGTCAAAAAAAATTAAACTGATGGCCAGGCCAGATTTATCCAGGGTTCCCTCCTATTTTCATAATTATATCAGACAAGCTGAAGGAGAATCTTTACCGGAAATATTCCGTACCCAGTTGCCGGAGATGACCCTTTATCTGAAAGAGTTACCTCCCGCAAAACAGGGATACAGGTATGCCGAGGGAAAATGGACGGTTAAGGAAGTTCTGCAGCATATCATTGATGCTGAAAGAGTGTTTGCATACAGGGCCCTTTGTATTGCCCGGCAGGACAAAACCTCATTGCCTGCATTTGACGAAAACCTTTATGCAGACACTTCCCTTGCTAATCACCGTGTTTGGGAAGACCTGGTCGAAGAATTTTTAACAGTGCGTCGTTCGACCGAATTGCTATATCAGTCTTTTAACCAAGAACAACTGGAAACCTCTGGAACAGCCAGCGGGAAATCGATTTATGTACTCGGTCTGGGTTTCGTGATTGCCGGGCATGCCGCCCACCATTTTTCCATTCTGAAATCCCGGTATTAAAAAAGCCCCGGTCTGAAACCGGGGCCTGTGCCATAGTGGTTATTTTTTATCAGAAACCTTTCTTGTCAGGTGTTTCATGAGAACCGGCCTTGACCAGGTTTTGCTGACTGATCATATCAGTCATGACTTTTACAGCCTGATCGAGATAGATATCTTTCTGAAGACTTTTGATCCATAAATCAAATCGCTCCTGTTTGCTTTTGTCATTGGCCCAGCGATTCACTTCTTTCGGAAGGACTGCTACATCAATTTCCTGTTTCAATTTCAGGAGGGTTTCCATTTGTTTCAGTGTTTTGCGGATTGCCTTTTGTTCTTCCTGGTATTTGTTAAGCTGTAGGGAATAATGTTTGTCATTTTGCCTGGAGAGCCATTCGGTACCCTCTTTGATCAACTGGAAGGTATTGTCATTTTCCAGGCGCAGCTGGCTAAGTTGCTGGATCGCTTTAAGGTCAAAAGCCGGATTCCAGTTTGTATAAGTTGCCTTACCGATTTCATCCCAGGGAAGGGCATCTTCGTCGTCTTTCTCTCGCACTTTCAGTTGCTCGAGGTTATCGGGTAATACAATATCCGGGCTGACACCTTTTAGCTGGGTGGAGCCTCCGTTGATCCGGTAAAATTTCTGCAGGGTGAGTTTGACCGTACCCAGATCCGAATTGGTCATGGAAAAACCGGCTTCCGTATCAAGCCCGATATTGCGCTGAACCGTTCCTTTTCCGTATGTGGATGTGCTCCCGATGATCACCCCGCGGTTGTAATCCTGGATGGCTGCCGCAAAGATCTCGGATGCGGAGGCACTGAATTCATTTACCATTACAGCCAGCGGCCCCGTATACAGCACATTGCGGTCTTTGTCTTTGAGAACAGTGGGTTTGTTGTCCCGGTCCTTTACCTGCACAATCGGTCCTTCCTCGATAAATAGACCGGCCATCTGTACCACATCGTAAAGTGACCCCCCGCCATTGTTGCGGAGGTCGATTATGATCCCGTCGACTTTCTCTTCTTTCAGTTTAGTGACTTCTTTGGCCACATCCACAAAACTCCGGTTACCGTTGGGCCGGTCAAAATCGGCATAGAATTCTGGCAGGTATATGTACCCGATCCGGGAATTGCCATTCTTTACAATCGCACTACGGGCAAATGTTTCATCCTGGACAATCTCGTCACGGATGATGGAAACAACCTTGGTGGCTCCGTCCTGTTTTTTAATCGTAAGCCTCACTTCCGTACCCTTTTTTCCCCGGATCACTTTCACCGCATCGGTCACACTGTACCCAGTCAAGTCGATCGGCTCTTCGTTGCCCTGGGCTACTTTTATGATCACGTCACCGGCCTGGATATCACCTGATTTCCAGGCGGGGCTTCCGGTCATCACACTGCTCACTTTGATATTTCCGTCTTCGTATTGCAGGGAGGCACCGATACCAAAGAACCGGCCGCTCATTTCTTCGTCAAAATAGCGTTTGTCAACAGGCGGGAAAAATTCGGTATGGGGGTCCATCGTGGTGGTGATGGCATTTACAAAAACGCTGAATTTATCATCGTCGCCGAATTTATGACGGTACCGGTCAAAGGTCCGGTCCATCAGTCGTTTAACTTTTTCACGGGCTTCTTTTTCAAGTTCCTCATCAGATTTGGCCACAAATCCTTCTTTTCCCTTGTTTTTTTCACGGGTATCAAGCAGGTCTGTATAACGTTCAAGGGTCAGGAATTTCAGTTTTTTCCTCCAGCGGTCTTTCCGTTCTGACTGGCTAACCGGGTAAGCCAGTTTGCTGCCGTCCAGTTCCACATCCTCATCTATGCTGAAGTCAAACGGAGCAGACAAAAGTTGATTATAAAGCACGGAAGCCTCTTCCATTCGTGCATTGAAACTGGAACCCGCAGCCAGGAAAAATTCCACCGGGGCCCCTTTCATCTCATCATCAATACGGGTTTCGTATTTGCTGAGATTCTCCAGGTCGGAAGCCAGGAAAAATGATTTCTCGGGGTCCAGATCGCCCAGGTATTTTTTGTACACCTTTTTGGAGAAAGCATCATTGATGCTCTGGGGGCTGTAATGGGCTTCGGTAAGCATTCTTCCCACAAGCCGCAGGATGTCTTCATATTTACTGGGAGGGGCCGGATTATGAGTGCCTGTTCCCATGGTCTTGAACGCGAGGAATGACCCCGCGACCACCATCATAACAAGTACTGGAAGTCTTTTCATATTCAACAGGTATTTTAGGATTCCTGACATAAACCAAAAATAACGCAAAAAGCCTGTTTTTCTTGCCCTTACACGCATTTAACAACAGTTTTTGATGAGTGGCCCTCCCCCTGATCAACTGGTATACTTAAAGCTAATCCGGTAGTACTAAGCCTTTTATTTTTAATCAACCCGGTTTTTACTTATTTTTGCAGCCCGGAAATTGATTGGGAAAGTCTTTTAAAAAGGCTAAAATGGTGGCTATAGCTCAGTTGGTTAGAGCATCAGATTGTGGTTCTGAGGGTCGCCGGTTCGAGCCCGGTTAGCCACCCCGCAAGCCCCGTTTCATTGGAAACGGGGCTTTATTTTACTTTCAATACAGACCTCATGAATTATTGGCTGTTATTAATACCCGTTATATCTGCCTTTATCGGCTGGATCACGAACTGGATCGCAATAAAAATGCTGTTTCATCCCAGGACACCAAGGAAAATACTGGGGATCACTTTTCAGGGGATTTTTCCAAAAAGACAGCAGCAATTTGCGGAAAAACTGGGTCGAATTGTAAGCACTGAATTTCTTTCCTTCGGGGATATTGAAGAAAAGATCAGCAGCCCTGAGAACCTCAAAAAGGTTATGCCTTTGATAGAAACCCAGTTGGACGAATTTCTCCGGGTGCGTTTAAGCCAGGAAATGCCGGTAATAAGCATGTTTATCGGTGATAAAACGATCCAGAAGATGAAATCGGCATTTATGCATGAGATCGAAACCCTGTTTCCCAAGGTAATGAAACAGTTTGCAGGTAACCTGCGAACCGAACTGGATCTGGAACATATTGTGATCAGTAAAGTATCCGCTTTTTCTTCCGATAAACTCGAGGAAATCCTGTTTCAGATCATGTCCCGGGAATTTCGCTTTGTCGAGATCATTGGCGCATTTATCGGTTTCTTTATCGGGCTGGTGCAGGTCTTAATCACATATTTCCTGAACTAGTTTTAAACATCTGTGCACAAACCGAACTTTTCCCGCTGAAAATTGTCTATAACCACTCATCAACTACCCCGGAACCAGGTAGCAAGTTCGGGATCATATCAGCGTCTAATTAACGGTTCAACTTTAAACCTCTGCAATGAAAAGAATATTATTTTTATTACTCTTATTATCAACGACTTACGTTATAAATGCCCAGCCTGGGGGCAACCGCAGGATTCCCACGGGTACTTTCTATGGGAAGCTGATTGAAGCCAAATCCTCCAAACCCATCGAATATGCTTCCGTTCAGCTTATCCAGAACCGCCCGGATTCCGTTACAAAAAAAATGAAGGAAGTTTTGGTCGGCGGTATGCTTACCCAGGGAAACGGAGATTTCCGGCTGGAAAATATCCCGGTGGCGGGAAAATTCAAGCTTAGGGTAACAGTTATTGGCTATAAACCTTATGAAGAAACGGTGTCTTTTGATCTGAAAAAGCCAGAAAACGGGGGTGCAGGATTTGAAATGGGAGGTGGTGGAGCGATGGGGCTGATTGAAAAGGACCTGGGAAATATTAAAGTCGATATTGAAGATAAGGTTCTTGAAAACGTTACCATCACTTCGGAAAGACCGGGATTGCAGCTGGGTATCGACCGAAAGGTGTTCAATGTCGACAAAAACCTGGTTTCCGCTGGCGGAACAGCAGTGGACATTATGCGTAATGTGCCCTCGCTGAATGTGGATATAGATGGTAATGTGACCCTCCGCAATAACGCTCCCCAAATATTTGTAGATGGTCGACCCACCACCATGGAGCTGGACCAGATCCCTGCTGATGCAATTGAAAGCGTTGAGATCATCACCAATCCCTCTGCCAAGTTTGACGCGTCCGGAGGAACGGCCGGTATCCTGAATGTGATCCTGAAAAAGAACCGGAAACTTGGTTACAACGGTAGCCTGCGGACCAATATTGACTCCCGGGGCAGAATCGGATTCGGTGGGGATATCAATGTCCGCCAGAATAAAGTCAACGGTTTTGTTAGCCTGAATTACAACCAGCGCAAATCCATAAGTAACGGCACAACCGAACGACTCTCCAAACTGGATAACCCCTATAATATGCTTTACCAGACCGATCGGTCGGTAATGAATGGTAACTTTTTGTTTGGCCGGGCGGGGATCGATTATTTTATGACCAACCGCTCCACCCTTTCGGGTTCCCTGAACCTGGGGCAGGGTCGTTTTTCCCCCTACTCCAGAACCGATCTTTTGGTAGACACCCTCGGAAGACAGGTAACATCAAGCCTGACCAAACGTTTTTCGGATTCTAGACGTGAATTCAACAATGTAGGGGCATCCGTAAATTTCAAACATATTTTCCCGAAGGCAGGACGTGAATTGACCGCTGACATCACGTACAACAGGAGAACTGGTCCCAACAACAACCTGGTCGTTACGGATTATTTCCTGCCTGATATGATCTCGAAGGAATTTACTTATACCCAGCGACAGATCGGTGACGGTTTGAACAAGAACCTGGTTTTCCAGTCGGATTTCGTCAACCCTATTTCCGACAATGCCAAACTTGAAATGGGAGTCCGTGCTTCTTTCAACACCAATAACAGCGAGAACGCTTTTTATACTGTTGATCCGCAAACAGGCAACCTTGTTCTGCAACCGGCTTCGCTGGTCGCTTACGAAAGCAACGACCAGGTGCTGGCGGCGTATACCACTTTCAGCAACAAGATCAAGAATTTCGGATACCAGCTAGGACTTCGTGCGGAAAGCTCCTTTTATGAAGGAACCCTCACGAAGACCAACGAAAATTTCGATATCGACTTCCCGGTGAGCCTGTTCCCCAGTGCTTTCCTAAGCCAGAAGCTGAAGAATAACCAGGAACTTCAGCTTAACTATTCACGCCGGATCAACCGTCCAAATTTCTGGCAGTTATCCCCTTTCACCGACTCATCCGATTTTCTTAACCTGAGCAAGGGAAACCCTGGCCTGAGCCCTGCCTTTACGAATTCGCTGGAATTGTCATACCAGCGGATTTTCAAGAACCGCGACAACCTGCTGCTGACCTTGTACTACAAGAACACAAACAATCTAATCACCAACTTCCAGCAAGTGCAGATTGAGCCAACTACCGGGAAGGAACAGGTGATCAACACTTATATCAACGCAAATTCGAGTTACATCACCGGTCTGGAGGCCACGATCAAAAACACCCTGACCAAATGGTGGGAACTCACTTCCAACTTCAACCTTTTCACTTCGAAGATCAAGATCGATGATCCGACGATCGCACCCCAGGATCAGTTTGCAAGCTGGTTTGTGAAACTGAATAACAGTTTTAAGATCTCCAAAAAACTGAGTTTCCAGTTATCCGGCAGTTATCAGTCCAAAACCATCCTGCCTCCGGGCGGTGGCGGAGGACGGGGTGGTCATGGAGGAATGTTCGGACAAAGTACTTCTGCACAGGGATATGTTAGGCCGGTATATTACGCGGATGTTGCTTTCCGGTATACGTTCCTGAAAGAAAATCGCGGGTCTCTTTCGGTGAATGTGAGTGATATTTTCCGTACCCGGGTTTCAGATATTCACTCCGAATCCCCCTATTTTATCCAGGATGTCTTCCGTCGCCGCGATCCCCAGATCCTGCGGGTCAATTTCAACTGGCGGTTTGGTAAATTTGATGCCAGCCTGTTCAAACGCAAGAACCAGCGTGAACCCGATAGCGGGAACAATGACATGATGAATATGGGCGGTCAGTAATTCCATGCAAATAATTTAAACAAAGGGTCTGTATCGCGGACCCTTTGTCATTTCAACCCGGTTTCAAGCCGTATATTTGAGAACCATGTCTCCCTTGTGTTTTGCCATAACCGGTTGCGGGAAGATCGCCCCCCGTCATGCCGCTGAGGCTGTCAGGCAGGGCCGCCTGGTTGCGGTTTGTGATATTATTCCGGCCCGGGCGGATGAACTGGCCGGTCTGTACGGATGCCGTGCTTTTTATAGTCTCTCCGATTTACTGGAGTCCGGGGAGCGGGTGGATGTGCTGGCCGTTTGTACACCAAACGGATTCCATGCGGCGGATACAATACAGGCCCTGCGGGCGGGATGCCATGTTTTATGTGAAAAGCCGCTGAGTATTACCGTGGCGGATGCGGAACAAATGATCGCCGTTTCAAAAGAAACGGAACGCAAATTATTTGTGGTGAAATCGACCCGCTACAACCCTGCCATCACCGGTCTTAAGGAATTGCTGGCCGAAAACAAATTCGGCAAGCTCTACACTTTCCAGCTAAACTGCTTCTGGAACAGACCTCTTGCCTATTACGAAAATTCCTGGCGCGGTACCGCGTTGGACGGAGGTACGCTTTTCACCCAGTTTAGCCATTATATCGATGCCCTGCTTTGGTTATTGGGCGATATCCGGTCTGTCAGTGGTTTCAGGCGCAACCTGGCACACGGTGACTCTTTGCTTTCAGAAGATTGCGGGGTGGTCGCAATCGAAATGGAAAACGGCATGCTGGGCGGAATGAACTGGTCGGTTAACAGTTACCGGGAAAACATGGAAGTATCCCTTACCCTCCTGGCCGAAAAGGGAACGATCCGGCTGGGTGGCCCCTATATGAACGAAGTTCAATACCAACTCTTGGAAACCGGGGTATTACCTGTTTCAGAAACCGGATTGCCGAATGATTATGGTTTTTACAGAGGCTCTATGAGCCATCACGACCAGGTTTATAAAAACCTTGTTATGGCATTGGCAGATGATGGTCATCCTTTCACTTATGCCGAGGACGGGCTCCGGACAGTCAGGGCCATTGAGAAAATTTACCAAACTGTTTCACTGACCTGAATCCAGCGGCATGGGGAAAAAAATCTTCTTTACGGTAACCAATGACCTGGTGCATGATCAGCGAATGCAAAGGATCTGTGGTTCCCTGGCTGCCGCCGGGTACGAGATCACGCTCGTAGGCAGAAAAAGACCCTCTTCCCTTCCGATACCTGTGGGTGGAGCCTATTCCTGCCGGAGATTCCGTTGCTGGTTCAACCGCGGCAAACTATTTTACTTCGAATACAATCTCCGGCTGGTTTTCTGGCTTCTTGGGCAACGCATGGATGCCATCTGCGCGATCGATCTCGACACCATCATCCCCTGTTATTTTATTTCCCGGGTAAAAAAAATACCGCGTATTTATGATGCGCATGAATTGTTCTCGGAGTTAAAGGAAGTCGTAACCCGGCCCGGTATCAAAAGAATCTGGACCCGTGTGGAAAGGCGGTATGTTCCGAAATTCAGTAACGGGTACACTGTAAGCGACAGTATCGCGGATGAATTCCAAAGGAGGTACGGAGTGGGTTACCAGACGATCCGGAATGTCCCGGTTCTCAGGGAAATTCCCTCGGTTTCGCCAGGTGAGCGGTTTATTCTTTACCAGGGTGCAGTAAATGAGGGCCGGGGTTTTGAATTCCTGATACCGGCCATGAAACGGGTGGAGTGCAAACTGGTGGTCTGCGGAGACGGGAATTTTATGGAAAAGCTTCGGGAACTGGTGCGGGTGCATGGACTTGAAAACCGGGTTGAACTCAGGGGCATGGTATCTCCTGATAAGTTACGGGAAATTTCAGCCTTTGCCTATGCGGCTGTTGCCATCGCGGAAAACACGGGGCTTAACCAGTACTTGGCGCTTCCGAACAAATTTTTTGATTATATCCACTCGGGACTGCCACAGGTGACCATGGATTATCCCGAATACAGGAACCTGAACGGGCTTTTCGAAGTGGCCCTCCTGATCGGGGATACGGATCCGGTCACCATTTCCGGAGCACTGAACAAATTGCTGGGGGATGATGTTTTATATGAAAGACTCCGGGCGAATTGTCACCGTGCCCGGCGTCTCCTGAACTGGCAGGAAGAGGAAAAAAAACTGATCTCATATTATAAATCTATTCTGGGAACTTGAACCGTCACCTGCATATCGTTTGTCTCGATGTACCCTGGCCCCCTGATTACGGGGGCGCCATCGATATGATGAACCGCATCATCGCGCTTAAAAAGGCAGGTATCTCCCTTCACCTTCACTATTTCAGTTACAACGAAAGGGGCATGCCGAATGAACTAAACCAGTTTTGCGAAAGCATTCATGTGTACCCGCGGAAACCCACAAGGGCCGGCTTATCACGGCAGGTTCCTTATATCATAGCCTCCAGGACAGATCCAGCCCTCGCGGAAAATCTGAACCGGGATCGACACCCGATTCTGCTGGAAGGGTTGCACACGACCGGAGTACTGCCCGATCTCGATCCGGGAAGCCGGAAGGTCGTGGTACGGATGCATAATGACGAGCACATATATTATTCCGAACTGGCGCGTTCAGAGCGGTCCCTGTTCCGGAAATTTTATTTCCGCAGGGAGAGCAGGCTGCTGAAAAAATACCAGCACCAGTTACCGAAAGGAGGTACATATGCCTGTATTACGGCGGATGATACCCAGGCAATGCGGACAGAATACGGGCTGGAAAACGCTTTTTTCCTTCCTGCTTTTCCAACCTGGCAGGAAGTAACCGGCGAAGAAGGCGCGGGTACACTTTGTCTGTATCATGGCAATTTATCCGTACCGGAAAATGAGGAGGCCGCACTCTGGCTTTTGGAGAAAGTATTTTCCAGGATACGGAAACCCTTTGTCATTGCGGGGAAAAAACCCTCCCGTCGTCTTCAGAAGATGGCTCACCTGTACCAGCATACCTGCCTGGTGGCTGATCCCTCCGACGGGGAACTGAACGACCTGATCCGGAAGGCGCATATCAATATCCTGCCCAGTTTCAACACCCGGAACACGGGTATCCGCCTTAAACTGCTGCATGTTTTATTTGAAGGAAGGCACTGTATCGTGAATGAGCCGATGGTGGAGGGTACAGGTCTGGAAGGGGCCTGTCATATCGCCGGGTCGGCGGAAGCTTTCGCGTCTGTGATCACCCAATTATATCATCAGCCCTTTACCCGGGAAGAGATCGTACTGCGTAAAAATTTATTGGGAGAAACGTACCGCAATCAAAAAAATACGGATACGCTTATTCAATACTTATGGTAGCGTTGTCTGTAACCTGTCCCCGCTCCGTCCGGATGGTACGTGCAGGAAACTTCTGAACCACGATATAATCGTGTGTGGCCATAACAACGGCAGTATTGTAATCCCTTGATATCTGGAACAGGAGGTTCATGATCTCATCGGAAGTCTCCGGATCCAGGTTACCTGTAGGTTCGTCTGCCAGGATAAGTTTCGGGGAATTGAGCAGGGCCCGTGCTATGTCGACCCTTTGTTGTTCTCCCCCGCTTAGCTCAAAGGGCATTTTAAAGCCTTTGGATTTTAAACCGACTTTATCCAGCACATCCGCGATCTTTTCATCCATTAGCCTGCTGTCGGTCCACCCGGTGGCTTTTAATACGAATTTCAGGTTGTCGTTGACGTTCCTGTCGGTCAGCAATTGGAATTCCTGGAACACAACACCGAGGTTTCGCCTGAGAAAAGGTACCTTTTTCCATGTGAGCCCCCTCAGGGCAAATCCTGCCACCGTTCCCTCTCCTTCCCTCAGTTCCAGTTCTCCATACAATGTTTTCAACAGGCTGGATTTCCCGGTACCGGTTTTACCCACGAGGTAAACAAATTCGCCCTTGTTAACAGTAAGATTGACGTGCTGGAGTACCAGGCTGTTGCCCTGGTAGATATTGACATCTTTCAGTTCGATGATTGGTTCGGCCATCGGCATTGGGTTTTTTATCTATGCCTTGCAAATTACGGCAAACGGTTCTAGAATTGGTAAACTAATTCCTTTGTCTCGTCTTTTATAACTAATTCTTTGGATTTGGATTCCTCCACCCGGCCGATCACCTGCGCTTCCACGCCCAGGGAAGTGGCGGCACTGATCACTTTGTCAGCATCTGCTTCGTTACAGTAAACATCGAGTCGGGCCCCCATATTGAATACCTGGTACATTTCCCTGTCATCTGAACCGCTTGCCTGCTGTATGAGGTTGAATATTACCGGGGGCGAGAAAAGGTTATCCTTGATAATCCGTACCTGGTCGGGTACATATTTCATGCATTTAGTTTGTCCGCCCCCGCTGCAATGGATTAAACCATGGATGGCGTTAAAATGATTTTCGAGAAGTATTTTCATCACCGGTGCAAAAGTCCGGGTCGGACTCAGCAGTAATTTTCCCACTTCGCGTTTGACTCCTCCGTCATCGATTTCATCAGTCAGCTGATAAGGTCCGATATAAACAACTTTTTCATCAAGTGCAGTATCATAGCTTTCATGGAACCGTGCGCCATAGGTTTTCTGAAGCAGGTCATGCCGGGCGGATGTAAGCCCGTTGCTTGCGATCCCGCTGTTGTATTCCTTTTCATAAGCTGCCTGTCCAAATCCCGCGAACCCGATGATCTGATCACCCGGGCGGATCTTTTCGTTGGTGATAAGACCGGTTTTGGGCCATCGGGCCGTTAGCGTGCCGTTTACCGCGATGGTGCGCACGACATCTCCCACATCGGCCGTTTCCCCGCCCATGTAAGTGATCCCGATTCCCAAGTCGTTCATTTCCGTAAAAAAATCCTGGCTCCCTTCGATGATGGCCTGGAGTACTTCTGAAGGTATCAGCCTTTTGTTTCGGTCAATGGTTGAGGAAAATAACAGGTTGTTCCAGATCCCTACGCAAAGCAGGTCATCAAGATTCATGATGATCGCGTCCCGGGCAATGCCTTTCCACACTGAAACATCCCCTGTTTCCTTCCAGTATAGATAGGCAAGGATGCTCTTGGTGCCTGCCCCGTCGGCATGCATCACATTCACCCAGGCCTCATCTCCCACGAGCCGGTCTGGGTAAATTTTACAGAAGGCCCGGGGGTAAAGACCCGGATCGAGATTCCGGGTCGCGGCATGTACTTCTTCTTTTTGTGCCGAAACCCCTCTTTTGCTATACAAACTCATGTTTCAGGTATGCCGATTACGGGATGAGGAATTATTTAATCCCTGCAAAAATAACTGATCATTCCACATGGCTATTTGAATAATGCGCTTTTATTTTGTCGGGTGCAGGTACATTATGATATAGAGAAGCTCCCGGTATTTACCCGGGCAGTAATTACGATCGGTACATTCGACGGGGTTCACATGGGCCACAGGCAGGTGATCGCCCGGCTCAGGGAAGAAGCCGCTGCCGTTGATGGCGAAACCGTGATCATCACCTTTCACCCTCATCCGCGGAAAGTGGTCTCATCTGCTATCCTTGGAATCCGGCTGATCAATACCCTGGATGAGAAAATCGGACTTCTCCGGGAACTGGAAATAGACCACCTGGTGGTGGTTCCTTTCACCCCCGCATTTGCCAACCAGCCTGCAGAATCCTATCTCAGCGATTTCCTGATAGGAAAATTCCATCCGCATACTATCATAATCGGGTACGATCATAGGTTCGGCCGGGAACGACTCGGAGATTACCGGTTGCTGGAAAATAAATCCGGGACCTATCATTACCGGCTTGAAGAGATCCCCAAACATGTACTCGATAACATTTCAATCAGTTCAACCCGGATCCGCGAAGCGATACTGCATAGCCAGCTCGATACAGCGAATCACTTGCTGGGGTATAATTATTTTTTTTCCGGGGAAGTGGTTCATGGCGACAAACTGGGGAGAAAGCTTGGCTATCCGACCGCAAACCTGCGTCCATTGGATGAAGAAAAACTGATCCCAGGGGATGGTATATATGCGGTATATGCCGAACTCGATGGTTCAGGGAAACAAATGAAGGGAATGATGAGTATCGGGTTCCGGCCCACGGTAGACGGGAAAAAAAGGGTGTCAGAAGTCAATCTCTTCGATTTTGACCAGGAAATCTATGGACATATCCTGAAAGTCACCTTGAAGAAATACCTGAGGGCCGAAATCAGGTTCAACAACCTGGATGAGCTCGTACACCAGATGGACCAGGACAAACTGGACAGCCTGGACGTATTATAATATGCAATCTCAGTATTTGATCTTGAACTCCAGACTTTCGGGAGTTTCAAAAAAATCATCGAGGCTCACTTTTACCGTTACTTTCATCTTATCATCCGAAAGCTTTGCGTTTTTCCCTTCCACTTTTTCGGCTGGACGGGGCAGGTTGATGACCCAGGTGGATGTGACTTCAATTCCCATACTGGTAGCCTGTTTGAGACCGGCCAGATAAGCATCAGATGTTGCGCCGGCATACTTTTCCTTATCAAGAGATTTTTTCAGCTCCCCCTTTGAAAAACTGAGTTTGTAATAATCGTCGAGCGAAGAAAAGGCGGGCATATCTTCCGCCGCATCCATACCCGTGGCTGCTCCTTTCATCTGGTCCTTCATGGCATTGCCCAGCAGCTTATTGGTGAGCTTACTGTACAAAACGATTTCATCAGGGCTGGTAAATGGAAAGTCCAGCCGGGTGAGAAACTGTTCTTTTTTCAGATTCATTTTCATGGCCATGGTCCCCTTTTTAAGCATCTCCTTTTCTTCAGGGCTCAGGTCCTGAAGGCTGTCTGCCTGGTTTCCCAGCGCTAGAACGGTATCCACCTCCTGTTCACTCATTTTCTCCATCTCGCTGCCTCCTCCCATCTGTTTGGCAAGTCCGAGAACGGAACTCATATCGCTTGTTGTGGAGACGGTACCGCTACCGTCTTCTTTCAGCGTGATTTCCTGGGTTGTTTCAAGACATCCCGCCAGCAGAAAGGTGGCGGCAAAAACTGCAAAAAAGGTTCTTTTCATATTTAATTTAATTGAGAAAATAGATGATCTACGGGGCTAAAAAGTTGCACAAATTACGGGTATTTAAGTTCTCCTCTGCATTTTCGGAACTCTTTCGGGTTTTCAGGCCAGCATTTTAACAACCAGTTCCTTCATCAGTGATGCGTCTTCCGTATTTGTACTGCCTACCCCGATACTTTTCAGGTTGTACTGGTGGAGCAGAAGCAGGGCTTTTTCGACACCGGGGTAACCGTATTGTTTGGCCGCCTGCAGGTAATCGCGGATGAAATAGGGGTTCACCCCGATCGTGGATGCGATCGTTTTCTCGTCCTGGGTGCCAGCCCCGAATACCATGAAAACCTTGCTGAAAAAATTGTAAAGGGAAGGCAGGATGGCCTGGATGGGGGCAGCTTTGGGATTCGCTTCAAAATACTGTATTATCTGAATGCTTTTGGCCAGGTTCCGGCCCGCGAGAGCGGATTGCAGTTCAAATACATTATAATCCTTGCTGACCCCTATATATTCCTCAATATCCTCTTCTGTAATGGATTTCCGTTTCCCCAAATTCAGGGTAAGCTTGTC
The DNA here is from genome assembly GCA_049421765.1 of Chitinophagaceae bacterium. Lineage (GTDB taxonomy): Bacteria > Bacteroidota > Bacteroidia > Chitinophagales > Chitinophagaceae > JJ008. The sequence goes on from JBMSNP010000010.1 coordinate 31,687, forward strand.
AATCTCATTTTCAATCCGGGTAAGGTCATTCCCGATATGGTCTACAAGTAGCCCCAGGGCCTTCGGGGTGATGGTAAGCCCTTTGGCATGGACAAGCCCCTGTGTCCACTCCGGAAGTTCACGGTCATAGAATTTCCGGGTGCTTACAAGAACACCTTTTTCCTTCACCAGTTTTGTAAATTTTTTCCGGGCATCCAGTTTCTTTTCCTTGTAAGAAACAACAAACACGGTAGAAGCAAGGGGGGTTTCTATGTAGGCTTCCAGTTTTTCGATATCCCGCATTTGCTGGGCCTCTTTCAACAACACCACCTGCCGTTCGGCAAACATGGGATAACGGCGGCAGGCATTCACCACATCAGCCCAATGAGCGTCCTTGCCGTAAAAAACACTGAGGTTAAAAGATGCGTCCGATTCGCTCAGTATATGGTGTTCTGCATACTCAACGGCCTTATCTATAAAGAACTCCTCCTCCCCCTCAAACCAGTACACCGGTCTGAAGCTCCCTTTTTTCCAGTCGGAGATGATCTTTTCCACACTCATAAGCCGCTAAGATACAGGCTTTCAGGCAGGGATACCCCAAAAAATACCAACGTTAATAATTTCAAAAAGTCAAACTGGCACGGTTTTCGAAAATTTATGAACCTGAACGATTTACCGGGAAACATTTAACAGGATTTATATTCTTTGGCGAATGGAGGTGATTTACCTTGCGTCCGCATCCGGTAACCCGCAATTCATATTATCTAAAAAATTCAAGTTTATGACTAACACCAATTATCCTTCCGCTACAACCCCAACCCAACCCGAGACTCCCAAAAACAATAATACCAAGAATATATTGATTGGTGTGCTGGCAGCCGGTCTGCTGGGTACCTGGGGTTACCTGCTGTATGATAAGAACAAGTCCGGAGAAAAAATATCTGAGCAGCAAACACAAATCACCACGCTTGATTCGGCCAAAACCGCCATTCAGCTGGAATTTGACAATGCCCTGGCCCGTCTCGACTCTGTAACTGGATCCAATAACAACCTGCAGGGCCAGCTGGCCGACCGCCAGAAGGACATCGATGCTAAAAAAGCGGAGATTCGCAAGATCCTGAATGACAAGAAGGCATCTGAAAGCCAGCTTGCCAAAGCCAGAAAAATGATCTCGGAACTGAATGACAAGATCAACGGTCTGGAAGCAGAAGTTGCCCGTCTGACAGGTGAAAACCAGGAGCTCACTGCGGCCAACAGTACATTAAAAGAGGAAAAATCGGTGCTGGAGCAAAACCTCGCCACCACGGCCTCTGAAAAGGATGAGCTTTCCAAAACCGTAGATGTGGGTTCCACATTTGCCGCTTCGAATATCCAGGTAACCCCGGTGAACGAGAAGAAAAGCGGAAAAGAGAAGAATACCAGCACTGCCAAAAGGGTGGATAAGCTGGTGATTTCCTTTGATATTGAGAACCGCATTGCCAAATCCGGTCCCGCCGATATGTACCTGATCGTTACAGATCCTGCTGGAAAAGTTGTGACCGATGCCGCCATGGGTTCCGGTACACTCAGCACCCGCGTGGATGGTGAAAAGACCTTTACAACAAAAATCCCGGTAGACTACACACAGGGACAGCGTAAGAATATTCAATATCCCCTTCGTAACCGTGATTTCAACACAGGGGATTACAAGATTGAAATTTATCACAATGGCTTCAAGATCGGGGAAGGTGTGAGAAGCCTTAAAAAAGGTGGTTTATTCGGTTAATAAGCAGTTAACTCCTGCAAAGAAGGCCGTCATGCCCGGAAATCCGTGGATGACGGTCTTTTCTTTTTGGCCAGGCGAGCAATTAAACACATCTTATTCACATAAAGCGATCCCGGCTATTCCTGTCCGGGTAGAGGGCGATGATTAGATTAGATTTGTAATTCAACAATGAGCCTATGAATCAATTCCGGATCGGGCAATGGTTATTGCCCCTGTTTTTTTGTGTGGCAGCTTTCCCCCTATCTGCCCAGCAAAAGCTAAAAACCAAATACAGCAATTCCAATGTATATACAGGTATTGAAGTCGGTTCAAAGGGGGTGAAAATGAGTATCATTGAAATGGGCCGGAATGCCAAGATCAGCGGCGCTTTCAATATTCTCAAAGACACTTCGGTAAATACGGATTTTATTTCCTTTACAGACCCCTCTTTTGACGCTACGCTTGAAGGGCTTCTGTCGTTGTACAATCTCGCCCTGAATGAGTATAAGATCCCTTCCAAGAAGATCTTTACCGTGATCAGCAGCGGCGTAAAGATGCAGGCTGAAAAGGACCGGAAAAATGACTGGATCGAAAGACTGGTCAGCCGGTTCCGGGATCGCACCGGGGAACCGGAGCGGGTGGTTGAACTTGTGGATGTAACCAAGGAAGCCAAGTTATCTCACCTGGGGATCGTACCTGACTCGAGGAGGTATTCAACATTTCTGATCGATATCGGAAGCGGTAACACCAAAGGGGGATTTTTCCCTTACGGGAACACCGATGATTTCAAATTATTCACCCTGAATTGGGGAACCAAGAGCGCGGCGAATGCCACGGAAAAAAGATGTGAAGAAGACCACGGGCTACCCAATTACAACCGGCAGCTGCAAAGGGTGCTGGCCGGTGCGGAAAATTCGGAGATCGTATATGCAGTGAATGCAAGCGGTGCCTATCCCCTGAGCGACAATATCGCAATCAGCGGTGGAATTGCCTGGGCGGTTGCCACCCTTACTCATCCTGAACTGATCGAAAACTCCATTGTGTCGGTAAGCTTTGATGAAGTAAGACGGTTCTGCGAAAAATTATATAGCAACTTCAAAGTTTACTCTCCCGAATTCCTGGCGCTGAATATCAACCGCTCTGCCGAGAAAGAGGCAGTCCTGAAGGCGGCGGGCACGGTACATAAAGTATTTGACCAGCGTTCACTGATGGCCGGAGCCGGGCTATTGCTGAAGATCATGCGCCAGTTTGAATCCGTGTATGATACCAAGCATTTTTACCTGGTCAAGAACGGCCAGGTGGGCTGGGTATCGGCTTATGTCGATGATGCCTTAACGGACTGATATTCCGGTTTTCCACAATGTGGACTCTTTTTGGCCACATTCCTACCCTGATTCATTAGCTTGGGGCGGTGAAAGACATACGATCATCCCTGCTTGTCATGCTTTCCATTGGGCTGGTGGCTACCTGGGTATATCACCTTGCAGATAAAACCCGGTACAGTAAACAGCGAAAAGAAATCTACATCAAAGACTCTCTTGCAGTGGCTCAGGGTGTCGAAGACTCCCTTCAACGCATTTATTCATTAACCCTGAACGAACTGGGTACTCAGCTGGATTCAACCCGAACCAAAGCCGGCATGTTGCGTTCAGAACTGAATGAAAAACTGTCAGAGATTTACCGTCTCAGGGCAGAGATCGCCGGGATTCTCAAACGAAACAATATCAAAAAAACCGATATCGACCTGGCTCGGAAAAAAACGATTGAACTTCAGATGCTGGTCAATGAGCTGCAAAACAGGAATTCAACCATCGAGGAGGAAAAACAGGAAGTGACAACCATGCTTGACAAAGTCAACCTTCAGGTCCGGACCCTGGAAAATACCAACCTGCAGCTTGACCAGGAAAACAAACGGCTCACTGAAAAAGCCAGCCAGGCCACTGCTCTTTACAGTTCCGGGGTTCGGATCTCTGCGGTGATGGTAAAGAATAACAAGGAACAGGAAACATCCGCGGTACGAAAAACCTCCAAACTGGTGATCTCGTTTGATGTGTTGAATAATTTTACCGACTATGAGTCGACCGAAGTATATGTTGTTATAACCCAGCCCGACGGAAAACTGCTATCCACCGATGCCTGGGAATCCGCGGGAACGGTTGAAACCAAATCTGACGGGAAGATCCGCTACACCCGGATCATTCGCTTCGACTACCAAAAAGGAGAGTCCAAGCACCTTAATTTTTCTATCAATGCAGAAGAATACCAGGCGGGGACCTACCTGTTGGAACTATATCACAACGGCTATAAGATCGGCCAGGCAAAAAAAGTACTCAGTTAAAAACCCGGAAGCGGGAATACTTCGATCCCATCCTGGCCAGGATTTGCCGGTTTTGAATATTCTTTTATGCGGGTCTGGTAATTTACAAGACTTCTTTATCTGAAGCTGGCAATAAAATAAAAGCCCCGCCGAAGCGGGGCTTTGTTCTTTAATTCAACGGTATCTTAGAAGATATTATATCCATAACTTACATAGTAGAGACCCCCAACAGCAGGGCTACCATACCCGGTGCGTGCATAGAAGTTACCCAGGTTGGTACCTCCGGCGCGGAAGATGCTCTTGGACCCTTTGGGGCGATACGAAACCTGGCCATCCCACCAGCCAAAGTAAGGAAGTGTTCCCGAAACAAAGGTTCCCTCATAATAGTTGTTATCCTGCCATTTGTAGACCACGTTAAAGCCGAGTCCTTTGTAAAGGTCATCATTCTTCAGTCCGATATTATAACGGTACTTGGGAGCATTGAAGAAAGTGATTTGTCCTGGAGGAAGGTCATTATCAAGCACATCAGAAAATACGTTTCCATAAAGAGAGAACTTCTTGAATAACTGGTATTCAAGCCCCACGCCCCATCCCCAGGTATTCACATCATCAGTTGAATTCTGAACGTAGGAAAGGTTAACGCTGCTGAACGGTGAATACACTTCCAGTTTCCGGCTTGTGGTGGACTGAACAACGGCCTCATTTACGATAAATGATTTGAACCGGTTGATATAGTAGTATCCGTCCACGAGAAGTTTCTTCCCGATGATCCCTTTGTAACCAATCTCATAAGCATATACTTTTTCAGGTGTAACCGGCTTATAATTTGCCCGTACCAGTCGAGAAGAGTCGGCTGGTGATCCGGCGCGGTAAGCCAAAACACTGGCTGCAGTATAACCAGGTCGGGGTCCAGGATCAGTAAGATTTCCTGCTGTTAGCCCGTAATAAGTTTGAAACTCCGGCAGACAGCCGATCAGGAAGCTGTTTCCGCCTCCCAAACGCAGACTGATATACTGGTTCTGGTTGCTGGGGAAGCGATAAGCGGTTTGGTAAGAAAGACGAAGGTTGTTGTTCTTGGCAACCCGGATCACAGCGGTCACCCGAGGTGTAAACCGGCCTTCGAAGTTGGTTTGCTTGTCGTATCGACCTGAAGCAGTAAGAGTCAGGACGTCATTTAACAGTTTTTTCTTCAGCTGGATATACCCGCCATATTCGTTAACGGCAATATTGGTTACCGTATCCGAGAAGATAGTACCCTTGGAGTTCAAAAGCCATTGTTTCCAGTTGGCTCCGGCGAGTACTTCAACCACATTGGAGAATTTGAACAATTCTGAAATGTTGAACTGAGCCTCCATGGCATAGAGGTCTGATTTGTCCAAAAACTTGGATCCACCCGGCTGGTTCACAGGGGTGTTCCGGATCACCTGGGCTGCATCTTCAAAGGGTTTCGTCCCGGGCATAAACCGACCCACATCTGCTATTCCGCGTGCACTCAGGTGAAGCTGTGCGTCACTGGCTGCGCCGTTTGACTGGCGACGCCCTTCAGAAAATGCGAGAAGGTATTGCGGATACCAGGAACCGCCGAGGGCGGGCAAGCTGGAAGTATTCACACTTGGCTTCCAGGCTTCGTTGATAAAGGCACCCAGGGCATCCCCAATATAGGAATCACCTGCATTTTCCTGGATGGTGTATGCGCGATACATCCAGTTTTTCGATTTCAGTTCAAATTTGTGCTGTGCCATTTTAAAATTCCGGAGCGAGTACCGGTTGGCGCCAGTATAAACAGTGGTACCTGTACCAAAGTATGTGTTGAACGAAGCTTCCAGGTTGTCGGTGAACTTATAATGTGCTCCGACATTGATTTTTGCATTCAACGTATTGTAATCAACCAACTGATCTTCATTATAACCTGTCCGGGTTACATTGGTCTGGGCCCCGAAGTAGTTACGGGTAATACCGAGGTAAAGAGGCGCATATAACTGAGCTGCAGCAACAGCGGAAGGGCCTCCAGCATTAAAGAGGTTATAAAAATTAGTCATTTGCGTGGCATTAGGATAAACCGGATTCCCGATCGCTCCAAAATATGCGTTGGCCGTATTTTGTAACTGGATCAAATTGCCGGATTGGGCAGCCACAGATGCATTGATGCTGCTGGCCAGTAAACCCGCGAGGGAGTTCAGATTTACGCTGGTTTCGTCTCCATATACATTCACCCCGTTGAAATTGGGGTCGTTCTGGCGGTTCCCTCCCACTACTTTACTTAAAATGCCGATTTGTTGCTTATTACGGTAATCTTCGGCTTCCCAGTCACTGCCACGGATGATCTCACCTGAAATCCGGAAGGCCAGTTTGTTTTTTAAAACCCCTGCCCAGCGCACGGCGATGTTATTGTAAGGGGCGGCAGTGCGTTGTTTCTTGTCTACATGCATGATCCCCTGCTTCACATTAAAGCTAAGTCCCTTGTATTTAAACGGGTCTTTGCTGGTAATCAGGATGGTTCCGTTCATCCCCCCTGATCCATAAAGGGCCGAAGAAGCACCGGATAGAACTTCAATATTATCGACATCAAGGTCTGTCAAACCCACGATGCTACTCACCGCGAAATTGAGACCGGGAGCCTGGTTATCCATCCCGTCCACCAACTGGTTGAGGCGGGTATTACCGCTGCTGACAAATCCGCGTGTTGTTACTGTTCGGAAAGTAAGACTCGCTGTGTGCACATCCACGCCCTTCAGGTTGGTGATTGCTTCATAGACAGAGGGAGCGGCTACATTCTTGATGGTTGCGTTACTCATTCTTTCAACCGTTACCGGGGCTTCGAGCAAACGCTGGGGAGCCCGGCTGGCTGCTACCACAACCTCCTGTCCCAGGGTGGATGTGACAACAAAGTCGACATTTACGGATTTTGAGGCATCCGTTACAGTAACTTCTTTAGTTTCAAACCCTATGGAAGAAAATTCTAAAACAACGGGAAGCTTTGAAACTTTCAGGGTAAATTCTCCGTCCGAGTTGGAGTAGGTCCGGTGGTTGGTTCCCTTTTCAGTAACGGTGACCGCAGGAACAGCTTCTTTTGAACTGCTGTTTTTTACCGTACCTGTTATGGTAACGGTTTGTGCAAAAGCCGATACGGAAAAAAGGCAGGCAATCAGCCAGGCAGCAAAAAAGCTAATGCTTTTTCTCATAATAGGGAGTTTTAGTTTTGGAATTTGACGGAAAAATAAGAATTGTAAACTTTATCTAAAAATTTAATTTTTAAGGGGAAAGCCCGTTTGTGGACAATGTTTTTCGGGGGCCTGCCCGGTCCCATGAACGGGATAAATTGTTGAAATCTGTCAGGCCCCGAAATGAGTGAAATTCGCCCCCTTTCCTACTTTCGGATTATGGCAAGTTTCTCTTTTCCCGGCCAGACCGGGTTTTACCGGGGGAAAGTCAGGGATGTATACACGATCCGGGATCAGTGGCTGGTGATGGTAGCCAGCGACCGGATCTCGGCTTTTGATGTGATCCTTCCCCGCCCGATTCCTTTCAAAGGGCAGGTTCTTAACCAGATCGCCGCTTATATGCTTAAGGCCACTTCGGATATTTGCCCGAACTGGCTGCTGGAGGTACCGGCTCCGACTGTATCTGTAGGGCGAAAATGCACCCCTTTTAAAATAGAAATGGTCGTCCGCGGCAATCTGACCGGTCATTCTTGGCGCACTTATTTGTCCGGCAAGCGGGAACTTTGCGGAGCCTCTATGCCCGAGAACATGAAGGAAAACGATTTTTTCCCCCACCCGATTATCACCCCCAGTACCAAGGCTGCAGAAGGGCATGACGAGGATATTACACCCGATGGCATTCTTTCCCAGGGGCTTGCCACTGAACCGGAATGGGAGCAGCTTTGCGATTATGCGCTCCGTCTGTTTGAGCGTGGAAAAAGCCTGGCAGCCAGGCAGGGTCTTATCCTGGCGGACACCAAATATGAATTCGGAACACTCGACGGGAAAATCGTCCTGATGGACGAGATTCATACCCCGGACAGTTCCCGGTACTTTTATGCATCCGGTTTTGATGAAAGGCAACAGGCAGGTGAACGCCAAAAACAGCTCAGCAAAGAATTTGTAAGGGAATGGCTGATCGCAAACAATTTTATGGGAAAGGAAAGGCAAGTGGTGCCGGAAATGAGCGATGAATGGGTGGACACAATCTCCCGGCGGTATATTGAATTATACGAAAACGTAATCGGTGAATCATTCAGACCCCAACCACTTTCCGATGAGGAAACTGAACTGCGGGTTCTCCGTACCCTGGAAAAGCTTCCCGGCTGATCGGGGTAGATATTTAAAGAAAAACGGGTCACCGCCTTCCGGCAGCGACCCGTTGTAATTTTCATGGAAGGCTTTTATTTGGTTTCTTCCCGGATTGTTGACTTCTTAAACACCCTGGTAGTGGTTCCTTTACCCCCCAGCGGGCAATAATAGTCCAGTGCATCCTGTGCCCCGGCATAACTCAGCCAGAAATCAGTCACCGTTCCGGTGAATATAAAACCGGCTGAATAGTTATACAGATCACGGGTGCCCCGGGCACTGAAATTTCCGTAAACCATATCCCCTTCCCGGGGTTTGTAATTACCATAGGCCTGTACTATATTAAATCCGTAATAGGTTTCGACCACATAATAACTGCAGTACGGGTCGCTGTAGACCACTTCTCCCCTTTCTTTGGCAAGCCAGTATCCTTCATCGACTCCGTAATATCCACCGCTTTTTACACAGCTGGACAAGGCCAGTGTAAGCACCAGGGCCAGGGCGGAAAATGTAAATATCTTTTTCATAGCTAAACGTTTTAATGGTTTGAAATAAGATTTCGATATTACCCATGACAAGATTGTGCCAGATCAGAAAGCCGTCTTGTTAAAATCATTTTAAAGGGTATTTTCACCACTCAAACAAGTACATGCGTCTGTTTCTTTTAACGTTTTTAACAGTTCTTGCCGGGAAGGGTTTTGCGCAGGATTATTATATGCTGGTGGGTACATATGATTCACCGCTCAGTGAAGGGATTTATATTTTTCGTTTCAACAGCCAGACTGGTGTGGCTACCGCCCTGAACCATGTCAAGGCCTCAAACCCTTCCTTTCTCACCGTTTCGCCGGATGAAGAATTTGTTTATGCCGTTTTCGAGAATGCCAGACAAGGTGGAACAGGGGGTGAAGTGGCTGCCTACAAATTCGACAATCAGACAGGAAGCCTGAAGCTTAAAGGCAAACAGGATTCGGGTGGCGATCATCCCTGTCATGTGGAATTGGATAATACCGGTCGATGGATTTTTGTATCGAACTACAGCAGCGGTTCTCTTTCTGTCCTGCCTGTGCAACCCGATGGCAGGCCGGGCCTGGCCACCACAATCCAACATACCGGGTCAGGACCTGACCCCCAACGCCAAAAGGCACCCCATGTACACGGTGCATTTGTGACATCGGACAACCGTGAACTATTGGTGACGGATCTCGGAACAGACCGGGTCATGAGATACGATTTTGATCCGGTCACTGGTTCCTTAAAGCCTTCCGGTCAGCCTTACGTGGCCGCAATCCCTGGTTCGGGCCCCCGCTCTCTCGCATTGCATTCAAATTCCCGCTGGATTTATGCAATAGAGGAGCTCTCGGGAACTATTTCCTTCTATGATTATAACAACGGAAGGCTGGAACAGGCCCAGCGTGTGAGCTTGCGGGTAGAAGGCGACACCCGAATACCCGGTAGCGCAGATATCCATATTTCACCCGACGGAAAATTCCTGTATGGATCCAGCCGGGGTGAGATAAACAATATTGTGATTTACAGGATCGGGGCAACCGGGCAACTGGAACGCAGAGGAGAACAGTCCGTTTTGGGTAATGCGCCGCGTCATTTCAGCATAGACCCCACAGGAAGATTCCTGTTATCCGCGAACCAGAACAGCAATGAGATTGTGGTATTCCGCCGCGATCCTGAAACAGGTTTGCTTTCAGATAGCCACTTCAGGGTAAGCGTGGGCAAACCGGTCTGCATAAAGTGGATCAGGATAAAATAATTACGTAATCAAGAAATTCAGATTCTGCATCTGTCGCCAATATATTAATAATGCCTTTAGCAAGCATGACCAAAGTCTGTATACTAGATTTTAAGCCCCGCCTTTCTGATTTTTTAAACGTGTGAGCCTGGACCGTGATTTATTAAAAATATTTCGGCCCTTGTCGACCCCGGCCCGGAGTCTTTTTTGATCTTCGGGAGAAAGGTGTATAAATTCCAGGCAGTCCTGGCTGCATGTCCCTTCCATTTTTTCCCGGCATTCGTCGCACTGGATAAAAAGGAGATGACAGGCGTCATTCACACAGTTTACATGGGTATCAGCGGGCTTGCCGCACTGGTGACAGGATGCTATGATTTCTTCCGTGACCCGCTCTCCCATCCGCTGGTCAAATACAAAGTTTTTTCCCAGGAAGCGGTTCTCCAGTCCTTCCTGTTTGACCTGGTTCACGTAATTAATGATCCCGCCCTCCAGGTGAAAAACGTTTCTGAATCCCCGGTGAAGCATGTAGGCTGAAGCCTTTTCGCACCGGATTCCGCCGGTACAATACATGATGATATTTTTATCCTTGTCGGCCTTCATAAGTTCGGCCGCCATTGGGAGCTGATCACGAAAAGTGTCGCTCGGGATTTCGATGGCATTTTTGAAATGACCCACTTCATATTCATAATGATTCCGCATGTCGATCACTACGGTATCGGGGTCGCTGGTCAGCCGGTTAAAATCCCGGGCATTTACATATTTTCCCTTCTTGGACATACTGAAACCGGGGTCTTCAATCCCGTCGGCTACGATTTTTTTCCGGACCTTGATATCCAGTACATAAAAGCTTTTTCCGTCATCGTCCACAGCCCTGTTCAGTCGTAATCCGTCCAGGGGCTTATAGGCGTAGAGGGTATCCCTGAACTGGTCCAGGTTTGCAGTTGGTACACTAATCTGCGCATTGATCCCCTCTGAAGCCAGGTAAATTCGCCCCAGCACCTCCAGTCCGGTAAATTGCCGGTAGAGTTGATTTCTGAATGAAACAGGCTCCGGGATTTCAAAATAACAATAGAATGAGATCGTGGTCCGGGGTGTAGGATCGTATTTAATACGTTCTTTCAGCTCCCGGCGGGAGATGCGGTTGTGTAAAGAAGCCATATGTATAAATTTTATCCCGACGGTTCGGGACCCGGTTGCAGACCGGGCAAAATTTTAAAGCAATGCAAAGGTAATTTTTCCCGGCTGAAGCGGAAAATAAGATCGGGTGAAAGCGGGTGCGGATCAACGGGAACTGGTGCGTAAAAAACTTCCGCTAAGTGCAGCGAATCCGCCAACGATTCCACCCACAAAAGCAGTGATGCCGATCAACAGAATTGTATTTCCTCCCAGGGGAAGGATACTGGCAATTTTGTGAGATAATACCCCATTGTTTTTCATATCGATCCACCAGGCCAATCCAGCCCATAACAAAAAGATGCCAAGGAACCCTGAAAAAAAGGCTTTCCCTGATTTTTGATGCACCAGGACTGCCACTAACATAGCCGCTCCGGCAATCCCCCACCAGGGAAGATAAAGTCCGCTGATAAATGCCAGGGTTCCAGTCAGGAGGGTTGATACCATGAATTTCATACAAAAATTGAAAATATGTTTAAAGAAAAGTATTTGATTATCAGAATTTAATGAAAGATGTATCGAATTTTAATTCGTATTATAAGCGTGTTGAAATTTATTGCCTAAATACTTTTCTTATCAAATTTAAGCACCCATTTTACTGCCTTATCCTTCCGGTCACCGTCTCGCATAAACCATAACTTATTGTAAGTACCGGCAACCCATTGGTCGAGATAATCATCAAAAAAACGACTCCCCGGATTTCCGCTCTGGCCTCCTGGATAGACCCCGTAAGCCTCTGTTGGAGACGTCAGCTGAATGATCATCCTCCAACTGGGACCATGACTGTGCGTAACTGCATTTATGATGTTTCCATATCCCCCTACATTCAGACCCGGACGGGCAAAGCCTTTCAGGTCCTTTATCAAATGATAAACTGTCGGGTTTCTGAAGCGGGCCCATTCCATTTTCCCTTCCTTTTCAACCATGGAAAGAAAAGAGGCTGCTTTTTTAAAGGAAACCGTCACCATATCCTGAAGGGTTTCTGTTTGAGGGGTCCGGATATCATCAGCGTATCGGAAACTGGTATCCCTAAGCAATATCTCAAGGGTTGTTTGTTCTTCCGGCATGGGAGCCTGGGGTGTCACTTGCGACAGATCATCTGTCCAGATCCCTGTTTCGAGGCTGTCCCACCAGCATTGATAAATCGTTTGCCCCTTTGAATCAGGGGAAGCAAGCAGGTCCCAGTTACGGAATATTTCCAGGTATTTACGTTCGGGATCAGTCAGATCGCTTTCGCGTATATTTTTCAGCAAGAAGGGCCGGGCATCCTCAGCAAGTGTATTGAAATAATTTCCCTGGAGTTTCATCATGTCCTCCGGGGTGATGTCACTCATAGATGCAAGAAATTTATCAACAGTAATACCCCGGGGAGTGATAAAACTACCGGGGATAAAATACGGGTACGCGGAATCAGCAGGACGCTGGTTGGCACTTTGCAGGTAACCTCTTTCCGGGTTCAGGGCATGTGGGTTTTCAGCCTGCGGAATAAACCCCTGCCACATATAACTGCTGTCTTCTCCAGGCATGATATAAAGACCCTGCCTGTCCCATCTGGCCGGGAATTTCCCCTGCTGCCAGATCGCGATATCTCCTGTTTTAGAGGCAAAAACAAAGTTCTGTCCGGGGCATTGAAAATAGCTGATAGCCTCCTCGTATTCCTGGTAATTACGGGCCCGGTTTAGTTTGTAAAGGGCCATCCCTTCATTGCTGGGATCATGAGCGGTCCAGCGAACAGCCAGGTTCTTTCCGTCTGAAGCAGGAGTCTGAAAGGACTTATCATACATGACCGGGCCAAAAACCGTATAAGCCACGGTGTCGTATACGGTCTTCCCCCCTTTCACACGGATCTCTTCGATCCGTTGCCGGGCAGGTTCCCATTTGCCGTTAAACCAATACTCCCTGCGGCTGGGGTCCTTAAATTTTATTTCATAATAGTCTTTTACATCCCTTTGCGAATTGGTAACTCCCCATGCGATGCTGTCGTTGAACCCGATGATGATGCAGGGGCTACCTGGAAGTGAAACTCCGTATACGTTGCTGGTCGGGGTTACCAGTTGCATTTCGTACCAGATGGAAGGCAGGGACATTTCAAGATGAGGGTCGTTGCATAGGATGGGTACGCCACTACGGGTTTTACTGCCCGCGACCACCCAGTTATTGCTTCCATTGTCGGGGTCAGGCCTGGACCATTCCCTGTTTGATACCACCTGGGTATTCATCAGGTATAATGAATCGGCGGTGGGCGGTGCCACTGGAACGATCCCCGGTTCAGGGAATGCGGTTCCTTTTGGTACAATCGGGATGAGCGAATCGGGTACCTGGGGATACAATATCTTTAATTCATCTGGCATAAATATGGAACGGGCATTTGTATTGGCCAGGTCATTTTCCGTTCCTGATGAAAGATTTTTAGCCATCATCCTTGAGAGTAGTGCGGTCCGGAGATTGCTCCATTTTTCCGGTTTACTGTTCAATAGCTTGTATTCCACGGGTATTTCCGATTCACTGAGAGACCCGATATAGGCGTTTACTCCATTAGTATAAGCGTCGTATATCTTTTTGGATTCCGGGTCATTTTCCATTTCCCTGAGTGCGTTTTCTGCTCCATATACCATGCCCAGCCGGCGTTGTTCACGATCGTAATTTATTGCCTTGGCGCCTGCGAATTCGCTGGCCTGTCCGGCAGCTGCTTTTGTCTGGAGATCGAGCTGAAACAAGCGGAATTTTGCGTGGAGATATCCCTGGATGAAATAAAGGTCTTCGTCGTTTTCAGCAAAAACATGAGGCACCAGCCTTTCATCCATATACACTTCGGCCTTACCCTTCAGCTCAGGGAAAATCAGTTCGGAGTCAAAATCCTGGTCCGCAGGTTCGGCATTCTGCCAGAACCCGTGTTGCGGGCTGAGAAACTTCCCCATGGGGGGCACGGTGGCCCAGGGTCTGTTCAGCGCAAACACCAGGCCGGCCGTAACAATCGTGGATATGGTAAAAGGAATGATACGCATAAGCTTTCATTGGGAGTGAAAGATAAGAAATGTAACAGGAAATTACTGACCCGGGTCATCGGGACAGTGGTTTTTCAGTAATTTTAAGATTCAAAACATTTTCAACTATGGCACTAATTATCGTACTCGGCCTGCTTGTCCTGCTTATATTCTGGGTAGTATCTCTGTATAACGGGCTTGTACGCCTCAGGAACAGGCGGCAAAATGCATTTGCGGATATCGATGTGCAGCTTCGTCAGCGTCATGATCTGGTTCCACAACTGGTGGAAACGGTCAAAGGGTATGCCTCACACGAAAAAGAATTGTTGATGAAAGTGACCGAGGCCCGGACCGCGGCCATGTCGGCCACTTCGATAGACGGTAAGATCGTCGCCGAACAACAATTATCGGCCGCGTTACAGGGGCTTAAAGTCCAGGTGGAAGCCTATCCCGACCTCAAGGCCAATCAGAACTTCCTGCAGCTTCAGGAAGAACTCAGTGATATCGAGAACAAACTGGCTGCTTCCCGCCGGTTTTTCAACGGAGCAACCACCGAGTATAACAATGCCGTGGAATCATTTCCCGGGAACCTGGTGGCCCGGAATTTCGGGTTTAACAGGGAAATCATGTTTGACCTGGGTACGGATACCCGGAAGAATATGGAGGAACCACCCAAGATCCAGTTTTAATTTTTTGAACACCGGTAAACGGCCCTTGTTTCCGCGATGCAATACGTAGGATTAGACAAACAGATCCGGAAGAATAATTTCAACTCCCTGCTCCTGCTGGTTGCTTTTCCTGCATTGCTCCTGGCCATGACTTTTGCCCTGGCCTATTTCACACAAGAGGAACACCAGGAAGATCCCACTCTCCTATTTTTTAAAGCCCTACCCGTTGTGCTGGGTGCTGTAGGCATCTGGTTCCTGATCGCCTGGAGCAGTCACGCGGCTTTTATCCGGATGGCTACAGGCAGCAAACCCCTGGATCGACGGGAAAATAAACGGGTATACAACCTGGTGGAAAACCTTTGCATATCCCAGGGTATGTCGATGCCCAAGCTGTATATCATCAACGATGATTCCCTGAACGCTTTTGCCAGCGGTATTGACAAGCGTACCTATTCGATCTCATTTTCCAGGGGGATCATTAACAAATTGGATGACGAGGAGCTTGAAGGGGTGATCGCTCATGAGCTTACGCATATCAAGAACCGGGATGTAAGGTTGCTGATCATATCTATCATATTTGTCGGGATCTTCGCCTTCCTCGCTGAAATCGCTTTCCGCAGCCTGCGTCATGTGGGTGGAAGCAGCAAAAATAAAAACAACAAAGGCGCGGGAGCCGCTATCCTGATCGCTATTGTGATCACGGCAGTCGCTTATTTTATCTCGATCATGCTTCGGTTCGGCATCAGCCGCAAAAGGGAATATCTTGCTGATGCGGGTGCTTCAGAGATGACCAAGAAACCATATGCCCTGGCCAATGCATTGCGGAAAATCTCGAACGATCCGAATATCGAAGCGGTGGAGAGCCGGGATGTGGCCCAGTTGTTTATTGACAATCCCAAACCATCCCGTCACCGGTCTGCTTCCTGGGATAATATGTTTGCCACCCATCCCCCGATCGAAAAAAGGATCGAAGTGCTGGAACAGTTTGTGTAAACCCGGTCTTCATTGTTACTGAATCCAAGGTGATTTGAAATCCAGTGGTTAGATCTTTTTCCCCCCGATCATCGGCACAAATGAGAAATTATCGAATACTTCTTCACGGATTGATCCGTTTTCGAGCTTTGTGATCCTCCGCATCTGCTGAATATCTCCTGCGCCCAACGGTATCACCATCAACCCTCCCGGTTTGAGCTGGTCGATCAGTTTAAGAGGAAGGTCCGGTGCTGCAGCTGTGATGATTACCCGGTCAAACGGCGCATAGGTCGGAAGGCCTTCATAGCCATCCCCGTAAAAAAATTTGATCCCCGGGTATTTTTTGAGGAAATCGAATTCGCGGTTTGAGTCAAATAGTTTTTTCTGTCTCTCGATCGTGTACACCTGGGCTCCCATTTCGGCAAGCACTACCGCCTGGTATGCACTTCCGGTTCCGATCTCCAGCACTTTCATGAAGGGTTTTACATCCAGGAGCTGGGATTGGTAAGCCACGGTGTAAGGCTGCGAAATGGTCTGTCCTTCCCCGATCGGGAATGCCCGGTCTTCATAGGCTACTTCGTCAAAGGCCGAATCCAGAAAAAAGTGACGTGGCACCTCCAGTACTGCATCCAGCACCCGGTCGTCAGTAATTCCCTTAACCTGTATTCCCTGAACCAGCTTTTTACGCAGTCCTTTATGCCGATAGGTATCTTCTGTTGGTCTCATACGCGGGTGCAAGATAGGCCATGTGCTGAAAAGTGAGCAAGTGAAAGCTGTTGATAAGGTTCATTTAAAGATCAAGGTCCTTGATCACCCCTTTGATCTTTGCATCCAGCTCCGCATTTTTCCGTTCAAAGTCTAAAGCACTATCGAGCTTTGTGTTTACGCTGAAATAAAATTTGATCTTGGGTTCGGTCCCGCTGGGACGGGCGGAGATGATTGTCATGTCATCCAGCACAAACTGCAATACATTTGATTTGGGCAGGTCCAGTTTCCATTCACCGCCCGTCTGAATGTTCTTTTTCACCTGTTTCTCATAGTCCAATATCATCGCCACCGGTACGCCGTTGATGATCCGGGGCGGGTTTTTTCGGAATTGATCCATCATCGCAGCAATCTGTTGTTGACCATCCATGCCCTTTTTGGTGATGGAGATCAGGTGCTCCTTGTAAAAACCATATTGTATATAGAGATCGATCATTTTTTCATACAGGCTGCGGCCCTTGTCCTTTTCATAGGCAGCCATTTCGCAAAGCAGGGCTACGGCACTGACACCGTCCTTGTCCCGGATCTTGTCCCCGATCATCAACCCGAAGCTTTCTTCCCCCCCGATGATATAGTTTTCTTTCCCTTCCTTCTGGCGGATCAGTTCGGCGATCCACTTGAAACCGGTGAGGACCCGGTAACAGGCCAGGCCGTTGCCTGCCGCGATTGCATCGATCATTGGTGTGGTCACGATCGTTGTGATCACCATGTCGTTTGAACGGGCAATGCCCTTGGTCTTACGGGCTTCCATCAGGTAATTAAAGGCCAGCACTGCGGTCTGGTTCCCGTTCATCAGGATCCATCGACCCGCACTGTCCTTTACGCCGATGGCAAGCCGGTCTGCATCGGGATCGGTTCCGCACAGGATATCTGCATCCAATTTTTCTGCCAGTTTAAGACCCAGGCTCATGGCTTCGCTTTCTTCTGGGTTTGGATAAACGACTGTTGGAAAATTGCCGTCGGGGGTCATCTGTTCCGGGACGATATGCACATTTTTAAACCCGAACCTGTCGAGTACGGCTGGCACCAGTTTGATCCCGGTACCGTGAATGGATGTATAAACGATTTTAAGATTGCTGTGGCGATCGATCACATCGGGATAAACGCTCAGTTGCTTAACCATCTCCATGTATTGTTCATCCAGTTCTTTCCCGATAGGCAGGATGTTTTCATCCCCACCGCTCCATTTTACTTCAGCCACGGATTTGATCTTGTCAACTTCGCGGATCACGTTCTTGTCATGCGGGGGAACCAGTTGCGAACCGTCATCCCAATACGCTTTATACCCGTTGTATTCTTTCGGGTTATGGGAAGCGGTACATACCACGCCGCCCTGGCATCCAAGGATGCGGATGGCAAAGGATAACTCAGGGGTCGGACGCATATCCTCGAAGAGGTAAACGGTGATTCCGTTTGCCGCAAATACATGTGCGGCGGTTTCTGCAAAAAAACGGCTGTTGTTCCGGCTGTCGTGGGCGATGGCGACTTTCACCGGATCCGGAAAACATTGCTTCAGGTAATTGGCATAGCCTTGCGTGGCCATCCCCACTGTGTACTTGTTCATCCGGTTTGTACCCGGTCCCATCAGGCCCCTGAGCCCGCCGGTACCAAATTCAAGGTTCCTGTAAAATGCATCTGCCAGCTCTGCAGGATTTTCTTTCTGCAGTTCTAGTATCTCCTCCCTTGTTGCCTGGTCGAAATCACCGGATAGCCATGTATCGATCTTAGCCTGTATTTCCGCGTCCATATCTATGATATTTTTTGGCTTGAAAGTTAATCGATTTTTATTTTCCGGATCTTAAAAGAAGGGGGAAACGTACATTTGACTTTAAACAGGCTGTACCCTCCTTTGGCAGCAAAAACCAATTCGCCCTTTGTCTATTCGGATCCCCATACTTATTCTATTATTACAGTCCTGCGCATGCGCCTGCTGTCAGTTCGGTTTAACGGTCGATAGCCGGGCAGACCTAACCGGTATTGCAGGTTTTCCTTCCGTGGCGGACACAAACCATCCCAAAGCCGTTCCCTATATGCTGAGCGAACGGCAGCGCAAAACCAGGACATGGATCGTAGCAGGGGCCAATTTGGCCGGATATGGTACGGCCATGGTGGGATTGTATAATTCATGGTACCGCGATTATCCGCAAACCGGTTTTCATGCCTTTGACGATTGGCCGGAATGGAAACAGGTGGATAAGGCCGGACATCTTTACAGTGCATATGTGGAAAGCATGGGCAGTCATGAGTTATGGAGGTGGACAGGAATGGATCGTAAAAAAAGAATCTGGATCGGCGGGATGAGCGGGGCTTTTTACCAGACTGTGATCGAAGTGCTCGACGGGTTTAGTGCGGAATGGGGATGGAGTTGGGCCGATTTCGGGGCCAATATCCTGGGCAGCGGAACATTTGTGGCCCAGGAACTGGCCTGGGACGAACAACGGATCAAACTTAAGTTTTCCTTTCACAGGAAGAACTACAGAGACCCCGGGCTTGATCAGCGAAGTGATCAGTTATTTGGCGGGAGCAGCCTGGAAAGGATGTTGAAAGATTATAACGGACAAACGTATTGGGCCAGCGCGAATATCAGGTCCTTCTTCCCTGCCTCAAAATGGCCTTCCTGGCTTTCCCTTGCAATCGGATATGGAGCCGATGTGCTTTTTGGCGGGCTCGACAACCTTGCCAGGGACGCGGTCGGTACGGTCGTTTTTGACCGCCGGGATATCCGGCGTAGCCGCCAATGGTACTTCGCACCAGATATTGATTGGAAGAAGATTGAAACCAGTAAGAAAGGACTGAAATTCCTCTTTACAGTGCTGAGTGCATTTAAATTTCCCGCACCTGCACTCGAATTATCCGGGGGTCGTCTGAAAGCGCATGCCATTTATTTCTAAACTCCTTGCTTTATGCATTAAATTAGCGGCGTAATCAACTGCCATGCAAACGATTCAACAGATATTGTTTATCCTTCTGAGTATCCTTTCCGTCTGGCTCTTTTCCGGAAAAGTCAGGGAGATCAGCCGCAATATCCGGCTGGGTCGGGATGAAAACCTGACCGATCAGCCTGCCCGCCGGTGGAAAAACCTTTTGCTGCTTGCTTTTGGCCAGAAAAAGATGTTTCGCAACCCCCTGGTTGCGGTGATGCATTTTTTTGTGTACGCCGGCTTTATTATCATCAATATCGAAGTGCTTGAGATCGTCCTGGATGGCGTCACAGGTAGGCACCGTTTGTTTGCCGCCCCGCTGGGTTCCTTGTATAATTTCCTGATCAACGCTTTTGAAGTGCTGGCCCTGCTGGTGCTCGTTGCCTGTGTAATATTTCTCATTCGCCGGAATGTCATTAAAATTCGAAGGTTTATAAGCAGGGATCTTGACGGGTGGCCCCGGAGTGATGCCAATTATATCCTCATCACGGAGATCATACTGATGTCCCTTTTTCTGTTCCTGAATGCAAGCGATACCCTTCTCCAGGCCCGTGGTGCGGAACATTATGCCGCACACCCCACAGGTGATTTTATCCTTTCCAAATACCTGCACCCGGTTTTGAATGGGATGGGAAATGAGGGACTTGTATGGGTTGAGCGCGGCTGCTGGTGGTTGCATATCGTGGGCATCTTTGCATTCCTGAATTATCTCCCATATTCCAAACACCTGCATATCATTCTCGCCTTTCCCAATGCCTATTTTGCCCGGCTTACACCCGTCGGGGAAATGGAAAACATGGAATCGATACAGAAAGAAGTACTGTATGCAATGAAACCGGAACTGGCCCCGACTGAGCCTGCCGCCCCGCAGCGTTTTGGTGCAAAAGACGTGATGGACCTGAGCTGGAAGAACCTGATGGACGCATACAGCTGCACAGAATGCGGACGCTGTTCGGCAGCCTGCCCGGCAAATGCAACAGGGAAAAAGCTTTCTCCCCGAAAGATCATGATGGATACGCGCGACCGACTCGAGACAGTTGGCCGGAATATCTATGAGAACAAGGAATTCAGGGAAGACGGCAAAAGCCTGCTCCATGACTATATTTCCGTCGAAGAACTCCGGGCCTGCACAACATGTAACGCGTGTGTACAGGAATGTCCAGTAAGCATCAGTCCGCTGGACATCATCTTGCAGCTTCGCCGCTACCTTGTGATGGAGGAAAGCAATTCTCCACAGGAATGGACCGCCATGTTCAGCAACGTGGAAAATAATTTCGCTCCCTGGAAATTCAGCCCGGATGAACGGGATAACTGGGCCGGGGAAACAGCCTGATCAAATGGCCACGTCTGTACCCGGTCCGTACATACCGGGAACCGGTATTTCAAGCTACCGTGGATAATCCGATAATTGCCCCCGTGATCGATCATGTGTTGAAAGCCCAGATCCGGAGCGTAACCTTATTGGGTATGGAAAATACCCATAGTTCCTCCTGGATGGCCATGATAAATGAATTTAGTCAATAAGTTTTTTTTCGAATGCGGGGATATTCTCTTCCGGGTGTTCCAGCCTGTGTACCGGGTCTTTTTTTTTAAAGATACGCCACAGTTGTATGATAGCGGTGACGGTAAATATCCCCCCGATCACCCAGTTCAGGATATCCTGGTTGTTGCTGATCCGGTTGGCAATAATCAACCCCCCGAAAATGAATACACAGTTCCCGATAAAGGTTCCCAGCCCGATTCCGAGGATATAGGAATTGTAATGGTCGTTGCGTGGAAGAAGGACTTTCTTGGAAAACAGGACCGTGCTCCACCCGAACCAGAACGGGATCTGTACCGGGTTAACAGCGCACATAACCACCCCCAGCAGAAATTTTGGCAACGGGCTGTCCAGAACGACGTTTTTCTCAACCGAGGGGGTCAGGGCGGCATAAAAACTTGCGGCGGCCAGGGCCAGTACAATCAGAACAGTAACCCATTCCAGGGCCTTCATGACCCGCTCCTGTTTGCGGATCCAGTCCATTGCGACAAGGGAAAGCCGAACATAAAAGATTTCCACCAGCAGGGAACCGGCTGAAAACAACATCGCCTGCCCTACCCCGTTAGTCACAGAAATCTGCATGGCCGCGATATTAAGGGTGCCCAGGGGCAGGGAACCCAGGAAACTGACCAGCATGCCGGTCAGGAAAACTTTCAGCAGGGGATGCATGAGACGAAAATAAGAAGTAAAAAGGGAGTTACCATACCGGGGGGCAGGCTCAATCATATTTTTCCAGGAGACGGAAATGCTTTTTGGCATCGGCCAGGTATTGCCAACCGCGGCGAAAGGACCAATACGGGGTTCCGTTTTTATGGTTGTAACGGCTGATCCGGTACAGGGCCTTCCAGTGGTGGAGGATCACACCGTAAGCCCTCCAGATACTCATGCCGCAATCGTAAATATGATTTGGCTCCGCCCCGCAACCATTAAACTCCAGGATCATGAAATTTTTGCCCATCTTCAGATCTTCGATCGAAGTGGTCTTGATATCATAGCGGCCGTAATAAAATTTATCTGTAAAATGGCTCAGTTTATCGAACACATTATGAAGATCCCCATCGATCTCCATATGTAGGTTGGTAAAATGAGCACCCCGGTTGTGATTTCCGGCATAAGAAAGAAAAAAGACCTCCCCTTCCTCAATGACCCGGTCGAACCGGTGTCCATGCCTGTGTTCCATCTCTTCCATCCGGTACCTGGCCCGTGGATGGGCCTGCACCAGTTCACGGAGGGTGGATCGGCCGTTGCCTGTAACCTGCAGCAGTTCCTTATGAATAAACCCGCTGACTACTCCTTTTTGCTCCCAGGGATACCTGTAATAAAACACACTGACCTCAACCGGCAGGGTGACCAGGTCCTGGATGATGTATTCAACGGGTATTCTTTGGTGATAGCGGGCCAGTTGTTCCTCATTATCGATCTTCCGGAACAGGATACCTTTCATTCCCACATCGGGTTTTACAATAAAGGGATAACTGAAGCCTGCCTCCTGAACCTTATGCAACACGTCCTCAAAAGGCCAGTCATGCATGATATAGATCGTTTTGGGAACCAGGTCCGGGGGCAACTGGTCATACATTTCCTTTTTCCCCTCCCCTTCAAACCCTCCGAATGTAATGGTGGGGTTGGAAGAACTGAAAAACCAGAACGACCAGCTCCGCAGGCAGTACCAGAGCCATACCGGACCGATCGGGAAATACAGAACATAGAAGTTCCAGAGTTCCCATTTCACCAGTTTTTGGAATAATTTCTTCATACCCAAGAAGCGGCAAAAATAGCCAATGGGGGAATTATTTGGGAATAAATAAATGTATCGGGTTAGATTTACAAAAACTGACTGTAATGAAAAGAATTATTTTGATTGTAATATTGACGTTGCCGGTTGTTTTATCATCCCCTGTTGGCCGGGCCGCCACAATACCCCCGGGGAATTCACCCGGAGTGATCCGTTTCGTACTGGAAAAATTATCAACCTATACTTTGCGCGAAATCCGGCAACAAACCGGCCGGAAACTGACATTAAAGGAAAAATTAACCTTCCTGATTCTAAAACGGCAGGTTTAAAGGCATGGAACTGAGCGGGTGGCCGGTTTTCTGACCCGAAAGCAGTCAAACCGCAAGTCGGGACTGAAAGAAGATGAAACAGTAGGCCTTGGGAAAACTGCATTTATCCTGGGCATTGCATCAGCAGTCACTTTTGTGGCGGGGTTCCTGGTTCCGGCTCTTTTTCTGGCATCCCTTCTTTCAGCAATACTGGCAATTGCTTTGGGTACTGTTGCATACAAGCGAAACCAATCAGATGTAAAGGCCAAGACAGGAAAACTGCTGGGATGGATATCATTGGGATTATTTGCCATACTCGCAATACTACTCATAGTTGCATTTGCAAGCTGGTGGTAAGCCAGCAGGAATCAACCGGTATTATTTGTAATATTGCCTCTTAAACCCGCGCATATGAAAATAAAAACCGTTGCTGAATTATTTGCTGAAGGGAAAACCCCGGGGATTCTTTTCTGGGTGGGTTGTGCAGGAAGTTTTGATCAACGGGCCCAGAAGATAACCCGCGCTTTTACATCGATACTTGACAAATTGCAGATCGATTTTGCAATTCTCGGCAAGGAAGAAATGTGCACGGGTGACCCGGTGCGCCGGGCTGGCAATGAGTTTATGTTCCAGATGATGGCATACCAAAACATCCAGATCCTGAACAACTACGGGATCAAGAAAATCGTAACCGCCTGCCCCCATTGTTTCAATACGCTCAAAAACGAATACCCGGTTCTCGGTGGTCAGTATGAGGTCATACACCACACAACTTTTCTCCAGGAACTGATCAACGAAGGCAAGATCCGGCTCAAGGAAGGTGGTACTTTCAGAGGGAAAAAGATCACCTACCACGACAGTTGTTACCTGGGCAGGGCCAATGATATTTATGAGGCTCCCCGCAAGGTGCTGGAGGCACTGGATGCGGAATTGGTGGAAATGAAAAGATGTCGCAGCAACGGACTTTGCTGCGGGGCAGGGGGCGCACAAATGTTCAAGGAAGAGGAAAAAGGCGATGCCCGTATAAATATTGAAAGAAGCCGAGAAGCGATCGGTACCGGGGCGGGTATCATTGCCTCTGCCTGTCCTTTTTGCAATACCATGATGACTGACGGCGTAAAGCTGGCCGAAAAGGAAGACAGTGTGCAGGTCATGGATATAGCCGAATTGGTTGCGGAAAGTTTATCTGACTGAAGCATTTTCCAGTAAAAGACGTTCCCGGACCTGAAAAGCTTCCCGAAGTTTCCCTTTGGGTATGGGCACCCGGATATCAGTAATTTCATTCGCCTGTTCATAGCTTATTTCCAGCACATGCACGGTTCCTGTCTCCCGGACCCGGATGTTCCTGATAAAACGGTTGCTGTTTTGAAATGGCTGATGCCGGTCATTTATCCATATCCCGTCTGCCATAATACGGACTTCTGGAACCCGGGTGGTACCGGCGGCTCTCAACCGGTGCAATAAGGAAAAAAACAGCCCTTTTTCCCGGTTTTTCCATTTCAGGAAACGCTGCCATTCCTCCCGGGAATAACTCCATCTGATCAATTGCATAAGCCAATATTTAGGCGTTATCATTCAGTTGAAAATTGATGTAATTTAGCGACATGAAACTCGATTATAAATACCTGCTGGACGGTAATTTTCATGCAGGTTCCCGGGTCTGGGTGTACCAGTCAAGCCGTATGTTCACCATCGGAGAAGCCCTCGTTATTGAAGATATCCTTAAGCAATTCACCGATCAGTGGCTGAGCCATGGCTCACCTGTAAAGGGGGCCGGCTATCTTTTTTTTGGCCAGTTTGTGATCCTTGTTGCAGATGAGATGGCCACGGGGGTCAGCGGGTGCAGTACGGACAGTTCTGTCAGGCTGATCAAAGAACTGGAAAAAAAATTCGGGGTGAGCTTGTTTGACCGGACTACCCTGGCTTTTGTGGTTAAAGACAAAATCCAGTTGATACCTCTCTCCCAGTTGCAGTATGCAGCGGATAACGGATTTATCAATCCGGATACCCTCTATTTTAACAACCTGATCCAGACACAGGAAGAACTGGAACATAAATGGATAATTCCGGTCAGGGAAAGCTGGCTGGCAAAAAAAATTTCATTTTCATCTCCGGTTTCATAACTTGCCCGTCCCGATCAGGAACCCGGGAATTAGTAAAAGCGAAGTAGCTCACCTGGTAGCCCCGCCGAGCGGGGTCCCAAGCTGTAGGCAACTTTTCGCCAAGACGATTGAAATATTAAGCGGAAGTAGCTCACCTGGTAGCCCCGCCGAGCGGGGTCCCAAGCTGTAGACAACTTTTCGCCAAGACGATTGAAATATTAAGCGGAAGTAGCTCACCTGGTAGAGCGACAGCTTCCCAAGCTGTAGGTAGCCGGTTCGAGTCCGGTCTTCCGCTCTTTTTCCTCCCTCAACCTATTTCTTGATGATTTTTTTCGCCGGTTTGTTGAAATTATACGAGAAGCTTAACCGGTAATTACGTGTGCGGGTCGTACTGTAACTTTCATAGCTAAAATCAGGCCCGTAAGTGAACACGCGGTTCTGCTGTTGAATAAACGGATCAATGGCATTTATGGTTACCGCCAGTTTTTTGGCGAAGAATTTCCGCTGGATACCCAGGTTCATGCTGGTTGTCCAGCGGGCATATCCCTGCGGGTTGGCAAATCGGTTCAGGTTAAAGCGGCCGGTAATATTCCATAGATCCGTGGGGGTAAAACTGTAATTGATATTGGATGTAAAAGATCCACCGTCACGGAATTTCCGGTTTATTTTGTCAAAGGAACTGTACTGGCTGTAAATGTAGCTTGCGCTGAGGTTCAGTTTGAGTTTGCGGGTCAGCGTGACACCGTTCCAGGAACTGAGCTCATATTCTTTCCGGCCGCTGATGTTTTCCCAGGTCACCTGTGTTTTCCCGTCCGGAATAAGGGTACGTACCTGGCTGTATACATCCTCAACGATATTGTAGCCCAACCCGATGTTGAGATAGTATTTGGGTTTTGTGCGCCCGGCCACCAGGTCAAAATTATGAGCGGTCGACGCTTCCAGTTTTTCATTCCCGAAACGAATATTGTACGGGTCTGAAAAATCGATCGTGGGATTGAGTTCCCTGATTCCCGGCCGGCGGATACTGCGCCTGTAGGCCAGGGTCAGGTTTAGTTTGTCTTGCCAGGTCTTGTTGAAATTCGCAAAAGGCAGCCAGGTCCAGTAGTTATTTTTCACATCCCTAGACTCCCTGATCAGTTCAAAGAATATATCGGTCCGTTCCACAGATGTACCGGCTGTAAAACTGAATTGATCTCCCAGTATTTGTTTAACGGACCCGCGGAGGTTGGTAATCGTCTGGTGAAACCAGAAATCATTGCTTAGCAGGTCAAGGGGTTCAAAGGTTCCTGTGGGCTTCTTCAGGTAACTCGCATCCACGTCCACGTGGTTGTTGGATCTGTTATATGCCGATCCGGCTGAAATGAATGTTTTCTTATTGTCAAGCATCCGGTCATAATTAACCCGCCAGTTATGCCCATTGATCCGGGTTTCAGAAAGTTGCTGTTGGGTGGTATCCTGTCCGGTTGGGATGAGATCCGGATAAAAATAAACCTGGAAAAAATCCCGGTCACTTATACTCTTTGAAAAATTAAACACACCTGTTATCCGAAGGGTTTCACCCGGCTTGCCCTTCAATGTATAACTGAGATTCACAGACGGAGAATAGTTATCGCTTTCCTGGTGCACTTCCCTGCGACTCATCTTCCACAAAGCATCAAACCGGTTGATATTTCTGAACTCTGTGGTGTTCAGGTTGTCGTAATCATTTTGGTTATAATTGATCACCAGGTTCAGCAGATTTTTTTTGTTTATATCGTAATCCAGGTTCAGCCGGAAACTGGGTCGCCGGTTGCGATTTATAAAATCATTCGATGTATTAAAATAATTGGAAGAGTCAGGATAGAAATTATTCCGGATCGAATACCCTTCGCCCTGCACCCGGCTATAGCTCATTCCGGTATTTACACTCAGCGCCAATCCTTTTTTCCGGTAGTTGAAATTGCCGCTCACACTCACTTCTCCCCTGGAACCGGCCGAGATATTCACCCGACCGCTCCGGCCCACTTTCCCTTTCTTCGTTACGATATTGATCACCCCGCCCTGTTCGTTGGCATGCTGCGGAGGGGGATTTGTCATTACCTCAATTTTTTCGATTGAACTCCCGGGCATGGACTCGAGCAGGTCCTGTAGTTGCTGGAGATTCAGTTCAACAGGTTTATCGTCTATCAGAATCTTGGGCTCTTTCCCCCGTACCGTGATCTTGCCATCTGCATCCTTGGACACAAGGGGAACGTTATTCAATAGGTCCCCCGCATTACTACCCGCCGCCATGGCTGATTCCCCTACGTTGAAGGTTATATTGCCGTCCTTGGATTCGATCAGCGGTTTCTCAGCATAAATTATTACCGCCTCCAGTTCCTGGCCAGCCCCAGGTTTAAGGATGATGTCATCTAAGTTGAAATCATACCTGTCTGAACGGAAATGGAGGCTGTCCATCTGCAGGCTTTGAAAGCCCACATAAGAAAAGCGGATTTTATATATGCCATAAGGAATCCCGGAAAGTTGGAAAAAGCCCAACTTGTCCGTCCTGGTATCATACCGGTTTAAGCTGTCCTGCATCGAAACCAATGCAATCGTAACACCTTCCAGAGATTTACTGTTTTCATTGAGTACGGTTCCTGTTAAAATACCCCCGTCTTTGGACTGGGAAAAGATACCCTGGGAACATAAGGAAAGCAGGAGGAAGATGGTTAGATTTCTCAAAACAAGGTTTAGACGTTAAAAATAGGATTGCCTTGCTAACCAATTGATAAATAATTGGATGAACGGCTGAAAATGAGGCTGTTGACCCTTTGGAACTCCTGACATCCTGTCAGAAATCGGGTAAAAAGCAGTATATTTGCTGTCCTCCTGCCCGAGCGGCAGGTCCGAATTATTATTTATGCTTGATTATCTGACCGATAAAGTACACGATGAAGCCCGACAGGGGGAATCCTACGCTCCTTTCCAGGGAGATCCGAACCAATACCTAAAAAGGTTCTATATAGAAAGTTATGGTTGCCAGATGAATTTCGCGGACAGTGAGATCGTGGCCTCAATCCTTCATGAAGAGGGTTTTGGTGCCACCCGGAATGTGGAGGAAGCCGATCTGATTTTCATCAATACCTGTTCCATCCGGGAAAAGGCAGAACAAACCGTTCGCAAAAGACTCACCGAATTCCGCAGGCTTAAGGAAGAAAGAAAAGGCATGCTTGTCGGGGTTCTTGGATGCATGGCCGAGAGGCTGAAATCGAAATTTCTTGAAGAGGAAAAACTGGTGGATATGGTAATCGGGCCGGATGCCTACCGATCTCTTCCCGGCCTGATCCGGGAAGCCGAGGGGGGGCAGAAAGCCGTAAATGTATTATTGAGCAGGGATGAAACATATGCGGATATCGCCCCGGTAAGGCTGGACAGCAACGGGGTCAGCGCTTTTGTAAGCATTATGCGGGGCTGCAACAATATGTGTTCTTT
>JBMSNP010000011.1:0-60101 GCA_049421765.1 Chitinophagaceae bacterium
TGCCCGGTATTTCGTATGGCGGTACCAGGTGCATGACCTCGCCTACGCGAGCCTTTACACCTTCACTAGGATCGACGGGCTTTGTATCGGCTCTATTGTAGCCCTTTTGCAAAAGATCAGGCCGGATTTTTTGAAAAAAAATATGCTGGCTATTGTGCTGTTGATGGCCGGGATCAATTTCGGATTCTACTTCATCAATAACCGAAGCGGATTTACCCTACCCTATCTTGCTTTTGTTGGCTATACCACTTTCGCGGTTATTTTCGGGCTCCTGGTGTATGAATCCGTTTCCGGAGAGCCGGGTCTGATCCACCGGTTGCTGGGTTTCCGGCCGCTCCGCTATTTCGGGAAAATATCATACGGATTATATGTCTATCACTGGCCGGTTTACCTCATTTTATTTCACCGGATACTGGACCTCTTTATCCAAAATCACCTGTTGGCCCAGCGTGCAGCTGAACTTTGCAGCGGGATCGCGGTCACCCTGATTGCAGTCGGGATCAGTGAACTAAGCTATCGCTACGTGGAGCGACCGTTTTTGAGGCTCAAAACAAAATTCGTTTGATCCCGCTATCCCGGAGCGCGGGAGTGTCTGTGGGTTTTTATCATTATTTTTAGCGCGGGTGCCGGAATTACCAGCATGTCACCCAAGTTTTACAAAAACCATGTACTCAGCCAGCAATTATATTCGAAGAGGGGCGACCTTTCTTCATAACCGATGGTTCCCGTCCCGGAAAAAATTATCGACGCTGATGATTTACGGAACGGATCTCTGCGATTCCGCATGCCGGCATTGCCTGATCTGGACCAAACGCCCGGTGAATTACCTCCCTTTTGAAAAAATAAAAGAGATCATGGAGAGCCGATGCGTGACCCGTCATACCACCATCGGCCTGGAAGGCGGGGAATTCCTCCTTCATCCCGATGCCATGGATATCATGGCCTGGTTCAACCGGCACCACCCCAATTTCGACCTGCTGACCAATGCGCTCAAACCGGAAGCGATTCTTGAAGCAGTCAATCGCAACCCGCCTAAACGATTATTTATTTCACTTGATGGTGACCGGGAATCCTATCTCCACATGCGTGGAAAAGACGGGTACGACGGGATCATCCGGGTATTGGAAGAAACTCACCGGAAGGTCCCGGTGAGCCTGATGTTCACCCTGTCTCCATACAATGATTTCGGCGACCTGGAACACGTGGCTGAAGTGGCCCGCCGGTTTGATATCGATCTTCGCGTCGGGGTGTACAACGACATTTCCTTTTTCGACACGATCGAGTCGGCACACTATAATGATATCGGCACACTGAAATCCGAGGAAATCCGTTCGTTCAACGATGCCCGGAATCTGGTGGATTCGAGGGGCACAGCACCCGATACCCTGATGCCTCCCCGGGTGACCCGGGAACAACTGATGCAGATCCGGGACAAAATCCCGGGGATCGTTCAACAATTCCCCGAGAATTATGACTTCCTCGTGCTTTATGATGAATGGCGTAGAGGCGGTCTGCAACTGAACTGCCACAGTATACTGGACAGCCTGGTCGTGCTGCCCAACGGGGATGTGCCTATTTGCCAGAACCTCAACGTCCTGATCGGAAATGTATTTTCCAATTCACTGGATGAGGTATTTAACGGTCCGGAGGCACTGCGCCAGCAAAAACATTACAGTCGTAACTGCAACGCGTGCTGGATCAATTTTCACCGGAAATACGATGTGATCCTTTACCGGACCTTTGAAAAATATTTTGGCCGCTTTGCCACAAGAAAACTCCTGGGCCGGTACTGGTGGGAAAGCGAGAAAAAGAAATCCTACCGGCAAATGATCCGTCCGAATACAAAGCGGTGAAAGTTCCCGGTCCGGCATCTTTTTCCGAATTTTAATTCACCTGGATGACATTTTAGAAAGCCCGATTAAAGAATACGCCTTCAAAACTGACCAAAAGTTGAAAAAGACCATACACCCTTACCTGTTCCTGGCCGGGTGCGGTTTACTGGCCTATGCTCCGGTCAGCTTTATGCTCCGGGCCCTGAAAAATGATATCGTCGCCCTCGAATACCCGATCAATTATTTTATCAGCCAGTGTGTCCGGAACGGTGAGATCCCTTTATGGTTTGATAGTTGGGGCATGGGTTTCCCTTTGCAGAGCAGCCTAACCTGGGGGATCTACAGCACCCCGCAGGTCCTTTTCAGCTCTCTATTCAATTACAATATATATATCCTTCATGCCGAATTCATGTTTTTTGTCCTCTTATCCGGCTGGAGCATGTTTTACCTCCTCAAAAAACATTTTCTCAGTGATGAAAGGATGGCAGTTCTGCTTTCAGCCTGTTATATGTTATCTGGATTTATGGTCGGGTCCACGCAATGGCTTCTTTATATTACCGCTGCGGCTTTTGTTCCTTTGCTGATCGCCACCCTCCTGCAATTACTCAAAAAACCCACTACCCGCAACGCTTTTATATTTGCAATCTGCTACACGCTGATGTTTACGAGTGTGTATTCTGCTTTCAATATCATTACCACTTACGGGATTCTTGTTTTCCTGGGCGCCTGGTTCTGGAAAAACCGGATCGACCGTAAGGGATCCGGAAATGCCTTTCGGCACCTGCTTCTGGCGGGTTTGTTTACCTCCCTGCTTTGCGGACCGATTCTTTATCATACAGTGGAACTGTTAAGCCACTTGGACCGGGGTGATGGACTTTCTGCGGGTTCAGCATTCTTCAACTCCAATTACCTGCATCCACGGGCGCTAAGCAGCATGCTGCTCCCTTTTTCGTCGGTTGGAATGCGCTTTCCGAATACTGAAGGAACCATGCTCAATACCTATGCCGGGCTTTTTGTGCTTATCCTCCTCCCGTTCGCCATAATCAGATCCTGCAGTACCAGGAACAGAGGGAATCTCTGGTTGCTTGGAGCAGCGATCACAAGCCTGCTTTTCGCCTTCGGTTCACTTACCCCTGCCAGGGAAGCGCTGAATCTACTGCCCGGTTTCTCGTATTTCAGAAATCCCGCCATCTTCCGGTATTTCTTTCTCCTGCTGCTGATCCTGTTTCTTGCAAAGGCCGGTACCGGTTACCCGCTTAACGAATTGCTGAAGAGCCGGGTTACAGTAATTACAATATGGGTAACCGGGATCTTACTGACTGCCCTTATCCTTTTTTTAATCCCTGCTGTACGTGGCGGGATAAACACTTCCCTGTCCCACTTTACAGAAAACCTGACCTATTCAAGGGCAGCCCTTTTTAATGCCATCCTTCAACTGGTTTGTATTATTGCATTAATTGTTCTCCTCAGGATGGACAAGACTCATTGTTTAAAATGGGTGTTCGCCGCCGAACTGGTGCTGAACACCTTGCTTTGCACACCGTTCTTTTCTGTAAGCCGGTATTCCCTGCCCGAACTTCAGTCCATCCTGCGGATTGAGAAAGGATTTCCTGTACAGTCAAATCCGCCTGCATCAGTACCCGCAGTGTTTGTTGACAAAAAGGGTAACCGCTGGCAAAACATCAATGTTTTTGCCAAAGAAGTGTCATCCCGGGAATCCTACCGAGGACCGTTGGTCTTAAAAAAACAGTCGGGTCAAACAGCAAGGCCTTTGTCTGGGACGGAAAAGCTGGCTTATGCCGGTAAAGATTCATCCGGTAATGCTGTTAAAGTAATCAGGCAACGACCGGGAACGGTTCAACTGGAAGTAACGCTGGATGCGCCCGATACTATTACCCTGATGCAGAACTATTACCCAGGCTGGTTCGTCTATGTGAACGGGAATAGTTCCACCCTGGTACGAAAAGAAAGGCCCGGTCTGTCGGTAACGGTTCCTTCCGGGAAAAATAATGTGGAATTCAAGTTTGTCCGCACGGGGGTTTGGACCACCGCATTAATCCTGCACCTGCTGATCATTGGCTTTGGATTGACCGAACTGCTGAGGATGATCCGGAAAAAACGGTTCAGATCTTCTTCCCCTTCATCGCCGTACTGATGGCCTTATCCATGAGTCTTTCGGCATAAGGTCTTGAGATTTCATTGAGCTTTTCAATGGCGGCATGTATAGCATCTTTTTCCTTTGTGGCAAGCAGACCGGATAATACCTCAATGGCAGACCGGGTTTGATTCATCTCCTCCCCGGTTAAAATGGAACCGTTGCGGAGCAGGAACTGTTCAGTTGTTTCGATCAACTGCCGG
This sequence comes from Chitinophagaceae bacterium, assembly GCA_049421765.1. Taxonomy (GTDB): domain Bacteria; phylum Bacteroidota; class Bacteroidia; order Chitinophagales; family Chitinophagaceae; genus JJ008. The sequence goes on from JBMSNP010000011.1 coordinate 4,191, forward strand.
CCTTCTGTCTGTGCTTCCACAAGGGCGCGGGTTTGCATATCTTCCCTGGCATGACTGACCGAATCAAGCAGCATTTTCTCCACTTCTTCATCAGTGAGACCATATTGGGGTTTGACTGAAATGCTTTGCTCGGTACCGCTGCGTAATTCCCGGGCAGTGACAACCAGTATGCCATCGGCATTGACCAGGAATGAAATCTCCACTTTGGGTAATCCGGCCGGCATACCGGGAATACCCGTCAGGTTGAACTCCGCCAGTTTTCGGTTATCCTGAACCAGGTCCCTTTCCCCCTGGAATACAGAAATACGGATCCCGCTTTGACCGTCCTTTTGCGTGGTATACTGGCGGGAAGCCTTAGTCGGGATCTTCGAATTACGGGGAATAAGCACATCCATCAAACCACCCATGGTTTCAATCCCAAGGGAGAGAGGGGTTATATCTAGCAAAAGAAAATCCTTGTTGTTCCCGGCCAGGATATCAGCCTGAATGGCTGCACCCCTGGCCACCACTTCATCCGGATTCAGGGAGTCGTGTAGTGCACGGTTAAACAGTCTGCGGACAGACTCTTTTACCATAGGTACACGGGTGGAACCGCCAACCATCACCACTTCATCTATATCACTTATGGAAAGGCCTGCATCTGACAATGCGTTATTACAGCAGTTTATGGTTCGGTTCACAAGTGGAAATATCAGCGACTCAAATTCTGACCGGGAAATCTGCAGGGTCTCTCCTCCCGCCATTCCGGAAAATCGATCGTGGTCACTGAGCCGGATCTTGGCTTCTTCTGCCAACAGCCTTAACTCCTGGGCAAGGCTCCTGTTTTGCTCCAGTTCCTCCTGGGAAAGTCCGGACTGCCTTACCCAGTGATTAAGGATCGCACGGTCGAAATCGTCCCCCCCAAGGTAAGTGTCCCCGTTAGTAGATAATACTTCAAATATGCCGTTATTGATACGCAGGATCGAAATATCAAAAGTTCCCCCGCCCAGGTCATATACGGCGATTGTTTTGGTTTCATCTTTCTGCATACCCAACCCGTATGCGAGACTCGCAGCGGTGGGTTCATTCACGATCCGGAGCACATCCAGACCGGCCAGTTTACCTGCGTCCCGGGTGGCCTGCCGCTGGGCATCATTAAAATAGGCCGGGACTGTAATGACCGCTTTTGTCACCGGGGTTTTCAGGATATGCTCGGCCCGGTTTTTTAGTTCCTTCAGAATTAGCGATGAAAGCTCGATGGGAGAATAATAGCGGCCACCGGCTTCCACTTTGACCAGGCTTTCAGTGTTATCATCAATGATCTTGTACGTGAAGAACGATGAGTATTCCCGTACATCGTTGTAGGATTTACCCATTAATCTCTTTACTGAAAAGATGGTGTTCTGTGGCTCAGGAACCAGTTTTTTACGAGCTTCCTCACCCACAGAGATAACTCCGCCCTCTCCGAAATGGATGACGGATGGAACCAGTGCGTGCCCATCGTGTTCCTTTAAAACCACCGGTTCCCGGGAATCCGGGTGAATGATCGCCACCAGGCTATTGGTGGTACCCAGGTCAATACCCACAATCATCTCTTTTTGCTGGAGGCTGCCTGTTGCTATGTTAATGCCGATTTTTGCCATAAGATTTCAGTTGAAGAGGCGCAGTTTTGCCGAATCGAATTCAAAATCTTCAGTATTTTCTGACCAGGCCTCCCCAAGCGGGCAAAATTAGCAAAGACCGGCCAGTTCCGTTTACCAAATGGGAAAGAAAAAGTCCCCGGGGAAACGGGGACTTGTGGTTCAACAAAATTTATCCTGATTTAACGCATCAGGTACATCTTACCGTATCCTTTATTAAAGTACTTGTCAGTTTTATCTCCATCGGCGGTATACTTATCGAGCGATTTGCCATTCAGGTTCGTTACCACCCGGTACAGGTACACCCCGTTGGCCAGCTTCTGACCGTACTGGTCGGTTCCGTCCCATTTGAATTCGGTGATATTCCGTCCGATACGCAGCGGACCAAGCTCATCTTTTGTAATCTCCCGAACGATCTTCCCGGTGATTGTCATGATCTCGATTTTGAGATTTTGCGGCACTTCGCTGCCCGTTACCGTAAACACAAAAGCCGTGGATGTGGTAAAGGGATTGGGATAGTTTAGCATGTTGGAGATCATTGGTTTGTTGATCACCTCGAAGATCACCCGGTATTCAATGGCCCCCGCGTTGTTGTTGCTTTTATCCCGGCCGGTGATGATCATTTCATATTCCCCGTCTTCCGGGAAGAAGGGTCTGAAATTAATCGTAGCGGTATTATCGGGATTGGGAGCTTGTCCCGCGGGTGTAAACCGCAATGTATCGTTTGTGAAATAATAGCGGCGCAGGCTGCCATTGGGGAAACGGATCTGCAGGGTGAGCAGGGATGTGTCGTCAAGGATCATCCAACGTGCTTCGTCTTTCAGTTTAACCAGGATATCCGGCTTGGACGAAACGATGTCCCGGTTCAGGATATGCAGACCGTCGAAGGTCACATCCAGCAACGGGTTGAGACTGTCGGGTTTCACATATAGATTCCGGTATGCGAAATTATTAAAATGGAATTGTTCCGGCTGATCATCGTCCGGGTTCGCTTCAATATAAAGGGTATTGCGGCCAGGCAGGGTGGCGGTATTGATCAATGTACCCAACTGAATGGTATCCGTTACCGGAATGGGCCGGCGACGCGGGATCGGGATATTGAATGGAATGTTGTTCCGGTCCGTGATGACCATCTTCACCTTTACACTATCAAAAGGCACTTCGCTAACATTCTTGAATGCCACTTTGAAATCAAGCGGCTCCCCGATATCCACTGAATCCTTTACATTGGCGTACAGGTTGGGGGCGATGGCTCCTTCAGGAACCGGGTCATAAGTTACCCGCCAATACCGGAGTTGGTAAGGAGTGTACTGCCCTTTATCCTTGGCCCTGAGTGAAAGTTTCAAATAGGGATAAGTTACGGCATCAATGGAAGAGATATCCACATCCTGTTGGGCGGTTGTGAGCCCGGACATCAATACCTGTTCGCTTCCGTCCAATCTTATCCCAATCACATCCACCGTGGCCGTGTCTGTCGGGGCGTCTGCCCCACCCCGCCACTTCATCTGTTTCCATGCACGGGCACGCCCATACAAGGCTGAAGTAACATAGCCGATCGAATCAGGGGTTTTCAGATTTTTATTCAAAGTGACAAGGTCATAAATACCAGCGGATACCGAACCTGTCGGACCAAATCCCGGGTTTCCTTTCTGGTAAATGAATATCATCGCCTTTGCGGATGTGAATGAATCGAGTTGGTTCATTCCCACTGCTTTCAGTTTATGATATAGTGAAACCCCCGGACCGTACCCGGGTAATGCGGTATCTGCTTTCCAGTCATCGACAAATCCGCCAACCTGTCCGCTGTTGAGGATATTCCTTACAACAACGATCGTTCCGTTGGGGATGGAGTCCATAAAGTCCATCATTTGTTTCCGTTTGGCCGCATTCATATAGGTCCATTCGAAATTCCAAAGACGGGATGGAGAACAAACCCCTGCACTGCCATAGGCGCCGTTGGGATTTTGAGTTACGATAAAGCTTTTTGGATCGATCAGGTTGAATATAAGCGAGAAGCCGACACATGCACTCCGGATAAAGGCTGAACCGTCGGGGGCCACAATCAGGTCGCCCTCCTGGCCCGTGGCTGTACCAAATACACCGTTCTTGGCGAATATGAAGTGCGGAACTGAATCATATTCCCAGCGACGACTTGCCGATTCGAGCCGCATCTTGTTCATCGAAGATTCGGTATGCTGGAAATAGTGCGACTGGTTAAAACCGAGGTCGCTGGTGGGCAGGTATACAAAGGAAGCCATATTCCACACCGGCGAACCCGAAACCGGTACCGGGGATACCCGCCAGTAATAAACTGTACTGTCTGTAAATGTAACTGAGGGATTGAATTCGATCACCCCGCCGACCGATGTCACACTCTGTGTTCGCTTGAATGGTGAGTTGAACAGCGTGGTGGTATCGATCTCCATGGTGTATTGCCGGGAAGTACTGAAAGGATTGGCAGTGGACGCATGGAATCGGATATTCTGCTTATTGATGATCGCATGATTATAGGGATATACCGGTCGGATCTCATCTTCAAAAATGAAAAAATTCTTGCTCACTGAATTGTTCGTTTCATACAATTCATCAATGTTGTTATCCGGGTCGATCGTGATCGAAATCCGGTTTGCCCCTTTATCGCGGGTAGAAAGGATCGGGATGGAATAAACCAGTGAATCAATGAAGCGGATACCCGGGATTGTATCCCGCCGGACAGATGTGGTTTGATCTGGATAAGTCCGCTTCAGTTCAATCACGACAGGCCGGCTCAGGGCCTTGCCCAGGTTGATAAACTTCGCTTTTACCGTAAAAGCATTTTCCGCTATGGAGATAAAGGCCGGGTTGATTTCGATCATCGGCTCCTCGATAGCATAGTCCGGTTTATCCGTAGAGGCATTCATTTTCAGCGCCGGATCCCCGTGCAAGGTGGTTTGCTCACAATGAAAGCGTGCGTAATAGTCATTTTGCGAGGTAAGGTTGTATACCTGCCCTACCGCGTCCCTCATGATTTCGCCCATGGTTTTCCCGTAACTGGTCACCGATGCGGAATTCATAGTACGGGTATTGTAAATATCCAGGTAATGCACGATCCCGAGGTTTGTACTGGCAAGCGTGGCGATACTTCCCCGCTGATCTGCCAGTACGAATTTCTCCGAGATGGTTTCTTTCGTGGAGAGACGGGCAAGGTTGAAATTGTAAAAATTACCGGCACTGCATCCTAGCAGAATAAATAGAGGGTATTTGCCCGGGTTGTTATAGCCATCCGGGTTATCCAGGTTGAATTCAAGTGTACTGGCAGAAGAGTGACCGAAATATGTCAGGATTCCGATTCCCTCTTCGAAAAGGTTGTACAACCGCGCGGCATTGACCTGTTCAACCGGTGCCGTTGTAAGTTTGCTGAAAGTGTGGACATTGGCCCCGTAAAATGTATCCCGGACTATTGAAGCAAAACCGTTCATCGAGGAGGTCAGGATATTACCCAGTGTTCCATCTCCCGCCCCGATTACATGTACCACATTCTTTTGCCAGGCCTTGTCTTGAATGAATGGTGACTGGAACGCCAGTTTTTGCTCATACTGCTTGACTTTTTGCAGATAAACGGCCACTTCGTCTCCGTTAATTACGGAAAGTCTGCCGATTGATAACCTTGGAGTAACATCCAGCCCCGGATCCGCAACCAACAGGTTATCCGAAGCCGGGTGTCCGAATGTGGGAACGAAAGAGAGTTTGCTGATGTTTGCATTGCTCTGGTAAAAATGGTTTTGTATGTATTGAAGCCCCTTCCCGATCAGGAAAACGTTTTTTATCGGATTGGGATAGTTGGCCCGGGCCCATCGTAAAAAATTCCGTATGGAAAGCGGGTGGTTCTTGATCCCGAAACTGAACTGGTCGATCAACTGATCGATCATGTAGATCTTGGAATTATAACTTCCGCCCAGCGCCGATGAGCGGTAATTGGCATAATCCTGCACCGGGGTTGAACCGTTTGAACCGGCCAAAAGGGCCGGATGTGTGATGATTAGATAATTGCCCTGGTTGGCAGCCTGGCCATAATTGACAAAATTCCGTTGCTCCAGGGATGAGACAGCAACCGGGTATGCCGGTTCTGCAGTAACCAGCAATAATTTCCTTGGGGTGGCTGAAGGTTGCAGGGCCACCCGCACCAGCGGGGCGTTGGTGATATCACCGATATAGCGTTTCCCGTTTGTCAGGTCATAAAGTACAGGGCTGACCGATCCGTAATTGAACCCGGCAATTTCCAGGTAATTGCCTGCGGGGTTGGCAGGCAATTCAAAATAAAAATTATTGGCCCCGCCGAAATTAAACAGGCGCGGATAAATAAGTTCTGTTTGACCGATGACCATGCGGTCGGTAACGGCTGTATTGTTTTTGATATTTACCTGGGCAGACCCGCTGCTGATATCCGCAATAGTCAGGTTAAAACTTGCCTTAACATAATCAAAAAAATCCATTGTCTGGGTTCCGATCAGGGTCCCGTTTACCCGGACATCAAAAGTGCGGGGATTGATCGCATTCCCTGCGGCATTGACCTTTAAGAGCGGAGCGGGGGCTCCTGCTCCTGTGTAGGGAAACAGGCCGGGAAAAGTTTCGGTTTTTGTAACGCCCGCACCGATATCTGTACTTGTAAATCCCTCTCCAGACTCGTAGTCGGAGGAATACACATAATCCCCCACGATGGCAGCATATCCAAGGTGATATTTATCCCGGTAGTATTTGCCCGTGGTATGTATAAAAAAAGGCTCTGGAGCCAATGCGCTGGGCAGGGTATTGGCAGTGGGGACCAGCCGCAGATTGTTGCCCGACGGATTTACCGTCAGAAAAAATACAGCTGTGTCTGTTTCCATGCTCCATTTGTCGTTGATCTGGTGGTCTGTAATCCGGTACATATCCTTGTCCGGTTTCCCGTCGTTCATCTCTCCCCAGAATTCGATGTAGTCACTTCCGCTCATTACACCGGTTTGCAGTGAAGTGTACAGGGGAATCTGTTGTCCGTTTCTCCAAAGTTGAAATTGCTCTGCCGGTATGCTTCCCAGACCCGCTGTGGCGAGCACCGGTTGCGCGATCCGGTACAGACCATTGGCGGCTATCTTGAACTTGTAATAGGTTTTGCTGTAATCAATCCATTCGTTGTTGTAGGATTGTGCCCCGGCGAAGAAACCGGTAAACAGCATTATCGGAAGTAAAAATCTTTTCATGCAGGATCAGTTTAAGGGTTCGAATGGTTTATTCGTTTTCTTTTTTGCCTTTTACCATATCGAGCCGCAGGGAAAAGACATGGGTGAACAGGGGATTGGATTGATTGGCGAGATTGGTAAACGCATAATCGATGGTCACATTCCCGATCCGGAATCCCGCGCCCGCACCGGGTTGATAGATCCAAACTTTTTTCTGGTTCAGCGTGTCCCCGTCAGAAAGGGCCCGCTGGAAATTATTGATCCCGGCACGGAGGTAGAATACCTGGTTGACGTTCAGTTCCAGACCCAGCCGGGGATCCGCACTCACGGGATCCGCACTCAGTAAGGTATTCCGCTTACCGTCAAATGTCAGGTCCAGGTTGGCTTCCGCAAGCAGGCTGGTTTTCTTTCCCAGTTTGAAATCCCGGGCCGCACCAAGAACCAGCCGGGGGGCGGTCATCTCGGTGGATTTGACGGGAATCTCATTGCGTGTCAGGTAGAGCACTTCTTTTTCCCTTTCTGTAAAGCTGAATGACCAGGCGTTGAAGGTGCTGGTGATATCCCGGCCGGTGATTCCGAATTTCCATTTTTTGCTGTAGATCTGCAGACCCGCATCCAATCCAAATCCCCATGCTTTGGCAAATTTTCCCACACTCCGGTGGATTACCTTAGCATTCAGACCGAAAAGGATTTTCTTTTTTTCACTCTCTTTTAATTTCTGAGCATAGGAGAAAATGAATGCGTAATCAGCCGAAGAAAACGCCTGTATATTGTTGTAGTTGATGGTGCCGTCGGGTTCTACGAGAAACAAGGTGTTCATGATATCATCGACCGCGAACCGCAGCCCTGTGATTGCCAGCGTGCGCTTATTCCCTGCCGCGGGAAAAGCAACTCCCACATAATCATATTTCCCGATACCCGCAAAATACTCCGCATGCATCAGGTTAACCTGCGGGTTGTCTTTTACGCTGGTCAGCCCCGCCGGATTCCAGTACCCGGCCGTACCGTCCTGAACTGAAGCCACCTGGGCTCCGCCCATGGCAAGTCCACGTGCCCCGGCACCAATATTTAAAAACTCGTTGGAATACTTTCGGAATTGAGCAGACGCGGAAATTGAGATGACAGTCGTCACCAGGGACAGAAGGATAGTGGTTGGTTTCATTCGGACAATTTTCGATAAGCGTTTGAATTATATCGCTTTCATAAGTACGGGCTCCTGTAAAATTAGTCTTTAACCCCCGAAAAACATAACCTTAAGGCAAAAAGACTAGTTATTGAAAACGAACAGATTAGAAAATTATTGCAGTCCATACCCCGCTATTCCATTCTGGCTTACTTTTGCGCAAATCATTGGTTTAGACATGAATCTGATCGAAGAGCTATCCTGGAGAGGGATGATTCAGGACATAATGCCTGGCACTGCCGAACAACTCCAGAAGGAGATGACTACCGGCTATATTGGTTTTGATCCCACTGCAGACAGCCTGCATATAGGCAGCCTGGTACCCATCCTGTTGCTGATGCATTTCCAAAAGGCCGGGCACAAACCCATTGCCCTGGTGGGAGGCGCAACCGGAATGGTGGGTGATCCAAGCGGCAAGAATGAAGAAAGGAACCTGCTCAGCGAAGAAACCCTCCAAAAAAACGTGGCCGGTGTAAAAGCTCAACTGGAAAGATTTCTTGACTTCAACCCTTCCCTTCCCAACGCAGCGGAAATGCTGAATAACTACGATTGGTTCAAATCCATTTCTTTTATCGATTTTCTCCGTGATACAGGCAAGCATATCACGGTGAATTATATGATGGCCAAGGAAAGTGTGCGGAAACGGATCGAAGGGGAAAGCGGCATAAGCTATACGGAGTTCGCCTACCAGCTGATGCAGGGCTACGATTTTTACTGGCTCTTCTCAAACAAGAATTGCAAACTGCAGATGGGGGGAAGTGATCAATGGGGAAATATGACCACCGGCACCGAACTGATCCGCCGGAAATCCGGCGGGGAGGCATTTGTGTTTACCAACCCCCTGATCACAAAAGCAGACGGAGGTAAATTCGGAAAAACCGAAAGCGGCAATGTCTGGCTCGACCCGGTCCGCACCACCCCCTACCAGTTTTACCAGTTCTGGCTTAACGCCAGCGATACAGATGCGGAAAAATGGATCCGGATATTCACCTTCCTGACCCGCGATGCGATTGAGATGCTTGTACATGAGCACAAAATGAATCCTGCTGAAAGAGTGCTACAGAAAACCCTCGCACAGGAAATCACCTCCCTGGTCCATGGCCGTGAAGAACTGGAGAAAGCCGTGGAAACCACCCAAAAACTTTTCGCCAATCAGCAAGCCCCGGCTGAAAGCCTGAGTATCGAAGACCTGGAACAAATGGAAGGGGTGGTCCGGCTTTCCTATGACCGCGGAAAGCTGGAAGCCGGTACGGATATTGTGTCTTTCCTTGCGGAAACCACTGTGTTCCCGAGTAAAGGCGAAGCCCGTAAAACCGTGCAGGGTGGCGGCGTCAGCATAAACCGAAAAAAAGTTCAGGCCGCAGATCACCGGGTGGATAAAACGGCGCTGCTGCACGACCGGTATATCCTCGTTCAGAAAGGAAAAAAGAATTACTACCTGGTGGATACCAGGCAGTAATTCTCGCTCTTGGATTTTTCCGAATAATTATTTTGCCCAATGGGCAGCAAACCAGTGTTTGCCTCCCTCATCGTAACCGGTTACGCATCGCGTTAACCGGCCTTCCGAAAGATTATCTTCCCATTTTTCCTGGTAACTGCCACTGCTGGACTTCCGGGTGGCCGTCCAGTTCTTGTAGGCCGCGTTCTGGTACCAGATTACCGAAAAACGTGTTTCGCCCTGGTGACTGTAGGCATTTACATATACCTGCTCATTGCCTTTTTTCGACATATCGTCAAACCAGCTTTGGTATTCGGCCTGTGAAAGCGAGCTTTTCAGAGTGGCTTTCCCCACATTGCGCTTTTCGTAAAATGCCGAGTAATTGAGTTTACCTCCTATGGAAACCACCGCCACATTAACCGGAACAAATCCTTTGGATGTAAAATCCTCAAACATCTTTTGGTGTTGTTCGGCTGACACGCTCATATATGCGGGTTGCTGACTGGGAAGTCCAGGTTTCTTGATAAAGATCGCAGCGAATTTCTCGACGTTTCCATCGACATAAGTATCCATCTGTTGCAGGCGATACCCCTTCTTTTCCACCCAGTCGTTGTACTCAGCCTTGAATTTATCCTGTGTCATATTGTGCCGCACGACCACCTGGTGGTTCCCTGAATTAAAGCGGAAAACCGCATTGAAAAAAGTTTTACCGGATACCGTATATGCATCGACCCAAACCGGGTAGTAACCGCAACTCCAGATCTTCGTGACCTCATCCTGGTACTCGCTTTCGGGAATTCCGTGCTTGGCGATTTCCGGCAGGTTGAATGGGTACCAGCAGGGTTTACGTGAATCGGGCCAAAGCAGGGCTCTGCCATTGTTTCCTTTCGAGTCTTCGGCTATATAGGGTAACCCGATCCTGTTGAGCTTAACCCAGTCGGCATTGGGGTTAGGTTCCGGCAAAGCCTTGATATCAATCGCATACATATCATTGAACTGAAGGGGTACATAAGGGCCCTGTCCATCCTTGTCCGGATCCCAGATCGCGTGGATATGCAGGTGTGGACCGCTGGAGTTTCCGCTGTTTCCAACCAGGCCAATAAAATCGCCTTTTTTGATCCGGGCGCCCACACGCAGGAGATCTTTGTTTATTGACCCTTTTTGCATGTGGTAGTAACAAAGAGTTTCATTGCCATTGTTGATCTTGATGCGGTTCCCGCCCGACGTACCGGTGTCCGAGGTGGAAGGCGCTTCCTGCCAGTCATTGATAAATTCAAGGACTTCCCCGTCGCATGCGGAATAAATCTTTTTCCCGTACGCACGGAAATTTTCATTCTTGTCCTCGGTCTTTCCTACTCTTTTGTCACGCCACTTTTTTAATTCGGAATCCCAGCCCATCACCACGAGGTCATAGGCAAAAACCTGTCCCCCGCCCCCGTGTGCCGCATCTCCATACCAATATTCGTTCATGAGAAGGTTCTCGTCCTTGGCGGGAAACATATACCCTGCGCCGGGCACGTTGTTTAGATAACCCTTCAGATTCCGGGTTACGCTGATCGGATCGCTGTATCCAGTAAAATAAAATTTGAAGTTGATTTTATTCGGATAAGGAGCCGACACCTTGATCACATCACCCAACTCGTGATAATCCCGGCTGTTCTGCCAGGTATAGATCTTTCCCGCTTTGATTGTATCCAGGCCGTCATCATCTGGCTGTATGGTTTTGACGATATTCTTCCCGTTTCCGGTGACTTCCACAATGATCTTGTCCAGGTAAACTTCCTTTGACTCGTTGTTTTTCAGTTGCGCCATTACTGAAATCAATGCCTCCGCGGTTCCTTTGGAAGTCGTTGGGGCCGTAGCCAGGTATACCACATCCCCCGAAGCAGTGGTCGGATCGATCTGTACCAGGGTCACGGAAGGTGCCGCCTGTTTGCCCGGCAGTCCGCGTGTGGCCGGCTCCCGGAAGGAGTAAGCTGTGACCAACAGCAACAGCATTGCGACAATTGAGATCTTTTTCATGATAATTGGTTTATTGTTTTGAATATGTGACGCAAGCTAATAGCGGGTCAGGCATAAAACCTAACCAACCTTAGCCTACGGCAACCGCGGTTTAGCCTGCGGTATCCTGGGAAGTGTAAGGGAATTGATTCCGGGGGAAAATCAAATAAAAAAGATTGCCGGGAATTTCAATCTACTTCCCGGCTTCGGAACAATATTATACAAGCTGGGGTTTCCTTACTCTACATCCACCTGTTTGGGAATGACTGAACCCTCATTGGCTTCAGGGAGAAATCTTCTTTCGGAGATGAGGTAGCCATTTCCTTTTTCACAGAAATGTACTTTGAGATTTTCCAAGCTGATTGGGTTCCCGTCGGGAATATCGGCAATATTTGAGTGAAGCATTTCGTGTCCGTCCAGGATCACTACGAGCCCGCTCCCGATCGCTTCCATTTTATTCCCCCCTGTGATAAGCATCCCGGTATCCTCTCCGAGACCTATACCGATCGCGGATGGATTGGTGGCCACAGCCTGTGCCAGCCGGCCAAAACGTCCTCTTTTCTCAAAATGCGAATCGATGATGATGGAATGAATGAACCCGAGACCGGTGGTCATCTTGACTTCTCCCTTGAGATGTGCTCGTGTGGCATTGCCTTCATAGATCATGGTATGGCCCATGGCCATGGCCCCCGCTGATGTGCCTGCGATCAGGAAATTATCATCGTGGTATCTTTTCTTGAGAAGAGCAAGAAACTCTGTACCCCCGTCCGTTACACTGAGCCGCAACTGGTTTCCTCCGGTAAACATAACTGCATCACACTGACGAACCCTTTCGATAAAGGATTCATCCATTGCATCCTGCCGGTTACGGATATGCAGCAGTCCAGCATTGGTGCATCCGATCTTGCCAAATGCATTGAGGTAATTCTCCCCTACTTCGTAAGGAATCATGGAAGCGGTTGTGATGATCTCGATCCGGGCGTTTACCCCGCCGGCCTCCTCCACCACCCGGCGAAGAATTCCCAGTTCAAAAAAATTGAGATTATTTCTTTTGATCTCACCGGTTTCCAGGTCTGTTCCTTTGTCTTCCGCTCCGCCGATGGCTATCAGTTTACCCTTGGGATGGCTCATTCATGGGGGTTTGATTACAGACAAATATAACAGAAAAAAAATGTGATATCCCGCAATGAAGGGTCATCTGTGAATATGTGGAAAACAGGAAGGAATACGGAATATTGAATCCCGGTCACGGGATCAGGGATTACCGGGTTTATGTACCAGCCGGAAAACCAGCACTCCGCAAATAGCCATGAGGCCCCCCCATAGCGCAAACCAACCGGTGTGGATCAGCAGGAAGCTCCAGATCAGCAGGGAGATTATCACTGGAACCGGGTAACCCGCCATTTTGAAGGGCAGATCTGCGGTTCCGTTCCTTTTGCGAAGGAGAACCACTCCCACCGCCTGGGACATAAACTGCACCACGATGCGCATGGCCAGGATCGCGGTAATCACTTCCGACAATTTGAATAACAGGCTGAACACAAAACCCAGTCCGCAAAGCACCAGCAAAGAGATATGCGGGAAATTCTTTTTCGGGTGTAGCTTTCCGAATACACGGAAAAAATTTCCATCCACCGCTGCAGCATAGGGCACCCTGGAATACCCCAGGACCACAGCGAAAAGGGAAGACATGGCAATGCAAAGGATCAGGATGGTAACGAGAACGGCAGCCCGGTGCCCGTAGATTCGTTCCATAAATCCGCTGACCAGGTATTTATCCAACCCGCCCGCATCCTGCCAGGGAACCACAGACATCACACTGATGTTCATGAGCAGGTAAAGCACCGAGATCCCGGCAATGGAGATAAAAATACTCCGGGGGATATTCCGCTCGGGTCGCCGGATCTCCCCGCCGAGATGACAAACATTATAATAACCGAGGTAACTGTAAACGGTCTTTAGAGAACCATGGGCAAGTGCGGCCCAAAATGCCATAGTGAAAAAAGATTCATCGCCGGTAGGCCAGACCGGGATCGGATGCTGACGGTTAAGCAGACCACTGATAATGATCCAGGTGATGGTTAGGATCACAATGGAACCCAGGATAACGGAAATCCGGCCTACCGTTTCAATCCGGCGGTACAGAAGCAAGAGAACAAAGAGTACCAGGCCCCCGGAAACCATTTTTTCCTGCCAATAGCCCAGGTCTACCAGGTAAGTCAGGTATTGCGAAAACCCGATCGCCGCAGAAGCCACCACCAGTGGTGCCTGGAGGGATGTTTGCCATACAAAGAGAAAACTCATCAGCTTTCCTCCCTTTTCCCCGAAAGCGATTCGGTGAAACTGATAGGTGCCCCCTGCCATGGGGTATCGGGCACCAAGTTCGCTCCAGATCATGCCATCCACCCAGGCGGTAAAAGCCCCGAAAATCCAGGCCCAGATAAAAAGACCGCTGCTGAAATACCCCACAACCAGCGGCATCACTACAAAAGGCCCGATCCCCACCATATCGATCATGTTGATCGCCGTGGCCTGGAGCAAGCTGATCTTGCGATTAATAAGGGGGGAAGACATTTCCTGCAATTTAGGAAGGGGACGATGAATATAGACCTTTCGCCACTGCTCAGCCTTTTATGAATGCGGTGATCCCATCGACCAGCACATCCAGGTTTTTTGTTGTTGTATACACGTTCGGCGTAATCCGAACCCCGGAAATATTCTCCCAGGTGATCGCCACTGTATGCACTTTGTATTTCTCAAGCAGGAAATTGTCAAGTTCGCCGGGCTTCCTGCCTTCCACACCCACGTTGCCGATTGCACAAGCCCAACGGGGATGAAGGGAAGTATTTAAACGGATACCCGGCAGATTCCGGACCTTTTCCATCCAGTAATTTTTGAGGTAGTGAAGTCGTTTTTCCTTCCGTTCAATCCCGATCATTTCATGGAATTCGATTGCTTTCCCGATCGCCTGTTCGATAAAAAAAGGACGGGTACCAAGGGCTTCGAATTTGCGGATATCATCCTTGAGAGGGTTGTCTGTAGCAAACATCGGGTAAATGGAACTGATCTTGTCTTTTCGTACGTAGAGCATTCCGCTGCCGATCGGGGCATAGAGCCATTTATGAAGACTGCTCGCAAAATAATCACAACCCAGATCGGGCACCTTGAAATCAAAATGGGCAAAACTGTGCGCCCCGTCGACCACGACTTCGATCCCCCGCTTCCGGGCTTCTTCCGCGATCTTTCTCACCGGTAAAATCTGCCCGTTCCAGTTGATGATATGTGTGATGTGCACGACTTTGGTCCGCGGGGTAAAAGCATTTACATACTGCCGGACGAGGTAATTTTCGTCTTCGCTGGGCAGTTCCAGGTTGACCCATACCATTTTGATCCCGTCCCTTTTTTCACGTTGCTTGTAGGCGTTAACCATGTTAGGGTAGTCCTGTTTAGAACCCACCACTTCATCTCCCGCCTTCAACTGGAGACCAAAGATCACCGTCTCCAAACCCTCGGAAGAATTCCTGTTTATGGCAATCTCCTCGGGGGAGCATCCAGCTACCTCCGCCAGGTTTCGCCTCAGGGGTTCCCGGCCCTGGTCAAGGATTCGCCACATGTAATAACTGGGTGCTTCGTTACTGAGGTCGTAATATCTCTTCATCGCATCCTGTACGGTTTTGGGTGCGGGTGAGACACCCCCATTATTCAGGTTGATGATCCCGGGTGATACCGTAAAGGACTGCTGGATATAGTACCAGAATTCCTCTTCCGTGGCCAGTTCGCCTGGATGCATCCCTTCTGCGTTACGCAGGGCCCGGTCGAGGTTGCGGCTCCAGGCCGGTGCCCCAAGGGTTGACAGAAAAGCGGATGCTGAAAAAAATCCGGTCTTTTTTAAAAAACGGCGGCGATTGTCGGTCGTGCCCTTTTGAAATTCGGATCCCATGGCAGAAGATTTTTTTAAATGTACTGAAATTCAAATCACGATTGATTTGTCCCGTCTCTTTTAATGAAGCCGCGGAAAGGGTTGGGTTGCTTGGCTGGCTGATCAAAAAAAACTAACTTCCAACCCCCAACAAACTATTTATGAATATACTCGAGATCAAAGTGCTGAAAGGACCCAATTACTGGAGTGTGCGGCGGACCAAACTGATCCAGATGAAACTGGACCTGGAGGAACTGGAGCAAAGACCAACCAATAAAATCCACGGTTTCCGGGAGCGGCTTGAGCAGTTGTTCCCCACGATGATCGAACACCGATGCAGTGAAGCTACCAGGGGCGGGTTTTTCAAGCGGGTGGAGGAAGGTACCTGGATGGGACATGTGATCGAGCATATCGCACTAGAACTGCAAACCCTGGCCGGGATGGATGTCGGTTTTGGTCGGACCCGTACCCCGGATGGAGAAAAAGAAGGGGTCTATTATGTCGTCTTCAGTTATATGGAAGAGGATGCCGGAGTTTATGCCGCAAAGGCGTCCGTCCGGATCGCCCAGGCACTGGTGGATGCCGCGGAATATGATATGGCCCATGATATCCAGCAACTCCGTGAGATCCGGGAAGACACGCGTCTCGGTCCTTCAACCGGTTGCATAGTGGATGAAGCCGTCAAACGGGGTATCCCTTTTATACGCCTGAACCGGCACAGCCTTGTGCAACTCGGGTACGGGGTGAACCAGAAACGAATCCGCGCCACAATCGCTTCCACCACTTCCAACATCGCGGTGGATATCGCCTGCGACAAGGAAGAAACAAAATTACTGCTCGAGGCTGCGGAAATTCCTGTACCCCGGGGTACGGTTATCCGGACCGAAGCCGGGCTGGATGAAGCCATTCAGAAATTCGGGTATCCGCTTGTGATAAAACCCATCGATGGAAACCACGGCAAAGGGAATACAACCAATATCACCACCCGTGAACAGGCACTCCGCGCGTTTGAAGCGGCCAAAGCTTATAACCGGAGCCTGATCGTGGAACGCTTTATCACGGGTTTTGATTTCCGTTGCCTGGTAATCAACAATAAATTCATCTGTGCCGCCCTGCGGACACCTGCTTCCGTGGTGGGAGATGGCGAGCACTCCATTAAATGGCTTATCGATGAAACCAACAAAGATCCCCGCAGGGGTTTCGGTCATGAAAAAGTACTGACCCAGATCACCGTGGATCAGTTTACCCAGAAGATGCTGGATGATGCCGGGGTCACACTTGAGCATATTCCCACACGCGGTGAAAGGGTGTTGCTGAAACCAACTGCAAACCTTTCCACGGGAGGCACTTCAACGGATGTCACGGACGAAGTACACCCTGCCAATATTTTTATGTTTGAACGGATCGCCCGGATAATAGGACTTGATATTTGCGGAATTGACGTGATGGCCACCGACCTGCGGACACCTTTGTCTGAAAACGGCGGCGCGATCCTGGAAGTAAACGCCGCACCCGGGTTCAGGATGCATATTGAACCGGCTGAGGGACTTCCGCGCAATGTGGCAGAACCGGTCGTTGATATGCTCTTTCCCAAGGGCAGCGCGGGCCGGATTCCGATCATAGCGGTAACAGGCACCAACGGAAAGACCACCACGACCCGGCTGATCGCACACCTGGCCAAAAGCGCGGGTAAAAAAGTGGGCTATACGACCAGCGACGGAGTCTATATCCAGAATCAACTGATGATGAAGGGCGACTGCACGGGTCCGGTTTCATCCGCATTTGTGCTAAAGGATCCGACCGTGGATTTTGCCGTCCTGGAATGTGCCCGCGGGGGGATCCTGAAATCGGGGCTCGCGTTTCAGCATTGTGAAGTGGCGGTTGTCACCAATGTGGCGGCCGATCACATCGGGCTGGGCGGAATCAATACCGTGGAAGCCATGGCCAAGGTAAAGGCCGTGGTGCCTGAAACCGTATTCCCGCACGGATATGCCGTCCTGAACGCAGATGACGACCTGGTATACCGGATGAAGAATAACCTCAAATGCAATATCGCCCTGTTCAGCATGGATGAAAACAACCCGAGGATCAAAGCGCATGCCACGGAGAACGGGCTGTCCTGTGTTTTTGAGAATGGGTTTGTGACACTGATGAAGGGGAACTGGAAAATCAGGGTACTGGATGTAAAGAAAATACCGCTGACCTACGAAGGGAAGGCTGTACACAATATTAACAACTGTCTCCCGGCCGTACTTTCGGCCTATTTATTCCGAGATATTACCATCGAGGACATCCGGACGGGTTTGCAGACATTTATCCCATCCGAAAGCCTGACCCCGGGCCGGTTGAACTTTTTCCACTTCAAGAATTTTACCATGCTGGCAGATTTCGCCCACAACCCGCATGGCCTGAAACTGCTTTGTGATTTTGTGAGTAAACTGGATTATCCCACCCGGATCGGGGTTATCAGCGGTACGGGCGACCGGCGGGATGATGACATCCGTGAACTGGGCGAAATCTCGGCGCAGTATTTTGATGAGATAATTATCCGTTGCGACAAGAACCTGCGGGGCCGAACGGCAGATGAGATCATCGGGCTGTTGAAAGAAGGTATCGAACTTGTAAACCCGAACATTCCCGTAATGGTTATCCCCAACGAAGACAAGGCCCTGGATTACATTTATGAGAACCCGAAACCCGGTGCCCTGTACACGATTATGTGCGATGTGGTGGCCCGGGCACTGGACAAGATCCGGGAGCTGAAAGAAAGGGAAGAAAAGGAAGGTGCCGCAAGTCCGCAACCTGTATAATTTCTTAAAAATCCGTTTGGGAAGAAGGTTGATTCAGCCTATTTTTGCACTCCCATTTGAAAAATGGAACGGATTGACCCATGGTGTAACGGTAGCACTACAGATTTTGGTTCTGTCTGTTAAGGTTCGAATCCTTATGGGTCAACCAATAAAAGCCTCTGGATCAGGGGCTTTTATGATTTATATTAGTCTTTCAGTTCTTTCAGACAGTTCTCCAGGCTTTGTTTCCATTCTTTAAGCCGGATTTGATAGGTATCCCGGATCCGGGTCGTATCCAGTACGGAATAGGCGGGTCTTTTGGCCGGGGTCGGATACGCCGAAGTGGGAATGGGTTTTACCCTGCATGCATTTCCCGTAAGCTCCCGGATGGCCACTGCGAATTCAAACCAGGTGATCGCGCCCTCGTTACAGTAATGATAGATACCCGGTTTCCAGATGCGGGAATCAATGATCTGCAGGATCGCTTCCGCAAGATCGGCGGCGTAGGTAGGTGAGCCCACCTGGTCGTTCACCACAGTCACTTCTTCCCTTTCTTTCATCAGCTTCAGCATCGTGCGCACAAAGTTTTTCCCGTAAGAGGAGTACACCCAGGAAGTACGGATGATCAGCGCTTCCGGGTTGAATTGCCGGATCTGTATCTCCCCTTCCAGCTTGGATGCCCCGTAAACGCTTTGTGGGTTGGTCGGCGCATCTTCAGAATAAGGTTCCCGGGCAGTCCCGTCGAACACGTAATCCGTGGAAATATGGATCAGTTTGGTTTGATGCTGGTGACAGATCGCGGCAAGAACCCCCGGCGCCTCCCCGTTGATCTGGAAAACGCGGTCCCTTTCATCCTCAGCCCTGTCTACCGCGGTATAGGCCGCCGTATTGATTACATAAGCCGGTTTATACACGCTGAAATAGTGTCTCACCATTTCAAAATGATGAATAGGCAGGTCTTCCCTCCCGAGAAAATAAAATTCGAAATGCGGATAGCGGATTGCCAGTCGCTGCAGTTCACGGCCCAGCTGGCCGTTGGCCCCTGTAACCAGGATCCGGTTACCGTAACCATCGGGTTTTTCGGTTGCTCCGGTCATGTAGGTAAAATTTAACTGGTTCCCGGGAACCCGGTACATTGTGCAAAGTTTGGCAAATGGAGGTCTTTTTCCGAAATGACCCGGTCCTTTTCATCCACCCGCCAGTCAATGTTCAGCTCCGCGTCGTTATAAATGATCCCGGCCTCACTTTCCCGGTTGTAATATGCATCGCATTTATACAGCACATCCGCCTTATCACTAAGCACGGAGAACCCGTGTGCAAACCCCTGCGGAATCAGCAGCTGCCTGCGGTTCCGGGCAGACAAAACCTTCGCATATACTTTCCCGTAAGTAGGTGAATTTTTCCGGATATCAACCGCCACATCCAGGATCTTCCCGCGGAGCACCCGCACCAGTTTGGCCTGGGCATACGGCGGGAGCTGGTAATGCAACCCACGGATCACTCCGTACCGGGAGGAAGACTGGTTATCCTGCACCCAATGATGGCCGATCCCCTGCGCCCTAAAAAGTGACTCGTTATATGATTCAAAAAAACAACCTCGGTCGTCTTCGAAAACCACCGGTTCAAACAGGAGCAATCCTTCTATTTCCGTATTGATAAATGGCATGCTATAAACTCCAGTAGGTTCGGTTTACAATTTTATTTCGGAACAGCCCTTTCAGATCGGCCACCAGTCCGTGCGGCCTGGTGATCCCGGCGAAGTATGCATCATCCAGCTTGCTGTATTCCTCGTGAGGGACGGTGATGATCACTGCATCATAATCCATGCCGGGTTCGGGGGTCAGCTCAAAACCGTATTCATGTTTCAGCTCATTGGAATCGGCATGCGGATCTTCGACATCCACATTTACGGAATAGGATTGAAGGGCGCGGACCACATCCGCCACTTTGGAATTCCGGATATCACTCACATTTTCCTTGAAAGTGGCTCCTTTCACCAGCACTTTGGCCGACTTTACATCAGAAGTATTCCGGATAATATGCTGGATGACCGTTTTGGCCACGTATTTGGCCATGTTATCGTTGATGTTACGGCCAGCCAGGATCACTTCGGCATCATACCCCAACTCGTTGGCTTTGTAAGTAAGATAATAGGGATCCACCCCGATACAATGTCCGCCCACCAGTCCGGGCTGGAATTTCAGGAAATTCCACTTGGTTCCGGCTGCTTCAAGTACTTCATAGGTGTTGATGTTCATCATATTGAAAATGATGGACAATTCGTTCATCAGGGCGATGTTTAGATCGCGTTGTGTATTTTCTATGATCTTGGCGGCTTCAGCAACTTTGATCGAAGAAGCCCGGTGTACGCCTGCTTTTACAACCAGTTCATAGGTCTTTGCGATTTCCTCCAGCGCTTCCGCGTCGCAGCCTGACACCACTTTTACAATATTGGCAAGGGTATGATTTTTGTCGCCTGGGTTGATCCGCTCGGGTGAATAGCCCAGCTTAAAGTCGGTTTTGTTTTTCAGCCCGGAGACCGTTTCGATAATCGGGAGACAATCTTCTTCAGTGCAGCCCGGGTAAACAGTGGATTCAAAAACCACGTAATCTCCCTTTTTGATCACCTTTCCTACTGTTTCGGAGGCCCGCTTTACCGGTGTAAGATCAGGCACATTGTGTTCGTCCACCGGAGTCGGAACCGCCACAATAAAGAAGCGGGCTTCCCGCAATACATCCAGCGAATCGGTGAATGCAATATCACATCCTTCAAAAGCTTCTTTTTCCAGTTCGTTGCTAGGATCCACCCCCTGCCGCATCATTTCGATACGCCGGGTGCTTATGTCAAACCCGATCACGGAAATTTTCCGGGCAAATTCCAGCGCGATCGGGAGTCCGACATAACCAAGGCCGATCACGGCCAGTTTTGCTTTCTTATCAATTAGTTCCTGGTACATATCCTGTATTACATCTGGCTTTTGAATTCCTTTGGCTGTTTGTTCCATTCTTCTTCCGGAAGCGAGCGGAAATATTCATAGGTCCGTTTCAAGCCCTCGCCCCGGCTTATTTTCGGCTCCCAGCCCAGGAGACTCCTGGCTTTGGAAATATCGGGTTGTCTTTGTTTTGGGTCATCAACAGGCAGGGGTTTGTAGGTAATTTTCACCTTTTGTCCGGTCAGTTGAAGCACTTCCTCGGCAAAGTCCTTGAGGGAAATCTCGTTGGGGTTGCCGATATTGACCGGCAATGAATAGTCGCTGAGAAGCAGCCGGTAAATCCCTTCCACAAGATCATCCACATAACAAAAACTCCTTGTCTGCGATCCATCACCAAAAACGGTCAGGTCTTCACCACGCAGGGCCTGCCCGATAAATGCCGGGAGCGCACGGCCGTCATTTAAACGCATGCGCGGGCCATAGGTGTTGAAAATCCGGACGATCCTTGTCTCCACACCATGAAATGTGTGATAGGCCATTGTGATGGATTCCATATACCGCTTGGCTTCGTCATATACACCCCGAGGTCCGACCGGGTTCACATTGCCCCAATATTCCTCCGTTTGCGGATGGACGAGCGGATCTCCGTATACTTCACTTGTTGAAGCCACCAGGATCCGCGCGTTTTTGGCCTTCGCGAGTCCCAGGCAGTTGTGGGTGCCCATCGCGCCCACTTTCAGGGTCTGGATGGGAATTTTAAGATAATCGATCGGGCTGGCCGGGGAGGCGAAGTGCAATATATAATCCAGGTTCCCGGGGATATGAATGAACTTGGTCACATCATGGTGATAGAACTCAAATTGCTCAAGTTTGAAGAGGTGTTGGATATTGGCCAGGTCGCCCGTAATGAGGTTGTCCATCGCAAACACATGGTAACCTTCCCTTATAAAGCGGTCGCAAAGATGAGACCCGAGGAAACCGGCTGCGCCGGTAACCAAAACCCTTTTTCGTTCCATATTCATTATTTTATCACTTCCCGGCCCACGCTCTGGTAATAGAACCCCAGTTCACGCATGGCGGAGAGGTCAAACAAATTTCTGCCGTCGAAGATAGCTTTGTTTTTCAGGCTGGCCGAAACGCGGGGAAAATCAGGGGTCCGGAATTCGTTCCATTCCGTCGCGATGATCAGTGCATCGGCGTTCGCCAGGGCATCGTACTGGCTTTCGGTGTAAGTGATCACATCCCCGATCTCGTTCTTCACATTTTTCATGGCCTCTGGATCAAAAGCGGTCACGGTAGCCCCTTCCTTAAGCAGTTCCCGAATGATATAAAGAGCGGGTGCCTCGCGGATATCATCCGTATTCGGTTTAAAAGCAAGCCCCCACAAGGCGAAATGCTTTCCCTTTAGGTCGTTTCCGAAATATTTTTTGATTCCCGGCATCAGGTGAAGTTTTTGCGCTTCGTTCACTTCCATCACCGCGTCGAGGATTTTGAAATCATAATTCACTTCATGAGCCGATTTTACAAGCGCCTGCACATCCTTTGGAAAACAGCTTCCGCCATACCCGATGCCCGGGAACAGGAATCTTTTCCCGATCCGCTCATCACTTCCGATCCCGCGACGTACCATATCCACATCCGCACCGAGTTTCTCGCATAGTCGGGCCACCTCGTTCATAAAGGAGATCTTGGTTGCCAGAAAAGAGTTGGCGGCATATTTGGTGAGCTCGGCAGAACGTTCGTCCATGAAAAGCACGGGGTTTCCCTGGCGTACAAAGGGACCATATAGTTTGTTCATTACCTGTCTTGCCCGTTCAGACCTTGTGCCGATCACCACCCGGTCTGGTTTCATAAAATCCTCCACGGCCACCCCTTCCCGCAGGAACTCGGGATTGCTGACTACATCAAATTCCCCCTTATAATTACGGGCAATTGCAGCATGAACTTTATCCGCTGTACCGACAGGGACCGTACTTTTATCCACGATCACTTTATAATCCGTTAAAAGTTTGCCCAGGTCTTCGGCAACTCCGAGGATATATTTCAGATCGGCCGAACCGTCCTCACCCGGCGGGGTGGGCAGGGCAAGGAATATGATCCCTGCATCACGGATACCATCCGCCAGGCTGGTTGTGAAATGGAGGCGGTTTTCTTTAAGATTACGAAGAAAAAGTTTCTCAAGCCCGGGTTCATAAATGGTAATCTCCCCGTTGCTGAGCTTGCTGACTTTTGCGGCATCAATATCAACGCAGGTCACATCATTCCCGGTTTCGGCGAAACAGGTGCCGGTAACCAGGCCAACATATCCGGTTCCTACCACAGAGATCTTCATAAAAGGTATTTTGGTTTTAGAAATTTAATAGGTTAGCGATTTAAGCGTTCAGGTATGTTAATACGTTTGAGGTGATAAAGGCAAGTTGTTCCTCGTCCAATTCGGTATGTACCGGCAGGGAAATGACCCGCTCGGTCAGCCAGTCGGTAACGGGCAGGTTGGCTGAAGAGGTTCCGAACTGCTCGAACATTTTTTGCCTGTGGCCAGGCACCGGGTAGTAAATCATGGAAGGGATGCCCTTCGATGACAGGAAATTCTTCAACCCTTCCCGGTCGACCCCGTCTAGCAAGATCGTGTATTGATGAAAGACATGCCCCGAATAAGCGGCCCGGAAAGGAACTGTGATCGAAGGATGGGAAGAGAACGCTTTATCGTAATAGGCAGCCGCTTCCCTTCTTGCCCGGGCATATTCATCGAGATGACGCAACTTGATATTCAGGATCGCTGCCTGGATGGAATCCAACCGGCTGTTACACCCGACCCGGTCGTGGTAATATTGGCGACTCTGACCGTGATTGGCGATCATCTTCATTTTTGCAGCAAGGTCATCATCCTGAGTAAACAGGGCACCCCCGTCTCCGAATGCGCCCAGGTTTTTGGATGGATAGAATGAAGTGGCCCCGATATGTCCGATCGTACCGGTTTTCCGGATGCTTCCGTCCGGGAATGTATAATCACAACCAATGGCCTGTGCATTGTCTTCGATTACGAATAAATTATGGGCTGCGACTATCCTCATGATCTCATCCATGGGAGCCGACTGCCCGTAAAGATGCACCGGAACGATGGCTTTGGTACGGGGGGTGATTGCTTTTTCAATGGCGGCCGGATCGATACAGAAGGTCCGGGGATCCACTTCCACAAAAACCGGAGTGAGACGGAGCAGCGCGATTACTTCGGTGGTGGCGATATAGGTAAAAGAAGGGGTAATCACTTCATCACCCGGTTCCAGTCCCAGGGCCATCATGGCGATCTGAAGTGCGTCCGTACCGTTGGCACAGGGGATCGTATGCCGTGCGCCTAGATAGGAAGAAAGTTGTGCCGAAAATTCCTGTACCGCTTTCCCATTGATAAAAGCCGTACTTTCCATTACATCGATAACGGCCTTGTCGACTTCGGACTTGATCTTCAGATACTGGGTTTTTGTGTCAACCATTTGGATCGGTCGCATCGGTATAATTTGCTGTAAAAGAGCCGCAAAAATAGCAAATTAAGGGTAGTTTACACGATTGCTTTTACATTTGCTCTCTGATCAATCCGGGTTTCTTGTCGGTACTACTATATAATATATTCCTGTTGCTTTTCCGGGCGGGTACTTTTATCGCCTCCCTGTTCAATCCCAAAGCCCGAAAATGGGTGAAGGGAAGAAAGGGCATTTTTGAAAAACTGGAAGCCACGATCCCTGCCGGGGAAAAGATTATCTGGGTACACTGCGCCTCTCTCGGGGAGTTTGAACAGGGACGACCTCTGATGGATCAACTCCGCGTGGAAGCCCCCGGGCACCGGATTCTTCTGACTTTTTTCTCCCCCTCGGGGTACGAAGTGCAGAAAGACTATCCCGGGGCTGACTGGGTTTTCTACCTGCCGCTCGACGGCCCGGGCCGCGCCAGGAGATTTCTCGAAATCGTGCATCCTTCCCTGGTGATCTTTGTGAAATATGAATTCTGGTATTATTACCTGAAAAAGATAAAATACCGGGAAATCCCCCTGCTCCTGATCTCGGCTTTGT
Source organism: Chitinophagaceae bacterium (assembly GCA_049421765.1). Classification (GTDB taxonomy): domain Bacteria; phylum Bacteroidota; class Bacteroidia; order Chitinophagales; family Chitinophagaceae; genus JJ008. Next base: position 29,329 of record JBMSNP010000011.1, read on the forward strand.
TCCGGAAAGACATGTCCTTTTTTCAATGGTATGGCGGGTTGCAACGGAAGATCCTTTCCCGTTTCGACCAGCTATTTGTCCAGAATGAATCATCCCGTAACCTGCTTTTGGAAATCGGGCTGGGCGACATTACAAAGATTTCAGGGGATACTCGTTTTGACCGGGTCGTGTCCATTGCCGGAAAATCTGAGGCGTTGCCGCTGATCGAAAGATATGCCGGGGACTGCAGGCTTCTGATCGCTGGAAGCACCTGGCGGGAAGATGAATTGATGCTCGGGCAATCCAGGCTCTTCCTGGAATCCAACAAGCTGAAACTGGTAATTGCGCCACATGAGATCAGCGAAAAAGACCTGTTATCGCTGGAAGAAATATTCCCGGGAGCTGTCAGGTATTCCCAACTGGAAAATCAAACCGGAAACCCCGATTCTCCCTGGCTGATCATTGATAATATCGGGATGCTTTCCCGCCTTTATAAGTATGGTTATTGTTGTTTCGTGGGTGGAGGGATGAACCGAAACGGCGTTCATAATGTACTTGAGGCAGCGGTCTATGACAAGCCCGTTTTCTTTGGCCCGAACTACAAAAAATACCAGGAAGCAATCGGGCTGACAGATGCCGGGGGGGCTTTCGTGACAGGAGACAGCAAAACCCTGACCGGGTGTATACAGCAATTTATGACTGACGAATTGAGGTACCGGGAAGCTTGCAGGGCCTCGGGGGAATATGTGAGGGGCCACGCCGGGGCGACGGGCCTGATCATGCGCTATATTCAGGAAAATCGTCTCCTGACGAGCTGATCAAAATGCTGGACCGCTTCGCTGTCGTTGTTCCATCCAAGTTTCACTTTTAATTCACGGGTGATCCAGTATTCTGCTTCAGCGTAAATGGAAAAACTGTTGATCGTTTTGATGCAGCGCTCGTACATGCTTTCATCCCCGCGGAATAATTCATGAATAAAGAGAAAGCGGTCGTTGATACCGACAGCTTTACGCAAATCCTTTATGGGAATCTCCTTAAGTCTTTCCACCAATTCTTGATTTCCCTGCTTTAGTTTGTCATTCAACGACTCTCCCACCGGGTTGTTATCGTTCACTTCCAGGTCCCTGCCCTGGTGCGATAAAGTGGGAGTTTCGAGCATGGGATCAAAAACCATATCAAGCTGCCCGTTCTTTTGAACGACGGAAACCGAGTCCTCATCGACGAGGAGGGTTTCCCGGACATGCTGGCTTTCCGGTTCCGGGGCCGGCTGGTGCGCGGGTTTCGGAGCATATTTTTCATACTGTGAAAATCCTGCTTCAACAAGCGGGGTGGCAGCCGGAAGTACCACGGCCACTTTGGATGTTCCAAGACTTTGCCGGCCGGAACGGTTTATCCGGTTCAGTTCAAACTCAAGTAACTGCACAGTACCCAGCATCAGGGCGGGGTCGGTTTTTTGCTCAAACTGTTCTTTAAGTTTCAAGATCAGTGCTTCGATACGTTCCATGGCTGTAAATTTGCGGCCGGTGAAAAAATAAATACGGATTGTCAACGCAACCGGTGTCTTAAAATTACAAACAACCTGCCAATAATTTCGTTAACATTGGCTATTAATGAATCTTAACAATGTTTATTGAACCAAATACGAGCGGCGAGCGGCGCGGAAGCATCGAAGTGATCTGCGGTTCCATGTTTAGCGGAAAGACAGAGGAGCTGATCCGGAGACTGAAAAGGGTGAAAATCGCCAACCTGAAAGTGGAGATATTCAAACCGGCGATCGATGTCCGGTACGACCAGGTAAAGATCGTATCGCACGATGCCACGGCCATCCAGTCCACTCCGGTGGAGCATTCGGGCCGGATCCTGGAGTTGGCCGGGGATGTGGATGTGATCGGAATTGATGAGGCCCAGTTTTTTGACGACCAGATTGCGAATGTTTGTGACGAACTTGCCTTCCGAGGCATCCGGGTCATTGTGGCGGGGCTCGATATGGACTACCTCGGGAACCCTTTTGGCCAGATGCCGCACCTGATGGCCAAGGCGGATTATGTGACCAAACTACACGCCATCTGCATGCAATGCGGTCATATCGCCAATTATTCATTCCGCAAAGTAGCCAACGAAGAACAGGTTATGCTGGGTGCAAAGGAAGTATATGAACCACGTTGCCGCAAGTGTTACGAACGCGGATAAAATTCAAATGGTCCCTAACCAACCGCTCCCGGTTACTATAAAGCGGAAGGAACTTACCTGGCTTTCCCCTTGATCCGGGATTTCCCTTTCATTTCAAATCCCATCCCGTCAGCAGAGGCCTTAATGTTCATGTCCTGGGTGGCAGTAACGACCAGGCCTGACCGGCTGTCGACCACGATATCGCCTGTGATTTCACCGGTCAATCTGACCTTTTCGTTTTCCCTGGCCTCAATTTTTGAAACTTCTTCGAGGGTTACCATGTCCCCTTCGATATCTTTTACAGTGTACGTAGAGCGGTAGCGGGCCGGCATTTTCCCGGTCGATTCAGAATTTTTTTCCCAGCTGTCTCCCACTTTCACTTCCTTATTCGGGAATATATACCAGAACCTTTCCAGAGACTGTTTCATTTCAGCAGCATTGAACTGCCCTTCAAATTCCCGGCGCATGGCTTCCTTCTGTCTTTCATCGAGTGCGATGGAATCAACAATATTTTTAGCCATGTTTTCAAACCCCGAGATCTCCGTGATCCGGCCCTCCGCATTCACTTTCATGGTAAATTTCTGACCCCGGATAGCGCCAAGCATTTTTTTAAGCGATGATACAGGGTCTTTCATCCCTTCGGAATCCCCGGAACGAACAGGATCGTCCGTGTCCACCTGAAGCGTAAATCCAGAGACCTCCGTACTCATTTTGAAACGTTCAAACGAAGTAACGATGGTACGGGTATCCTCTTCTTCCGCGCTCACATCCATGGAATAATAGGTGGTCATATCCAGTTTCATGGGTTTTCCCATAATATCCTGGTCCATATTTACGATCATTTCGTAATCATACCCCTTTCCCTTTTCAAGGTTGAATTTCAGCAAACGGGTAGCGGTGGACGATTTGGCCGTCTGGCAGGATTCGATTCCAGTCACCCCTGCAATCAGGATAAGCCCAAAGAGTATTTTTTTCATGAAATTCATTAATATTTCAAAATAGTCTGCAAATCAGGCATCAAAGTTAGGCGATTGAGTATTTTCGCACCCGGATAATAAGTATGCAGACACTCAAACAGATATGGACCCTGTTCCGAAAGGATATCCTGTTGGAGATCCGGCAGCAATATAGTTTTTACGGGGTGCTTTTATATATCGGTTCCACCATTTTTGTTCTTTTTAACGCCATGGACGAACCTGACAGTAAGGTCTGGAACGGTCTGTTTTGGGTGATCCAGTTATTTATTTGCATAAACGCTGTGGCCAAGAGTTTCCTGCAGGAAAACAGGGGCAGGATGCTGTATTATTACTCGATTGCCAGTCCCACCGCTTTTGTCCTGGCCAAGCTGCTGTTTAATTCCCTATTGATGCTGTTGATGAGTGGTTTAAGCCTGCTCCTGTTTGTCCTTTTTCTGGGCAATCCCATGCGTGAGGCTGGGGCTTTTATCGGGCTTGTTTTGCTCGGGGGATGGAGTTTAAGCCTTGTGTTTACCTTTCTTGCCGCGATTGCCGCCCGGGCCCAGCAAAATGCGGCCATCATGGCGGTTCTGGGTTTTCCCATCATCATTCCCCAATTGTTGTTGCTCATGCGCCTGTCCAATGCCGCATTTGCCCCCCTGCTGACCATCCCGGCGACCACGGTCATCCTGCTGGTGGTAATGGATATCCTGGTAATGTTACTGGCGGTGATCCTGTATCCTTTTTTGTGGAAGGATTGATTGAATCATGTGATTCATACACAGCGATTACCATTTCGTAAAAATTATTCAGCGTTTAGCGTCATCACCTTAATTTTGCCCACCGTATAAGCCTGGCCATATGCAGGCCGGGCTGCAATGGAGCCTTTGACAGTCGAAAAAAACTATATGTACAAGTCCTGGTGGAAGATCCTCAGTGTCCTCCTGCTTGTGTACACATTCACAGCCGGTTTACTATTGGATGTGCCCCGGCTCCCGCCACTCCAGGAAACCATCCGGAACCTTTATTTTCATGTTTGTATGTGGTTTGCCATGATGATCCTGTTTACGGTATCCGTGGTCAACGCGATCCGTTATCTCCGGGGCTTTCAACTAAAATACGATATCTATGCCCGGCAGTTTGCCGTATCGGGGATCGTATTCGGTGTATTGGGGTATTCTACGGGAGCAATTTGGGCCTCCTATACCTGGGCCGACCCTAACCAGCCTGCGATTCAGTCATTCAGCACCATTGCCAGGGATCCCAAACTGATCGGGGCTGCGATAGCCTTACTGGTCTATTTTGCCTACCTGATCCTCAGGGATTCCATACAGGATACCGACAAGAAAGCGCGGGTCAGCGCCGTATATAACATTTTCGCATATGCCCTGCTTTTCCCATCGATCTGGATCCTGCCGCGGATCCTGCCCAGCCTGCATCCCGGCAACGAAGGAAACCCGGCTCTGGATGTAAAAAATGATATCAGTGGTTCAATGCGGATCGTGTTTTACCCGGCTGTGATCGGTTGGACCCTGCTGGGGGTTTGGATAACGACCCTGAAAATCAGGCTGACTTTAATGAAAGAAAAATCAATGCTGTCTTAAATGAAATACTTACGAACACCGGCTTTGTTGTTAATCGGGATGCTCCAGGCCAATGGAATATTTGCCCAGGGCCAGGAGACCGGCATGGCCGACCTGATGCGCAGCAACGGAAGAATTTATGTGGTGGTGGCCGTGATTCTTACAATTCTCGCCGGACTGATCCTGTACCTGGTGCGACTCGACCGGAAGATCAGTAAGCTGGAGAAAGAAAACAACGGGTGAATCCGAAAGGCTCCCTGGTCATCCGCCAAACCGGCTGACCAAATCCTAGAATTTGTATCAAATAACGATTGCTAAATATAAACAAGAACCTATGTCAGTTAAAGATTACAGTTTTTTTGGAGCGGTGGAAAAAAGCTTCAACAAGGCCGCCAAATACACCAAATGGGATGCGGGTGTCCTTGAACAAATCAAAGAATGCAACGCTGTTTACCAGATGCGTTTCCCCCTGAAAAGAGATAACGGAGAAATCGAAGTGATCGAGGCGTACCGGGTCCAGCACTCACACCATAAGACCCCCTGCAAGGGCGGGATTCGCTTTGCCGCTGAAGTTAACCAGGATGAAGTAATGGCCCTGGCTGCATTGATGACCTATAAATGCGCGATTGTAAACGTACCTTTTGGCGGAGGCAAAGGTGGGATACGGATCAATCCCAAAAAATATTCTCCTTACGAACTTGAAAAAATCACCCGCCGGTACACCGCCGAGCTGATCAAAAAGAATTTTATCGGACCCGGCACCGATGTTCCTGCTCCTGATTACGGAACCGGGGAGCGGGAAATGGCCTGGATACTCGATACTTATTCGGCGATGCATCCGGGCGAGATCGATGCTGCAGGATGTGTAACCGGTAAACCGGTGACCCAGGGCGGTGTAAGAGGCCGCCGCGAAGCCACAGGTTTGGGTGTATTTTTCGGGGTCCGCGAAGTTTGCAACATGCCCGATGTGATGAAAAAACTGGGACTGACCACCGGAGTGGAAGGCAAACGCGTGGTGGTGCAGGGCCTGGGTAACGTAGGTTATCATTCAGCCAAATTCTTCCAGGATGCCGGAGCCATCGTGATCGGTTTGGCCGAATTCGAAGGGGCGATATGGAGTGACAAAGGACTTGATGTGGATGCCGTTTTCAATCACCGCAAGCAAACCGGGTCCATCCTGAATTTTCCCGGTTCCAAAAATTTCAAAAAGAATACGGATGCCCTTGAAATGGAGTGCGATATCCTCATTCCAGCGGCTCTTGAAAATGTGATCGACGGGGAAAACGCTCCCCGGGTAAAGGCAAAACTGATCGGTGAAGCTGCGAACGGTCCGCTGACCCCGGAAGCAGATGAAGTGCTGGCTAAAAAAGGCGTGCTGGTAGTTCCCGACATGTACCTTAATGCCGGGGGTGTAACCGTTTCCTATTTTGAATGGCTGAAGAACCTGAGCCATGTCCGCTACGGCCGACTGGAAAAGCGATTCACCGAAAACCTGAACGCCCATATCCTCGGACAGATGGAAGAACTGAGCGGCAAAAAGGTAAATGAAAACGAACGGGAGTTTATCATGCACGGACCCGATGAGGTAGACCTGGTCTACAGCGGCCTGGAAGAAACCATGATCAATGCCACGCATGAGATCATGAATGCCTGGAAAGCAAACCCTGAAATTCCGGATATGCGTACAGCCGCATACGTAGTAGCCATTAATAAAGTAGGTACCAGCTATGCCGAACTCGGCATTTTCCCATAAGCACAAAACCAATTGTTTTGAACCATACCCGTTCCGATATGGAACGGGTATTTTTTTTTGGATTCAGCAGCTGCCAGGATGTACCTGAAATAATTAATTTAGCGTCAAACCAAACACATGAAAAGAATCTACCTTGTTCTATTCAGTTTTATCTGGGCAACTTCTTATGCCCAGACCGCTGAAGAAATCATTAAACAAAATGCCGATGCCATGGGCGGACTGGAGGCATTTAAAAATATACAGACCGCACGGTTTACGGGTTCCGTTTCCATCCAGGGCAATGATTTCCCGCTTACCATACAGATCATCAACGGAAGGGCTTTTCGTACCGATGCAACCATAATGGAACAGGCTGTTTCCAATGTCTATAAAGACGGTAAGGGCTGGAAAATTAACCCCTTTGCCGGGATCACCACTCCCACAGATGTGGAGGGAACAGAGCTCAATGATTTTAAACCCCAGGCCAACCTGGCCAGTGTATTGATGGATTATAAAAATCTTGGTCATACGGCGGAATTAACCGGCGAAAAAGATGTGGAGGGCATTAAAACCCACGAAATTAAACTTACGCTGAAGGAAGACGGACGGATACTCTATTTTTATATCAGCCAGTCCGATCACCTGCTACTTAAAATGGTCAGTTCCCGGGATATCCAGGGGGAGAGCCGGGAGGTTGTCACGATGTACAGCGAGTTGAAAGAAATGGGTGGACTCAAATTTTTCATGACCCGCGATCAAAGCATCGATGGCCAGCTGATTCAATCGGTCAAATATTCCCAGGTGGAACTGAATGTGCCTATGGACGAAAAGATCTTCGACAAGTAAACAACAAAAAAAGAAGCGTAAAAGCAGCCCCTGGCTGCTTTTTTATGGAAAGTCGGGGAACCTGGATAATAATGTCAATGCTCCATCTCTTTTTTGCCAGGCCCAGGCTTCACCGCCATTGGTGACAACCAGGTATTCCACCGGTATACTGATATGGTAACGCAATAACTGATCAAGGACCTTATCTTCCAGTTTCACATGCATAGCTTTACACTCGATCATCATCCAGGGACGGTGTTCGCGTTTATACACCAGGATATCGAATCGTTTTGTCAGCTCGCCAAGACGTAACTCCTTTTCCACAGCCACCAGCGGGGAGGGATATCCCAAGACATCCACGAGAAAACGGACAAAATTCTGCCGGACCCATTCTTCCGGGGTGAGGGCCACCCATTTCTTGCGCAGCCTGTCGAACAGGACCTGGCGACCGCCTTCCTGCCTCACCTGGAAATCAGGTTCCGGGTATTGAACGGGTATCATGCGCCAAATGTACAATTACGAAAGGAACAGTCATGGGTAAAAGGAATTCGGGCAATTGATTAAATTCGCATATGAAGACCAAGGAAGAGATCGTACAAAACTGGCTACCCCGGTATACCGGCGCCTCCCTCGAGCAGTTCGGGGAATATATTTTGCTGACCAATTTCAGCAATTATGTAAAAATGTTCGCCGCCTGGAACAAAGCCGAGATCATCGGGAAGGACAGACCCATGCAATGCGCATCGGCGGAAAACATCACGATCATCAATTTCGGGATGGGTAGCCCAACCGCTGCGACGATCATGGACCTGCTCTCCGCAATTCAGCCCAAGGCGGTCCTGTTCCTCGGCAAATGCGGGGGTCTTAAAAAAAGAAACAAACTGGGCGACCTGATCCTCCCCATCGCGGCCATTAAAGGGGAAGGTACCTCCAACGATTATTTCCCCGCTGAAGTTCCCGCGCTTCCTGCTTTTGCCCTGCAAAAGGCTGTCTCCACCGCGATCCGGGATTTCGGGGTGGATTACTGGACAGGCACAGTCTATACCACCAACCGCCGTGTTTGGGAACACGACGAACCTTTCAAGGAATACCTTCAGAAAATCCGGGCTTATGCCATCGATATGGAAACCGCCACCATCTTTACCGTGGGTTTTTACAATAAGATCCCGACCGGGGCTCTTCTCCTCGTGAGCGATCAGCCAATGATCCCCGAAGGAGTTAAAACAGAAGAAAGTGATAAGGAAGTCACGGCCCAGTTTGTAGAGAACCACCTGAAAATCGGGATCGATTCCCTGAAACAACTGATGAACGAGGGTCTGACTGTGCGACACCTGAAATTTTAAACTGAAAATCATGAAACAGTTGCTTCTGCTAATCGGCCTGTCCACGCTTGTCTTTTCCGCCAGTGACTGTAAAGAAAAAAAAACCGAAGCCTCCTTCAAGGGGCGTCTTGAGGTTGCAGGTATCTGTATGAATTATACGATCAGCGTGCTGGAAGGATCGCCGGGAGCAGACGCGGTTGAAGACAGCTGGACCGACGAGGTCAGCGGGAAGGAATACAAAAACGTGTTCCGTCTTGGAAATCCCTGCGATTTCCCGTCTGATATCAAGGCGGGAGATGAATTTAAGTTTGTGATCGACACTGCCAAAGGCAAGATTTGCGCAGTATGCATGGCCTATTATCCGACGCCTTCCCGGGCGCTTTCCATCAAAGTGCTCAAATGATTTACCCACTGCTGGAGATAAAAAACCTGTCGGTTGATTTTGTTGCGGAACAGGAAACGGTACAGGCACTGAAGAACATTTCCTTTTCCGTTAACCGGGGGGAAGTGGTGGCCCTTGTGGGTGAATCCGGTTCCGGGAAATCAGTCACTTCTATTTCCAACCTACAATAGCTACCACTTCCGCCCGCCAGCTATAGACAAGGGGAGATCCTTTTTTCACCAGGAGGGGAACAACCCACAGACCTGCTCCGGCGTGAGCGGCATGAAATGCAGGATATCCGCGGACAGCGGATCGCGATGATCTTCCAGGAACCCATGACTTCGCTAAACCCTGTTCTCACCTGCGGGGAACAGGTTATGGAAACCCTGCTGCTGCACAAAAAAATTTCCAGGGCCGAAGCCAGGGCACAGACGATTAGATGGTTTGAACGGGTCAAATTGCCCGATCCCCCGGGTCTGTTTAAACGATACCCGCACCAGCTTAGCGGAGGCCAGAAACAGCGGGTGATGATCGCTATAGCCATGTGCTGTGAACCGGCACTTCTGATCTGCGACGAACCCACCACCGCACTTGACGTTACTGTGCAGAAAACGATCCTGGACCTTATCCGGGAACTCCGGCAACAGACAGGCATGGGAGTAATCTTTATAACCCACGACCTGGGTGTGGTGGCTGAAATCGCCGACCGGGCTCTTGTTATGTACCGGGGTGAAATCGTTGAAGAAAATAGCGTTAAGGCCTTGTTCAGTGATCCGCATCACGCTTATACAAAGGCCCTGCTAGCCTGTCGCCCCGTGAATCACCAACGGGGAGAAAGACTGCCGGTAGTCAGCGATTTTATGGGGTCCGACGAAAAGGATTACCAGGTTGAAAAAGAGATTCCACAGAGGCCCTCCCCTACTGAAGAACCGGCAACAACCCTAGAAGTCCTGCTCTCGGCACAAAACCTGTCTGTCTGGTTCCCCTCCAGGAAAACACTTTTTGGCAAACCGCTCGCGTTTACAAAAGCGGTCGATGATGTGAGCTTTGATGTTTATCGGGGAGAGACCCTCGGGCTGGTAGGTGAAAGCGGTTGTGGCAAAACCACGCTGGGCCGGACCCTGCTACGGCTCATTGAACCCACTGCGGGGAGCATCCGTTATAAAAATTCAAACCTTGCCTCTCTGGGTAAAAAAGAATGGCTCGCGCTCCGGAAAGAGATACAAATCGTATTCCAGGATCCTTATTCCTCACTGAACCCGCGGATGACGATCGGAAATGCGATCGCCGAACCCATGAAAGTTCACAAAATCCTGCCCTCTGACCGGGCCCGGAAAGACAAGGTGGCGGAGCTTTTGGAAAAGGTAAACCTGTCTGCCGACCATTTTAACCGTTACCCGCATGAGTTCAGCGGCGGGCAGCGTCAACGGATCGTAATCGCCAGGGCGCTCTCCCTCAATCCTTCCTTTGTTATCTGTGACGAATCGGTCTCGGCCCTCGATGTAAGTGTTCAGGCCCAGGTTCTGAACCTGCTGAACGACCTCAAGAATGAATTCGGATTTACCGTAATTTTTATTTCCCACGATTTATCAGTAGTCAGGTATATCAGCAACCGGATCATGGTGATGAACCGGGGGAAGATAGAGGAAAGTGGTCCGGCAGACGAGATTTATTATAAACCGCAATCTGCCTATACACGCAAGCTTATCGCTTCCATCCCCCGCGGGATTCCTGCTGGATAACGATATTGTTTATTGATCATCCTGACCGTTGGTTCCCGCATCTTCCTCCTTATAGAATTCTTTCCCGCTTTTATGACGTGCATAAAGCATGCGCCTGAGTTCAAGGGTCAGTTGTTCATGGATGGCCTTTCCCGGGTTCAGTTTGGTTTCTGAAAGGGATGTGAAATCGAGCGCATGACGGGGCAGATTATCTGCAAAAGGATCATCTATCAGGGCCGGGTCAGTCTTTCCCGGATTTTCAAATTCAAACAAAGAGGGGTCTTCCGGTACCAGCCCCACGGTTGCCAGTTTCCAGGTAAAATCGTCTTTCTTTTTCTTGTATCTGAAGAAATAAATAAATCCTTTCTGTCCATGATGCGTGACCGGTAATCTTTCCAGGAATTCGACCGTATCCGGTTTGCCATAGGATACCCGATCAAGCAGGGCGCTGCGTCCGAGTGCCAGATGTGTATTGTAAGATTCGGGGAAAAGTCCGATCCTGTGATATGTTTTCAGGTCGCTGTACAACTCATATCGGAACTCATCCATTGAGGCGAAATAGCCCGGTAGGCTGTCGGGAAAAGTATGTCCGTTTTTAAGCAACTGGATAAATGTATTGTAGCGAAGTCTTTTATCACGGGATCGGAGTATTTGCTCAATTACGGGTTTCACACCCGGTTGATGTTCACTGAAAGGCAGCAGCAAAACGGTATAGAGTCCCAGTCCCGAATTCCCGTAATCTGTATCATCTTCCGGTCCGGGGGTGGACTTTGACGGATTTGCTTTTTTGTCCTCTGCGAGACTGATGGCTTTCCGTTTTTCAGCAACCACCTGCTTTTTCAGTTTTTCCCTTGCCTCAATAAGGAATTTTTGAAAATAGGATTCATAATCTGCCGGTCTTACGAGGTTACTGTCGATCAAATCCCCCAGCAATTTCATCATGGAAAGCTTATAATCATCAAGACCCAGTAGAGGAAGCAGGTCAGGAAGGATCATCCGGGTAAGCCGGAGAGAATCTTGAAGTTCATCCAGGAATTTACCGTCGCGCGGGTTATTCTCATCCTGGTTATTTTCCGAATAAAGATGCAAAGCCTGTGTGGTAAATCCGGCCCCCGTGAAATCCAGCACCGGAGCTTCCCGCACCATGATATCCCGGAAAATATGATATGCCCTGGGAGTCCGGTTCAATAGCAGGTTTTCGAGAACGGTATACTGCAGCTGAACCGTATCATCCAGTGCGTCGTAAAGACTGCCCAGGTAATCTGCGGAAGCTGCCGTGTGGATATCACCCAGCTTATCGATCAGCAGTTTTTTTACATCCAGGTAGTTCTTTCTTTCCCAGGAGAAGTTCCCGATTGCATGTTGCAAAAGGGGGAGGTCTGCGGAATCGACATATAGGTTGTTGATATAGCGGAGGGATTTTTTATACAGCAATGTGTCGGGGCTGTTGAAATCCGAAAAAAAGACGGTTGATTTTTTGGTGAGCGGATCAACGCCGGGAAGCTTTTCTGCGGGGGTAAAATGATTGAAAAAGCTGCTCAAAAACGGGCTGGCAGCAGTGACTGTATCAGTCTGCGTGGCCAATACGTAAGTAAACCCTTGCCGGTAGAATGTCCGGGTCCAGAGAGTACGGCTACTTCCCGGCTCACTGCTGATTGTTTCCCAGGTATGTGTTCCGTCGGGCAGGATCTCTTTTCGGTTCAGCCTGAGAACCTGGGCTGTATCCATGAAAAAACGGCGTCTGATCACCCGTGCCAGTTCAGCGCTGTCCTGTATATAACGGTAGGGTGAAAAACGGGAGAAGGAAATAAATATTTTTTCACCCGTACTGTCGTTGAAAATAATGCGACTGCGGAATCCCCCGGTTTCCATCATGTCCTTTGGTTCATCATCGTCATCCGGTACGGATACCTGCCAGTTGTAACGCGGTATGTTGAGGTTGGTCTTTTTCTCTTCAGGGTAAAAGGGCGTAGTGACCGAATAGCAGAATGATGTATCCCGGTAGGTAGCCGGATTCCCGTACCTGAAAGGGGTCAGGGAAAACGAATCCATAAATTGCAGCAATTCGGGAGATTCCTGCCCGGCTTTTGCCACCAATGTATAATAATGGGGGCCCTGGATGATGAACCGGGCCAGATAAAGGGCCCCGGTTTTGTCAAGGATACGGTCTTCCAGGGCAGGGAATCCCTGATATTTGAAATACCGCCTGGACAGGAGGGTGTCAATAAAGTCCGAAGCCATGAAGCTTTCTTCCATCAGGGCCAGGTCAAAGCTGTCTTCCCCGGCAAAATGATAATTATGTATATCGGAACGGATCACCCGGTAGTTGATCCCTTTTACCGGATCAGCCGCATCAAAGATCCAGCTGCCATCGTTTCCTGTATAGGGCGTGTGCGGGAACAACACGTTAAACCCCCCGAATGAGGGAGAAAAGGATTTCATCCCCGCCCCGCCCCCGTTGCTGTTTCGATAAGCGTTGAACCGGATGCTTCCAAAAAATTTATCCGCTTCGGGCCCGTTGCGCACATAATCCCCGTTCCCGCTCATTTTAAAAAAAATGATTTCAAACGGGGTGATGAAAATCTGGTAACGCTGAATGTCACCGCGGCGGGTTCTGTTTACCAGGTCAAACCCGCGATACCCGTTCCTGGTGATCGGGATCCTGGAAAGGATCTTTCCGGGTACATTTTCATAAAGTAGGCTATCCACCACTCGCAGTACATCATCCTCATTGTGGTTCCACATCCAGGCATTGGTCATCATCCGGGTGACCAGGTAATAACTTCCGTTGGCCATATCCGCACATTGCAGCTGATCCAGTGACGGATCTTCGCCAAACTCGTAAAATTTTCCCGGGATGTCCACTGAAAAGAGCCGGTCGGCCGCGGTATCGGTTCTGAATACCACAGGTACCCGGATTTTATCAAGCAGGTCTTTGGATCGTCCGGCCCTTTCTCCCATCATTACCGGACGCAGCTTATATCCCATCTTGCGAAGCAGTTCGATCACACCCCGGTCCCCGGGAAGATGGGCCGCCCCCACGCCGGCAAAAAGAGTTTGGCCCTTCCGCATGATGGAATCCATGGAAGAGGCCTGTATTTCGTTTCGGCGATAAAGGAATTTTTCGTCAAAGGCCGGTGAGATGCTATTGTACTTGTTGATGGTATCGAGCAGGTCCAGGTTACCACGCCGGTATGCCTCCTGCAATTTGTCTGCCGAATAGGCCTCATCCCAATCGCTGTAACTCCGGTCTTTTTTATTTCGGTCTCGGGCCGCATCGCGGTAAGCTTCTGCCATCAGTTCCATGCTCTTGCCGTAGTCCTCGACACCGGCGATGATCTTGCCCCATTTTTTCCCGCACTGGTAGATATACATATCCAGGTATGTATCTTCCTCGAAATCGCTGGTTTCATTTCCATAGCTACGGTACAGGAGGTTATTGATCGCCGAAGAGCTGCTGGACAAGGCACGTTCGATCTTCCTATCGTATTTGTAGAATTTAAGTGTGTTAATGCCAAAATATTCGGCCGGCATAGACAGTTCCGTGTTATCCGTCAGGGAATAATCCGAAGCATTACCCTTCCCCAACTCATACCTGTCCATGTCCTCCTGCCAGGTATCGGGGTTTGTTTCCAGAGCCACCACCCGGGCCGACTTCAGCGCGAGGTAAAACGAATCTGGCAGATTAAAAGCCAGTTTGCTGCTCACATGCATCGTCCCGATCAAATAGGAAGGGCGGCTCATCCCCCGGCCGGTGATCTCCCAAAGAAGGCTTGGGTATTTGCGCGGCTTGCCGGCAGGCTGAGCGCTTAAAACCGAAAAGGCCATGACCAGAAAGAGGAGAACCGGGATGCGTTTCATAATGATAATCAGTGTTACAGACCGTACCTGTTCCCGACAAATGTAAGATGCCTCCACGCAAAGAATGGCATAAAATTATTTTGATAACCAATTGGTTGTCTGGATCCACCCGCCAAGAATAATGACCCGGGAAACCAACCGGAAGGGGTTCAAAAATTAAACTGGATTTTGGCTCCGAATTCCGTACCTTTGCACACTTAATTCAACGTCGTTCTGACCAAACCCGGCGCCGTAAGGCCGGAATTGTCCAGTGGACCCCTGTCCCCTGGATTAGGAAGAGCACCGGTTTAGGCCCGGTTTGCGTCATGAGACCAGCGAATAAATTACTGCATACTCATGAAGCTTTCACAATTCCGATTCGACCTCCCTTTAAATCTTATTGCCCAAAATCCGGCCAAACGCAGAGAAGACGCCCGCATGATGGTGGTTCACCGCCATACAGGGGAAATCGAAAACAAGCATTTCCGGGATGTCATGGATTACTTCAATGACAAGGATGTGTTTGTGGTGAACAACACGAAAGTGTTTCCCGCCCGCATGTATGGACGAAAGGAAAAGACCGGTGCCAAGATCGAGGTATTCCTGCTGCGGGAACTGAATAAACCCAACCGTCTTTGGGACGTGATCGTGGATCCCGCCCGCAAGATCCGTGTGGGGAATAAACTTTATTTCGGCGAACAGGAAGACCTGGTGGCTGAAGTGATCGATAACACGACCAGCAGAGGCCGTACGATCCGTTTCCTCTGGGAAGGTTCGGAGGAAGAATTCCGGGCCGTGCTGGAGAGACTGGGTGAAACCCCCCTTCCCAAATATATCAAGCGCAAACCCGACGAAGAAGACAAAGAGCGGTACCAAACAGTATATGCAAAACATGAAGGCGCAGTGGCCGCCCCTACTGCCGGGCTGCATTTCAGCAAAGAACTTATCAAACGTCTTGAAATAAAAGGGATCCGCTTCGCGGAGATCACCCTGCACACGGGACTTGGTACATTCCGGCCGATCGAGGTGGAAGACCTGAGCAAACACAAGATGGATGCAGAGTACTACCACATTGATGAAACCGCCTGCAAGATCGTGAACCGCGCCAAAGAGTACGGGCATCGGATATGTTCCGTGGGTACCACTACCATGCGGGCCATGGAATCGTCCTTCACCGCGCAAAAAATGCTGAAATCTTCGGAAGGCTGGACCAATATCTTTATCCACCCCCCTTACGAGTTCAATATCGCGGATTCGCTGATCACGAACTTCCATCTCCCCAAGACCAGTTTACTGATCATGACCTGCGCCTTTGCCGGTTATGAACTGGCCATGGAAGCCTACAAAAGGGCGATCAAGGACAAATACCGTTTCTTCAGTTATGGCGATGCCCTGTTGGTCATTTAATAAACTGCACCCGCATAAAAATGAAAACCCCGCCAGGCGGGGTTTTATATTATTCGAATGAATTACTTTACACAAGGAAAGAGTACCCTACTCTGTAAAGAAGTGAATATTCATCATTGAACCGGTATGGAATCGAGTCAGAGCCCGAACATCCCTTTATTCAGCTGCTGAAGGATCTGTGTTTTGTATTCCGCAGGCACCAGCAGGGAAATATTATGCGGGCTACCGCCATAGGAAACCATTCGGACAGGAATGTTCATAATCGATCCGAAAAGTTTTTTCACCATGGCTTCGGTCTGTGCGATCTGGTTTCCCACGACGGAGATGATGACCTGGTTCTTATCCACCTCCACGGTTCCGAAAGGCTCGAGTTCTTTTAGGATCTGTTTCAGGCTTTCGTCATTGTCAATGGTCAGCGACACCGCCACTTCGGAAGTCGTGATCATGTCGATCGGTGTCCGGTATTTTTCAAACACCTCAAAGATTTTCCGCAGAAATCCGTAAGCCAGCAGCATCCGGCTGCTCTTGATCCGGATCGCAATGATATTATCTTTGGCGGCCACGGCTTTCACTCCTACGGAACCTGCTTCCTGTGTGATGGTGGTGCCTTTTGCATCAGGATGCATGGTATTCAGCAACCTGACTGGTACGTTGAACTGCTGAGCAGGCCAGATCGAGGCCGGGTGCAGGATCTTGGCCCCAAAATAGGCGAGCTCCGCCGCCTCCTCAAAACTCATTTGCTCCACCGGCTTTGTTTTCTTTACAATCCGGGGGTCGTTGTTGTGCATCCCGTCGATATCTGTCCAGATCTCACAGACCGTGGCATTGATCGCAGCGGCGATCAGGGATGCCGAGTAATCGCTCCCGCCACGTTTCAGATTGTCGACCTCCCCGCGGGCATTTCGACATATATAACCCTGGGTGACAAATAAGTTGATGCCTTTATTCGCCTTGATCAGCTGTGACAGTTTGATCTTGATACTCCCGATCTGGGGCTCATCATAATGATCGATGGACATAAACTCAAGAGCCGGGAGCAGTTGGTGACTGACCCCCTGTTCCTCGAGATAAGTGCAGAAGAGTTTGGTCGATAAAAGTTCGCCCTGTGCCAGAATATCCTTGCTGAGGGCCTCGCTGAAAGATATTTTCAGGATGATGTTCAGGAACTCGAAATGCTCGGCCACGATCGACCTGGCTTTTGCCAGTGCATCCTTCTCTTTCACAAGCTCGGCGACAAACGCCTGATAATGCGCTTCCAGCTTATCGATGGCCCTTTTGGCCCCTTTACGGTCACCTTTCGAGATCAGTTCCCCGATCTCCACCAGGGCATTTGTAGTGCCGGAGAGCGCCGAGAGTACGACGATCACCGGTTCCTGTTCACGCTGAACCAGTGATACGATATGGTGCATTCTTTCCGGCTTACCCACACTGGTGCCGCCAAACTTCATGACTTTCATGTTGGATTCCCCCCTCCCTTTAATTTTTAGGATGAATGATCTGCAAGCAAGGCCGCAAAGATAAGCCTCCCCGTGGTTGAACGGGTCATTTACAACAAGGGCAGCTGAAATTTTTCAGCCAGGGACCGCAGGTCGGCCACCACCTGATCCAGCAATGGGATCCCTTCTTTTCTCCGTACGCTTTCGAATTCACGCTCCGGGTCGCCCGGTACCAGCACCCGATCCTCTCCCGGTACAGGGCGGCAGTTCCGGAACCCCCTTATCCAGTGGTCCATGTCTTTTTTGAAATCCGCGGCCGGACGAAATGCATCGATCCGCATGGCGCCCAGAAAATGTCCGATCCCTTTTCCGGGTTGTTGCGCCGGCATGGGTACATAAGCCGGAAACGGAGGCACCCAGGGAGCATAGTTGGCACCGCTGAGAATGGCGGAGAAAATATCCACGATCGCACCCAGTGCATATCCCTTGTGGGATCCGTGTTCCCGGTCGCCTCCCAGCGGAAGCAGGGCTCCCCCCTTTTTCAGGATATTCGCGTCATTGGAAGGATTTCCCGCTGCATCCTGTACCCATCCTCCAGGTGTTTCCATGTTCTTTCGCTGCAGGATTTCCAGTTTACCATTGGCGGCAGTGGTAGTGGCAAGGTCGGCTACGAAGGGTGGCTCTTCCCCGGCAGGAGCGGCCACACAGACCGGGTTTGTCCCGAGCATTTTGTCGATTGAGAAAGTAGGGGCCACGAGGGGGGAGGCATTGGTCATGGACACCCCGATCATATCCTGCTCCAGCGCCATCATGGCATGATAGCCCGCGATCCCGAAATGGTTGCTGTTCTGAACGCTCACCCAACCGGTACCCGCTTGCCGGGCTTTTTCAATCGCAATCCTCATAGCAAAAGGAGCCACCACCAGGCCCAAACCGCTGTCTCCGTCCACAACCGCTGTTGATGGGGTTTCGTGGATAACCCGGATATCAGGTGTGGCATTCACTCTCTTAGCTTCCCATAAACGCACATACCCGCTCAACCGGGCAATCCCATGTGAATCGATCCCCCGGAGATCGGCAGACAAGAGGACCCGGGTTGCTTCATCGGCATGCGCCTCACTGCACCCGATCCTGCTGAAAACCGACTTACTGAATTCAATTAAGCGCTCGTATGAAAAAATTTGTTCCGGCATGGGGCAAAGAAACATAAAAAGTCGGGAGCAAGGGAAAACAAAGCGGATAAAGTGATTAGCCAGTGCGGGGCTTCCAGCCTCGCCTGGAAAGCCGATAAAACATGAATAATTAGCTATGAATTGTAATCTGAGCCAGGCACATCAAAATTGAACATTGTGCAATATCCTCATATCTCAAAAAAAGAGATCCCCCCAGTCGGGGGGATCAGAGATATATCCCGGTTTCTCAGAATGGAAGATCGTCAACCGGCTCCGTAATGTCGTTGGGGGACGGAACGGAAGAACCGCCCTGGGAACTGGAAGCTGCCGGTTGCTGGTAAGAACCGCCTCCGCCGGCATTGTCAGACTTGGATCCCAAAAGCTGCACCTCTCTTACTCGCAGGGAGAGAGAAGATCCCGGAGTACCATCATTCCGCTGGAATGAGCGGGCTTCGGGTTGTCCCTCCACATATACCTGTGTACCCTTCTGAAGATAGGGCGCCACCGCGGTCCGGTCGGTCCAGTACGCGCAATCCACCCAGGTTGTTTTCTCCTGCATATTCCCCTGGCTGTCCTTGTATTTCTCGGAGTGGGCCACGGTGAAATTGATTACATTTTTTCCATTGACAGTGTTCACCACACAGTCCTTGCCTAAACGGCCGATAACCTGCATCTTGATCATAGTGCTCAGTTTTTAAATTGACGTAATTGTTTAAAAGGAAACGGCAAGTTAGCATTATTCCATCGCCTTTCATGAAACCATACCTCACTCTGAACAACTCCCCATGGCTTGTGAATAACCCGCCAACCTGCCGCCCTCGTTACTGCTACCGACTGCAATATCGGTTGCGGCAGGTGGCGGATCCAAGGGAAAAACCACCATTTTAAAGGTTATTTTGGCCGGGATGCTATGTGTTTATTCTATACATAATCGGGCATTCGGGATAAAGGATTGACATTGTAAACTGCTGCCCTGAAGAAAATATGATCGTCCTATATTTGACTGGAATTACGGCAACCACAAAAAGAAAATCTCTCAGGGTTGATTAAAAAAAGCATCCCGAGATAACAACAGCAAAACCTGAAAATTATTACCGCTGCATACAATCGTTTATATAGGAACCAGCCTCGATAATTTTATAGCCAGGGAAAACGGGGAACTGGACTGGCTGATGGAGTTCTCCAGTCCGGAAGTGTTCCGTTCATACGAGGAACTTAATAAACGGACAGACTGTGTGCTGATGGGACGCGGGACTTTTGAAAAAGTACTTTCCTTTGAAACCTGGCCCTATCAAAAAAAGGTTTTCGTCATGAGCCGCAGCTTAAAAAATTTGCCGCCGGCCCTGTCGGAAAAAACAGAACTGATCAGCAAATCTCCCCGCGAATCACTTTACTATCTTGCTGAAAAAGGTTTTAATACGGTTTATGTAGACGGAGGACAGCTCATCCAAAGCTTCCTGCGGGAAGACCTGGTTGATGAACTGATCCAGTCGCGTGTGCCGGTACTGATCGGGAAAGGCATTCCTTTATACGGGGCAATCCCCGAAGACATAAAATTCAAACACATTCGAACGGAAAGTTTTCCAAACGGACTGGTCATGAGTTTCTATGACCGGCGGCGGACCCGGACCTGAAAGTTTAGGCAAGTGTTTACGGTGGACAGCCCGGGCCCAAGCTCCATTTATCGATTCCTTCGCGTCAACCGGAGCCCCTCTACAATAAATTGGAAACGCTGGAAATAATCTGCTTAAAATAAACCTGCTGCAATAAGTATCTTCTCCCCTTCCCGAAACCGAATCCCCTGAAATGGGTGTATCTTTGCTGCTTGTTCCCGATAGATTTTTAAAGGATACTATTAACTAATTAATTGATAATGAGTCGTAAAGGAAAAGTGCTGGTAGCCATGAGCGGCGGTATCGACAGTACCGTTACCGCCCTGATGTTGCATGACCAGGGATATGAGGTAGTGGGGATTACCATGAAGACCTGGGACTATGCGGCCAGCGGGGGAAGCAAGAAAGAAACGGGCTGCTGTAACCTCGACTCCTTTAACGATGCCCGGCAGGCGGCGGTGGAACATGGTTTCGCGCATTATATCCTGGATATCCGGGAAGAATTCGGCGATTTTGTTATCGAGAATTTTGTGGATGAATACCTGGCCGGCCGAACTCCCAATCCCTGTGTGCTTTGCAATACTCACATCAAATGGCGGGCCCTGTTGAAAAGAGCTGATGCCCTGAATTGTGATTTTATCGCAACCGGGCATTACGCGAAAATCCGCCAACATGATAACGGTCGATATGTTGTGAGTAAGGCCATCGATGACACCAAGGACCAGAGCTATGTGCTTTGGGGACTGCAACAGGATCTGCTTTGCCGGACCCTTTTACCGCTGGGGCCCTATCGAAAAACCGAGATCCGGCAAATGGCGCTGGACTACGGATATCCTGAACTGGCAAAAAAAAGCGAAAGCTATGAGATCTGCTTTGTGCCCGACAACGACTACCGTGGTTTTCTGAAACGAAGGGTTCAAGACCTGGAGGAAAAAGTGGCAGGAGGAAACTTCGTTGACAAAAACGGAAAGATTCTCGGTACACACAAGGGTTATCCTTTCTACACAATCGGTCAGCGCAAGGGCCTGGAGATCGCACTGGGACGACCCGTGTTTGTTACCCGGATCGATCCGGAAACCAACACCGTGACACTCGGAGATGAAGAAGAACTTGAACAAAATGAAATGAAGGTTGGCAAATTGAATCTCATCAAATACGATATGATCACCCCCGGCATGGAGGCTGTTACCAAGATTCGTTATAAAGATCCGGGCGCGCTTTCCAATCTGTACCCCGGCTCAACGCAGGATCTCACCGTGCGGTTTTACGAACATGTGAAAGGAATCGCACCCGGACAAAGCGCGGTATTTTATGAGGAGGATGACGTGATTGGAGGCGGGATCATTCAACGGGGAATGCTGGTGTAGTTTATGGTTTGACGTTTTGCGTTTGATGTTTGGCATTGATGCTTACCAGTTAGCTGTTTCCAGTTTTACAATCAATAGGAACAGACCCGATCTTTAGAGCAACAAGAAACATCAAACGTCAAACCAAAAACCAATGCCATATAGACTGATAATCAAACAATAAAGCGAATAATCCCACGTTTGTAACGGGGGTCTTCCGATTCCCCTTTTTTGTTTGTAGTTTTATATATCCGATTACCCTGACAAACAATATTTTAACCGGTGTTATGTCCTTGAAACCCGAAAAACCACTTATGAGAATCCTGAGCATTCCCCGCATCTTTTTACTGGTGCTTGCCGCTAGTTTTTTCATCTCCTGTAACGAAAAAGACGAGCTCGTTTCTGAACCCCTGTCGGATTATATCCCGCTGGCCGTAGGCAAATACATCACATACCGAATCGACTCACTGGTATTTCCAAACTTTGGAAGAAGCACAGAGATCCATAAATACCAGGTGAAACACCAGGTAGAGGCGCTTACTACGGATAATGCAGGAAACCCCTTGTACAAAGTATACCGCTACTTACGTGATTCGGCCGGTACCCAGCCCTGGCAGCCAAGAGGTTCTTATTTTATTACACCGCTTGGCGACCAGGTTGAAGTGGCAGAAGACAACCTTCGCGTGATCAAACTTCACCTGCCGCTGAAAGATAAATTTACCTGGAAGGGCAACCGGTACCTCCCCACGGACCCCTACGGACCTGTTTATAATTTCAGCAACGATGATAACATGGCCGACTGGGATTTTACCTATGACGGCAACCCCGCATCCTTCAGCTACAAAGGCTACCAGTATTCAAATGTATTTTCTGTTGAGCAGGAAGATGAATCCTTTAATGTACCCATTACCAGCCCTGGTTCGTACGCCGCCCGTTCCCGCTCGGTAGAAAAATATGCCAAAGGCATCGGACTCGTATACCGGGAATTTGAGATCTGGGAATACCAGCCAAACACCGGAGGCTCCGGCGGTCCCTATAAAACAGGATTTGGTATAACCCTGTGGATGATCGATCATAATTGACCGTCACCCATTAACTTTACGGATTGGTGCGTATGAAAAAACTTTTACCCCTCCTGTTTCTGGCCGGTCTGACCGCTTTCTCTGCCCGGGCTCAGTACAGCCGCTATGTAGTGAAATTCCGGAATAAAAC
This sequence comes from Chitinophagaceae bacterium, assembly GCA_049421765.1. Classification (GTDB taxonomy): domain Bacteria; phylum Bacteroidota; class Bacteroidia; order Chitinophagales; family Chitinophagaceae; genus JJ008. Next base: position 52,024 of record JBMSNP010000011.1, read on the forward strand.
CGGAACACCCTATACCCTTTCAGCTCCCAATGCCTACCTGTCTCAGCGGGCTATCAACCGCCGGCTGAGCTATAATATTCCCATCGACAGTACGGACCTTCCGGTGAATCCTGCCTATGTAAACCAGGTAAAGGCTGTGAGCAATGTAACCTTATTGAATGTATCAAAATGGTTGAACGCGGTTACCATCCAGACAACGGATGCTGCGGCGATCAGTACCATCAACAGTTTCCCGTTTGTACAAACCGTGGTAGCCGTAGCCGCCCGGGGCACCGGTGGCCGGGGTGAACCCGATGAAAAATTCGAGCGAACGGGTGACGAAGTCACGGGTGGCATCACAGGAGAACGTGTGAGCGCTGATTATTACAATTACGGTACCAACTCGTATAACGAAATACATCTGCATAACGGCGAGTTCCTGCACAATATCGGGCTGCGCGGGCAGGGGATGCAGATTGCCATGCTTGACAACGGATTCAATAATTACAACACCCTGAAAGCCTTTGACAGTGTGCGGGCGGAAAACCGGATCCTGGGCACCTGGGATTTTGTAGCCCGCGAAGCCAATGTGTCCAATGACGGTAGTCATGGGATGAATTGCTTCTCTACGATCGCAGCCAATATTCCCGGTCAGTTTATCGGCAAGGCCCCAAAGGCCAGTTTCTGGCTTTATCAAACTGAAGATAATGCCAGCGAATACCCGATTGAAGAATTTAACTGGGCCTGTGGGGCCGAACGTTCCGACAGTTCCGGGGCAGACGTTATTTCTACCTCACTCGGATATGGTTATGGTTTTAACGGGGGCATTCCTGATTATCCCTATCCCTCGCTTGACGGTAATACAACCATGTCAGCCATCGCAGCAGACCTGGCAGCCAAAAAGGGAATCCTGGTCTTCGCAGCCGCTGGCAATGCCGGAAGCCAGCCCTGGCACTTTATCATCACCCCAGCTGATGGCGACAGCGTAGTGGCCGTAGGAGCCGTAAGCAGTGCTGGCGCAGTCGGTTCTTTCTCCAGCTACGGTCCATCTGGCGATGGTCAGATCAAGCCGGATGTGGCGTCAGTCGGTGTCAATGCCCTTGTACAATCCACTTCAAATACCGTAGTGACCAGCAACGGAACTTCCTTTGCCTGTCCCAATATGGCCGGGCTGGGTACCTGTCTCTGGCAGGCCTTCCCTGAGTTCAACAATATGAAAATCGTAAACGCACTGCGACAAGCCGGGCATAAAGCCAATAACCCTGATGACCGGGTTGGTTATGGCATTCCGAATATGAAACTTGCGTTTTCAAACCTGTTGACTGAGTATGCCACTTCGTCTTCTGCGCTGAATGGCTGCCGGGTAACGCTCAACTGGAACAGCAAGGATGTAAGTGCCATGAAATACGAGATTGAGAGAAAAGCACCCGGGGAGACCAGCTATACCAAGGTGGGCGATGTTCCTGCACAGGCGGGTGTAACACTGGCTGCACGTTCATACCAGTTTACGAATGACCTGATCAGCGGTTCCACTGGCAATTATTCGTACCGGATCCGCCAGATCGTGGATACCACTACCGCCGGATTTGCAGCTGCATATATCGATACTACGAATATCAATGTTCCCACTCCCTGTATCGTAACAGGTGTGGGCAATCCTCCCATAACAGGAATTCACCTGAGTGTAAGGCCAAATCCGTCCACAGGTAATAACCCCATTCTGGTGGTTGAAACACCTGGATCCGTTACCCGGTTGTCCATACTTGTTTATGACAATAAAGGAAGACTGATGACCAGGATAGATGAATCAAAGGGTCCGGGTACAAAAACCATCACGATCCCTGCCGGCAAACTTGCCAAAGGAGAATATTATATCCGGGTCATGGATGGCAGCACCCGTATAGGCACCGTGAGCTGGATGCGATTATAAGGGCTTCTGGAGCAACGCCGTAAACATAGTATCGGCCTGATGCATATAACCCGGGATGATCTTCATTTGACGTAATGACAACCCGCATTCCTCATCGAGGAATCCCACCGCTTCCTCATTTTCTTTCCTGAATACCGAACAGGTGATGTACAATAAATGACCACCAGGTTTGAGGGCTGGCACCACGTTTCCCAGTATCTTCTTTTGCAACGCCGCGTACTCATCTATTTTTTCCCTTCTGAAGAATACCAGTTGTTCCGGGGTTCGCCCCCAAGTACCGCTGCCGCTGCAGGGCACGTCAGCAAGGATGAGGTCGAAGTCCGGGGACCGGGGTCCGGAGTCTTGAGACAAATCGGCAATAAAACTATTGTAGTTTTTAATGCCAGCCTCGGCAAAACGCTTATGCAGATTATGAAGGATGGATTCACGGACATCCGACACGGTTATATCCACATCACCGAGAATATCCTTTGCAAGAATTGCCTTGCCCCCGCTGGCGGCGCAGCAATCCCAGAAATGAAGAGGTTTATGGAGTTGAAGAGGTTCAAGAAGTTCAAGAGTTTGCTGGGAGCTGTAATCCTGCACGACCACTTCCCGATTCAGTTCGAGAAACTCATCCATACGGCTACCATTGGGAAAAGCGATGCAATCAGGAACGGGTTGCGTGTACTCAAGTCCCGCCTGGCGAAGTTTTGCTAATACTTTTTCCTGATACCCTGGACGGATACGTACAAACAGGTCGGGTTGTTGCAACAGGGATAAGGCAAATGACTGTTTATCGATCCCTTCGCTGAGCTCCGATATAAACGGGAAAATCTGTTCCGGCGAAATGCCCGGGGTAAGAAAGGAGAGTCTTTCGATGACCGACCCGCTTTGCTTAGCCGCCCAATCTGGTCGGAGGCTTTGCAAAAAGCCAGGGGCATTTTCCCCACATAGAAAAAGTCCTTTCAGGATCACTTCCCCCGGATCGTCATTGGGGAACAGGTGTCTAACCCGGAAATAACTATAACAGGCATGGGTGATCGTTTTCCGGTCGCGGGAGCCGAATTTCTTATGTGCTGCAAAGAATTTTTTGATGGCCCCGGCAAAGGGCTCCTGACCGAAGTAACCGGACAGTATTTCAATACAGGAATTCAGGTAGGAATGGAAGCGACTCACCCGGCAAATTACATAATGCCACTACTTTCACAAAATTGAACAAGGGGACCTTATTGATAAAAGTACTTTGATGCCGTTATCGTTGCTCCCGGGTTCCGGGTGCTGTACGATGAATCCGGTTTGTTTTGACTATTGTAGATATAGGTGTTATCCAGCGTAAAACTATTCGCCGGTGAAATCGTGTTGGTGACAATGGTATTGGTCATGTTTCCGGCGCTGAAAAGTCCTGGACGATTCAGCAGGATCGCTTCCTGTAAGATCACCAGCGGGTTTACCTTCATGTCATAAGTAAAGGCCTGGGCACTGACCGGCGCCAGTGGGCCTCCGGGTGTACTCGGCGCTTCCTGCGAGATTCCCTTTAGTTCGGCCCCGTTGGCAGAATAGGTATAATTATTCCGGAGCGCCAGTATCGGTGGCAACGGGATTGGCAAACCGGTGGTCTGAAGGTAATGTTCATCCTTGCTGATCCGTCCATTGGCATCATAAGTATAAACCGCGCTGTCCATTATCGTAAACCCCATGACAGTAGTGGAAAAGATGGAAGAAGTATACCTGGATGTTCCGCTGTTGTAATTGTAACGCGTCACCAGGCTGTCCACGCCCACCTGGATCAGGGCGGCTGATTTCTGTACGGTCCTGGTAATGATACCCGCCGTATTGCGGTAGATCAGAAGATCATTGTCCGCGCTGTTTCCGGCTGCAACCCCTGTGGTTTTTTCACGGATCAGCCGTCCGCTGGCGTCATAGCTGTAATCCACCCGGGTGGAATCTGCTGGTCCGGATTTGGATTGGATACTAACCAGGCGGGTTGAGGCAGAGCCTCCTCCCAATCCCCAGTCAATTTCTTTCTGGCAGGAAACCACGAAAAGGGCCGCGAAGGCGGCCGGTAGCAGGTGCTGTATCTTCATAAAGTCATTAAATTTCCAATAATGTTTTAACGGGGTCTTTCCCGATCAGCAATTGCTCCGGGTTTTCCAGCAGCTCTTTCACCCGCACAAGGAAACCAACGGATTCGCGGCCATCGATGATGCGATGATCATAGCTGAGGGCAAGGTACATCATCGGGCGTACCACCACCTGGCCGTTAACCACCATGGGACGGTCCTGGATCTTGTGCATCCCCAGTATGGCGCTTTGGGGGATATTGATGATCGGGGTACTCATCAGGGAACCAAATACTCCACCGTTGGTGATGGTAAAGGTTCCGCCGGTCAGGTCCTCGGCTGTCAGCTTGCTGTCTCTCGCTTTGCCCGCCAGTTCGGCGACTTTCTTCTCGATTTCAGCCATACCCAGGCTTTCCACGTTTCGTATAACCGGAACCGTTAGTCCGCGCGGGGTACTTACCGCGATGCTGATATCCGCGTAATCGTGGTAAAGTATCTGGTCTCCGTCGATATAAGCATTCACCGTAGGCCACTCGCTGAGGGCAATGGCACAGGCCTTGGCAAAAAAGCTCATAAAGCCCAGCCCCACCCCGTGGAGTTCCTTGAATTTGTCCTTATATGCACTCCGGATCTCCATGATCCGTCCCATATCGGCTTCGTTAAAGGTAGTGAGCATGGCCGTGGTATTCTTGGCCTCCACCAGTCTTCTTGAAATTGTCTTCCGGAGGTTGCTCATCTTTTCAGCCCGCGTGTTGCGGCTAAACAAATCGTTCCCCTCAAAGGGTTTCTTGCCGGGTTGTTCCAGTGCGGCCAGCACATCTTCCTTCAATATTTTGCCCGCGGGACCGCTGGCTTTCACCTTTTTGGGATCCACTTTCTTATCCGCAAGCATGGCCGAAGCCACCGGGCTCGCTTTCACAGGCTCCGGTGCCGTCTTCACCGGCTCATCGAACAGCAGTTTCGGAGTTTCCTTTTTCCGGGGCGCTTCCTTTTTTTCCGCGGGTTTCTCTTCTGCAGCCGGAAGGGTGCCGTTCCCAGCAGCTCCGCCCGCTTTTTCATCGATATGCGCTAGAATGTCGCCGATCTTCAGCGTGTCGCCTTCCGCATAATTTCCGAGCCGGATCATCCCGGACTGCTCGGCATTCACTTCAAAAGTTGCTTTTTCGCTTTCAAGCTCTGCAATCATTTCATCCCGCTCCACAAAATCCCCATCCTTTTTATTCCACCGCAACAAGGTCACTTCACTGATGGATTCGCCAACGGCCGGAACTTTTATATCAATCATACGATCGGTTTTCGGGTTAAATGCTAAATGCGGTTTCGATCAGTTCGGTCTGCTCCTGCAGGTGCACCTTGTTATAACCGGTTGCGGTGGACGCGGAAGCCTGCCGGCCGATCAGCCCGAAATTAAGGGAACGCAGGTTCATTTGCAGGAAAGAGGCGGCTCCCATATTCAGAGGTTCTTCCTGCACCCAGAACCAGGTGGCCTGCCCGTATTTGTCGCGCAGGGCTTCCAGCTGACTAACCGGCAGCGGGTAGATCTGCTCGAGCCGGATGATGGCAATATCATCGCGCTTTTCTCTTTGTCTCCGTTCGTCCAGATCGAAATATATCTTACCGCTGCACAGGAGGACCTTTTTGATCCGGGCCGGATCCGCCCCGGCATCATCAAGCAGTTCCCGGAATCCTCCAGATACAAATTCCTCCATGGGCGAATAGCTGCCGGCATGCCGGAGGTTCGCCTTAGGGGAGAAATTGATCAGGGGTTTGCGGAAAGGCCAGGTCAGCTGCCTGCGCAAAGCATGGAAAAAGTTGGATGCCGTGGTGATATTGGTCACCACCATATTCTGCTCAGCGCAAAGCTGAAGAAACCGTTCGAGCCTGGCGCTGCTGTGCTCGGGTCCCTGCCCTTCATACCCGTGCGGTAATAAAAGTGTGACCCCGTTCATCCGGTTCCATTTCTGTTCCCCGGCCGCTATAAACTGATCGATCATGGTCTGAGCCCCGTTGGCAAAATCCCCGAACTGGGCTTCCCAGATGACCAGGGCATTGGGGTTGGCTAGCGCATACCCGTATTCAAAACCCAGTACGCCATATTCACTAAGAAGGGAGTTGTAAATCCTGAATTTCCCAGAAGCACCGGGAATATGGGACAGCCGGCTGTAGGGTTTGTCGGTATTTTCATCGCGGAGAATGGCATGGCGATGGGAAAACGTACCTCGCCGTACATCCTGCCCGCTCATACGCACATCTTTGCCGTCCAGCAAAAGGCTCCCATAAGCCAATAATTCCCCTGTGGCCCAGTCCGCTTTCTGTTCGGTCTGGAAGAGCTTGATCTTGTCCTGCAGGATCTTTTCCACTTTGCGGAGGGGTTTGAATCCCTCGGGCCAGCTCATGAGGGCGTCAAATACCTTTTTGAAATCATCGGGGCTGATTGCTGTCACAGGGGAGCTAATAAAGTCTTCCGCTGTGGAATGACGAAGTTTTTTCCATGCCAGTTCAGGAGGCTGGTAATGGTAAGGCAGCGGGTTTTGTTTTACCTCATCAAGTCTTTCCTGGAGATCGGTCCAGAATTTCTTTTCCATTTCCCGTGCGAGTTCCTGTGCGTCGGGTTCTCCGTTTTCGAGCAGGTATTTGATATACACTTCCCGTGGGTTGGGGTGCTTACCGATCAGTTCATACAGGTGCGGCTGGGTAAACTTGGGGTCGTCCCCTTCGTTGTGACCGTGCCGGCGATAACAGACCATATCAATAAACACGTCTGAATTGAATTCCTGGCGGTAGCGTGTGGCGATCTCCGCGCATTTGATCACTGCCTCAGGATCGTCGCCGTTTACATGAAATACCGGCGCCTGGATCGCGGCTGCAAGGGAAGTGCAGTAATCCGAACTTCGGGCATCGTCAAAATCGGTGGTGAAACCGATCTGGTTATTGATCACGAAATGGATGGTTCCCCCGGTATAATAACCCTTCAGGTAGCTCATCTGGAGCACTTCATATACGATTCCCTGGCCTGCAATGGAAGCATCCCCGTGAATCAGGATGGGCAGAATCCTGTCATACTCGCTTTGATACATGATATCCGCCTTGGCGCGGGAAAAACCAACGACAACGGGATTTACTGCCTCGAGGTGCGAGGGATTGGGCATTAATTTCAGGTGGATCGTTTTATCACCCGGGGTTTGCACTTCACTGCCGTATCCCATGTGGTATTTAACGTCACCGCTACCCATGGTCTGGTCGACCTTTGCGGTCCCTTCAAATTCGCTGAAGATCTGTGCGTAGGTTTTGCCCATGATATTGGCCAGGACATTGAGCCGGCCCCGGTGGGCCATTCCCATTACGACTTCATGCACCTCATTATCTGCCGCGGTATTGATAATGGCATCGAGCGCGGCGATGGTGGTTTCCCCTCCTTCGAGTGAAAACCGCTTCTGCCCCACGTATTTGGTATGCAGAAATTTCTCAAACATGACCCCCTGGTTGAGCTTCTCAAGTATCCTTCTTCTTTTCGGCAGCGGCAAGGGCTCCATCATGGTTTTTTCGATCGCACTTGTAAGCCATTCCACTTTCCCGGGATCACTGATGTATTTGAATTCAAAACCCGCGTGACCGGCATAACATTTCTCCAGGTATTCCCGGAGCTGTCGCAGGGTGCAGGGGCCCAGACCCACCAGGCTGCCCACCCGGAATTCTGAATCCAGGTCGGCTTCGGTAAATCCGTAAAATGATAAATCGATATGGGCGCCCCGGTCTTTCCGTTCGCGGATGGGATTGGTGCGTGCAACAAGGTGGCCCTTGTTGCGGTAACCCAGGATCATCCGGTAGGCACGCAGTTCGCGCAGCCAGGCATCCGAACCCCGTTCATCTTCCTTTATCATTTTGGTGTGTTCGGGCACCGGTTTCCCGTTGACATTGGCCGCAGCGTTACTGAGTGCGAAATCAAAACCCTCAAAAAATTTGCGCATATCCGGATCCACTGCAGACGGGTCTTTCAAAAAATCCTGGTAAAGGTTTTCAATGAAAGCCGGGGATGAACTGGTGATATAGGAGAAATCCTTCATGAAAGAAATAATTGTTTAAATACGGGATCCTCCTGCTTTATGGCCGGTTTTTGTTTCACTTAT
>JBMSNP010000012.1:0-58987 GCA_049421765.1 Chitinophagaceae bacterium
CTGTCTGGTACATTTCAAAATCGAAGTACCGGTTACCGACCGTATTATCGAGGGAGATACCCCCGAATAACCAGAGGGAGTCTGTGGTATTGGGTCCTGCCCGGCGGATATGGACAAATATATCCAGGATATCATTCTTATCAGGGATCCCCTGGATTCCGCCGGTCCAGAATTCCGGACTCATTCCGTTTTTATCGGATCCGGCTGTAAAGACTGTAGTGTCGGTTCCGTGATAATCCCGGACCCATAGGGCATCCAGCCAGAGGCGGTTGTTCACGACGGAGAATGTTGGCCTGCTCATAGTTCGGAAATGAGAAGCCATTCGGCTGGGCCAGGGCGATGCATCTGACAGATAACCGGCTACAATCGCTGCCACTCCCGTAGTATCAATCACAGATTTTCCAGAAGTATCGGCTGCGTTCAGGTTAAACCAGTCGTCGTTCCCTGTTTGAACAGCATTGTTAAAAAAGTTTGCCCGCAGGTCGGCATCTACACCAAACCTGGCTTTGATCTGTGGGGTGGTGATCTGGGCAGTTAAGTTATGGTGGCCTGCCAATAACAGCATTAGTAAAATACGCTTCATAGGCCTGGATTTAAACTTTCGAGAAATGTGAAGGGTGAGTATATGCCGACTGGCATACACTCATCCCTTTATGGCTTTCCGAATCAGTGTTGAACGATCCGTACCGTCACCACTTCCGATTCTTCGAAGCCGCCGCCAGCTAAACTGGCCACTACCTTGTAGTTAACCATTCCCGGAGAAACAACCGATTCATTACACCGGTAATTACGTGCCGAATTGCAGCTGTGTGTGCTGACAATCGTCCACTCTGAATACGGGTCATAAGGGTCTTCATAGGTCCGCATGACCGCAAACCCGGAAACGGATGCCGGTGTTGACGAGGAAGACCAGGCCACAGTGGCGCCACGCCCCTGCCGGTGCGCATGCACAAAATTGAAGACTCCACTCACGGAACGAACCTGAACCGGTGAAGGTTCGGTTGCCGCCCTGTGAGCTGTACTCGGGGTTGTCATACCTCCCAGGAGGACTGCAGAACAAGCCAGGATCATTGCTTTCATAAGGGTTGTTTTTGTTTTAAAAGTACCCTAAATGAATTCTGGCTGCAAGGTGATTTAACAATGATTTTTTACTGTGGATAAGTCAATTAATCAGATAACATTACGATAAGTAAATAATGAATTAAAAGCAAGTATTCCACTTGCACGTTCTACGGAGAAAATATACCCGCCAACTGCAATAGCGACTGCTTATCAGATAAATAAGGCCAGTTAAAGAGGACTGCAAAAGTACCACGCAAAAAAAAGGGCTGCCCCAGGCAGCCCTTAAAATTAATTACGTGGTGTTATCTTACTTCTCCTGTAGGACATTCCTGCGGGCAGTAATTGAATTTCATGGCCCATGAGCCGCCGTCATTGATCTGGGGGCCATTACCCCAACCTGTTTGGGAATAGTATTGATTGCCATTGGCATCAAATGCAACAACTTCGGCATGGGCAGCTACACAAAGACATCCTGCCGGCACACTGGTCCGCGGAATTGTGTATGTATACACGCTTACTCCCGTCGTTCCATGTGTCATGGTATAGGGGAATAAACCAATCCGGGGGTTTCCGGCGCCATTCGTGGGAATGGCTCCACAGTCACCCACAAAGAGGTGTGTTTTCTTGAGTCTGTATGCACCGATCGTTTGAAAAGAAACATAGATGTTGTTCTCGTCATTCCAGACTCCGATATCTCCCACATTGTCATTTTGACCGGCCATCAATGCCGTGACAGAGGGTGATCCGCATTCCGGTTGCTGATAACCGGATGGAATGGTGAATGCATCTTGTGACTGGTAATTACGCGTATTGCTTTCTATGTTTTTTTGACAGGAGAACAGCAATAGCGCCAGGGCGGAAAGGATTGATAACTTGCGCATGGTACGGATATTTAGATTTTAAATACGGAATTTGCTCACAAGAAATAAACAATAATTGAAAATTGGTAATGACTAAATAGATATTATCAATTTTTCATAGATATACGGAGTGGATTTACGTATAAGAAGCCGAAATTTTTCAGAGAATTTTCGAAACCTGATGAGATTTTCACGAAAATAAATCTGGTCGCGAAACCCGGTTTTTTGCTTCATTATTTTCAGTCTTTCTACAGACATATCACCCTGCTGAGATTTGGAATATCTGCTGCAAAAAAAATCCCCGGTCCTTCGACCGGGGATACAGGATAAATCCTGCTTAATTTAACCAGCTACCTATTTTATGAACCGGGTCATTCTTTCATTAATTTGAAAGTTTGCTGAAATTCACCACTCCCTACTTTGAGGAAGTATAATCCTTTTGGCAGGTTAGCAAAACCATAAAGGGTGTAGGCCCCCGATCCGGCCGTTGCGTTATAGTCCTGTCGGCGAACCAGGGCACCGGTCGCTGTGTATAATGCTACCGAGATAGGCTGATCCCGGCCTGTCGAGTATTGAAGAGTGATCAAATCACGGAATGGATTGTTCAAGACCCTGATGTTTGTTTTGGACTGGGTGCGGATAAATACAACGGAAGAATAGGTATAGCTTTCATCCAGGTCAATTATCTTAAGCCGGTAATAATATTCAGCGGAACTCAGACTTACCGGGTCCATGTGAGTGTAAGTAACCTGGCTTGTACTGTTAACCGCCTGTTTGGTTGTCACACGCTGGTACCTGATACCGTCGGAGGATCTCTCCAGTTCATAACGGGACAGCTGCTGCTCATCGGTAACCACCCATTTCAGCTGGTTATAATTATCTCGATTCACCCCATTGAAATCAACCAGCTTGGCCGGAAGAGTGCCTCCGCTATACAGATCGCTTTTAAAAACACCTTTTCCGTGAGTGGCAGCTATCAGTTTGTTATCAGCGGAAATCTGAAGATCCATCACCAGTGTGGCATCCCAGAAACCATTGTTGTAATCCACCCAGGTCTGTCCCCGGTCCGGGCTTACATATACACCCAAATCGCAGCCGGCATATAATACTTTTGGATTTACAGGATCCAGGGCTAACGCGTTAAAGGGCACATCGGGTAATCCGGAACCGATTGCACTCCACGATGCTCCCCCGTTCCCTGTTGCATAAATATGGGTAGTCCCAAATCCGCCCAGTGCGATAAATACACTGTCGTCATTGGTCGGGCTCACAACGATATCCATTACAAACCGGTCTGGCAAAGACCCCTTGATACTTGTAAATGGCGTATTCCCGGTTGTTGTCTTTAGTATGTTGGGCTGGCCTGTTACATAAATGCGGTTGTCATCATTATCGTATTGCGCAAAGGGAGATGTGGATACATACACTTTACGTGCATTCGTCGGCGATACTGCCAACGCGATGGCAGTTTTATGAATAGCCTCGATATAGTTTGTGGCAGACCCGTATGCGTCATTGGTAAAGCTTCCTCCACCGTTGATGCTGATATGAAGATTGTCTGAGGCCAGATAAACGGAATCCGAATTGGATGTACCAAATGCCAGCGGGGCCACAAAAGCTGTCCTGGAATCTGCCACAAATCCCCAATATGAAGTTACACTACCACCTGTACTTCCTCCGTTTGTAGACCGGTATACCTGGCGGGCATCGCGACTCACAAGAATCCGTTGTGAGTTATTCGGATCGATCGCACAGGCAGTCCCGTCTCCTCCGGCCCAGCTTAACTGGTTCCACTGTGTACCATTATATAATACCTGCCCGTTATCCTGGAGTCCCCCGGCCATCCGGTTGGGGTCAGCGATATTTTTAGAAACACCGAGGGAAGCATAAAACTGGGTCGCATTTAAACCGGTGTTAATAGCTGCAAAAGTTGACCCTCCATTTGTGCTTTTGTAAATACCGCCGTCATTGCAGGCGTAGATCACACCGCGGTTATTGGGGTCAAAGACAATATCATGGTGATCCGCATGCACCCCGGAAACCGTTGTCCGGGTTGTATTGGAAACCCGGTAACGGTAAAGACCCACCCCGCCGAAAATTATGGAATCCGTTGCGAAAGGATTGATGGCCACTGTATGTGCAAACCAAAACTGGTAGGAACAATGGTTTGTTGTTGTACTTGATGTTGTACCTCCCACAACTGACCAGGTGGCGCCGAAATCTGTGGAGTGGTAAACTTCCCGGTTGCTGCTGGCTGTACTTGAACTCATCCCTATACTTGCGAAAAGACTCCCCGACCCCACATTATCCAGCTTGATCGACCCTTCAAATGATGAAGGAAGACCGGTTGTGATATGGCTAAAGGAAGGAGTGGCATTTGTACCGTTGGTTGACCGGTAAATTCCCTTATTGGTATTGACCATATTCCCGACACTGATCACTACCTGATCCGCATTGGAAGGATTGATAGCGATATCTTTGACATAGGTAGCCGAATAAATCTTAGTCCATGAGCCGCCGCCATCCTGTGAACGGTACAAACCATCAGTGGCACAGGCATAAATGATGCTGCTATTTCCCGGTTGGAAAGCCATGGCCTGTATGGCAAACATTTGCGAAGTATTCTTAACCAAAATCTGAGACCATGTGTTTCCGCCATCCATGCTTTTTATGATACCGATCCCGTAGGTTCCGCGGGTTTTCCAGACGTTAAACCCGATATTGGATGTATCCACGCGGTATACCTCACCCGTTCCCGCATAAATGGTGTTTGAATTGGAAGGATCGATCAGGATGGAAGAAACTCCCAGCACCGGCAGGTTGGTGGTGACCGGGCTCCAGTTGCTGCCTCCATTGGTGGATTTCCAGATTCCCCCGCTGGCCGAGCCGGCAAAAAGCCGAGCCGAGTTATTGGGGTCAATGGCCAGGCATACCACACGGCCACCGATCCGGGTACCGCCATTAAATGATTGTCCGAGCGAGGTCCAGGTGGCGGCTTCGACCCTCGTCTGTACCGAACTGTTTTCCTCGCGGATTTGCAATGCCTGTTGCCACCCGCGCATATATTTGGCTGAAAGATTGGCTGGTTCCGGATAAGCTTTGGACTGAAACCACATGGTAAGCTGTTTATCCGCCCCGTTCAGTTCTTTTTCCTCGTCTTCCGATTCATAGTCGCTTTCTTTATACGCTTCTTCCTTTACAGAGCTAAGCACTTCATATTTCCTGTAATCGCGTTTTTGATGTAATGAAAAAAGGAACATGGTCCCGGCCATGACTATAAGTAGAGTCATGCCCATGAGGTAGGTGGTTGGTTTTTTCATGATAATTGGATTGGATTTCGATTGGATGATAAACTATTTTTCGATTATTAGCTTTTTGTTAAACACCTCCCGGTTCATCACAATACGGAGGATATAGACTCCTGGAGCCCAGGCACCACGAACCGGTATTGTAAGCAGGTTCGAACCTGTATTCAGCATTTTTAAATCCTGATATACCTGCTTACCCGACTCGGTAAATAACTGGACCTCCGCCCGGGCCGATTCAAAAGCTTCAATGCTGACATAGGCCGCAGACCTGACTGGGTTCGGTCTTACCCGTACAATTTCGTTGGGATACAGCCGCTGTACATACCTCACATCACTGATCTTATTTCCGGCTGATCCGGCAATACGCAACCGGTAAAATGTTTTGCCGTAGGCCAGATTGTCATCTGTATATTCATAGCTGTGTTCACCTGCGATACCCTTGCCCTGCACCAGGGCCACAAAATCCCAGTTCATCCCGTCGGTACTTTTCTGAATCTCGTAACCAACCAGGCTGTTTTGTTCCGAAGCCGTCCATTGTAGACGGGCAGTACTGCTGTTGATCAATGTTGCGGAAAATGATAGTGTATTGACTGATAATGGGAAATTGTCTACAATCACCCTGTAATCTTCTACTTCTCCATTGCTGAAATACCCGGTCGCATCGGCCGATGTCATCGCCCCGGATGTGATCCTGATCCGCATATAGGTCGTTTGTCCGTTTACCAACGGTGTTGTAAAACTCGGCCAATAGAGATAATACAACTGGTTATTGGTACCGGTGGGTACCGTAATAGCCGGGATTGCTTCACTAGCGTCAAAAACACCGTTCCCATTATAATCCAGCCAGGCGATCAGTTGGGCCGGGCTGCCACTGTTATTGGTAGCATAGGTAAACGCCAGGTAATTTCCGGAACCCTGGGGCAGAAAATTAAGAAAAGGGGTTCCGTCATCCACATCATCCGTTCCAGAAATGCCCCGTTTTACCCACTCCTTATCCCAGGTGGCGCCCAGGCGGATGGCTTCGGAACGTTCATGTACGGCCGGTTTGATCGGGTTGGGATCGTAAGAAGCAGGGGCATCTCCAAAATCGCACTTGGGCCGGAATGGATCCGATGCGTCACCGGCATTACCCGCCCACGCGGGAGGAGCAGGATCGCCCGGAACCGTTACAACGGTTGCCCTCTGGGGGTTACTGATTACACCGGCATTATAAGTCCAAACTGAATCATATATCATGTACGTACTTCCGTTCCAGCTAAGACCGGCCTGACTGGAATAGCGGTTAGCTGGGTTCGGATTCATATACGTGGTAGCCCCCCCGGTGATAAAATCGTAATGCGTAAATGAACTGTTTGGATAGGTAGTCGGAGAACTTGTCCGGGCAGAATTATAATTGATCAGCGTACCATCCTTAATGATAAAATCTGCATAATCATGCAATGCCTGTGTACTATTGTAACAGTTTGTAGCATATACCTGGTAAGCCGTATTTGTCGACAAATCAATGCACCAAACCATGGACTCTCGCCAAGTGCCGGTGTTCTGTCCTCCTTCAATTCCCAGGTACAATTTTCCATTGTAGAAAGCAGCTCCGGCTGATTCCACTCCGTAATTGAAAGTTGGAATCCCTAACGTTGCTCCGATATCTGCGATTACCGTTGAAGTCGTCTCTGTTGCAAAATCCCACTTTTTGAGTGTCTTATTATTGGAATTGATACTTACATTCTCTGAAATATAATACAACACCCGGTTTTGCGGATCATAAGCAAATGAATTCATATAAGTCTTGCTCGCATCCGTGAACAACCAGTAACAACGACCGGTTGCAGGATCCATCATATAGGCTGAATTGTTATCCGGCGTTACCAGGAAGTAATCCGGCTGGTTCTCCACATTCCCCTGCCAGGGCTGGTTATTAAACCCCTGGTGCCAGTTGGTGGGAAATGTGCCTGACACGCATGCGTTAATATCGGACAACCAGAAAACCTGGTCGGAGCCAACCGTGGTAACAGTAATAGTAAATGTTTTAACAGATCCGGTCACCGTTATGGTTGCAGACCCCTGGTTGGATGAATTTGCCAAAGATGATGATGAAGCAGTGATATAGGCATTCGAGGCATTGTTATTCGTAACAGTCAGAATGGAAGATGCATAGGTGACCACGTTTATATTTTGAGCCACACTGGAGGCATTCAAAGCGGAAAAGTCCAATCGTTGAGAACGATCCACATCATAAAGTGTAAAATTAAGATTCTGCACTTCCGTATTGAATGTTATTGTGATGGTCTGACCGTTTGATGAAGGGTTATACTGAACATCTTCTCCGGTATACCCGGCTATTTCCCCGGTATGTGTTGCATTTTCAACGCTTACTGTTCCTCCCGTTCCGGGATTTATCAAGGCATTGGAACTGGTTCCAATGGTCAGATAAGTTGTTCCGAAAATGAACCTTTGAGTCATTTCCTGCGCATCTGAGACGTAATTGGGATAGGGACTGGAACCTCCGCTATTGAAATAATAATCAAGATTGTCCCAGTTCAACTGTGTTTGTGTATAACCAGGACCGCATTGCGCCTCCAGTTCCACAGGGGTGAAGGATATACAAACTGCCAGGATAAAAAGCAGGTTGCAGAATTTTTTCATAGTACAGTGTTTGGACTTCGGTTCTTAAAAGGATGTTGGATGAATCTCACACTTCACACTTCACAATTCCAAAAGGCTCCATTTTCCGGAGTCTATGGAATATAATCAAACACTAAAATCCAAGTTTTTATGTAGAATTACAACCACTTCGTATTCTTTCATTATTAATTGGGGACTAGTACAATACAGCTTCGTAGAATCAGCAGTCGGGGTCCGTAATTTTACGTATAAAACAGTTTTAAGGATGGGGATTTCATTACTTTTACAAATCAATGAATTCGCATATGAATCCCCAAAAACCCGTTATTGGCATTTCCTGTGGTGATCTGAACGGCATCGGTATCGAGCTGATCATTCGGACCTTTTCCGACAACAGGATCCTGGATCATTGTACACCGGTGATCTTCGCGTCCAACAAAGCCATTAACTTTTACCGAAAGGCGGTTCCGGACCTGAACCTGAGCTATCAGAACATCAAGGAATTCAACCGGATCAACCATAAACAGGTGAATCTTTTCAACTGCTGGGAAGAAGAGGTGGCGATTACGCCGGGCCAATTGACGGATACAGGAGGCCGGTACGGAATCTTATCCCTGCAGACTGCCGTGGCGGCACTCAAACAAAAGCATATTGACGGCCTGGTAACGGCCCCGGTACACAAAAAAAATATCCAGTCTGCCGAGTTTAGTTTTACCGGGCACACCCCCTACCTGAAAAGCATATTCGGCGTACAGGACGTGGTTATGATGCTTTGTTCAGGGAGCCTGCGGGTAGCGCTGGCAACCGAACATATTCCGGTCAGTGAAGTGGCAAGCCAGGTGAGCAGGGAAAGACTTGTGAACAAACTGGCGATCATAAACCAAAGCCTGCAGCGGGATTTCGGGATCGACAAACCCCGGATCGCTGTACTTGGGTTGAACC
Source organism: Chitinophagaceae bacterium (assembly GCA_049421765.1). Lineage (GTDB taxonomy): Bacteria > Bacteroidota > Bacteroidia > Chitinophagales > Chitinophagaceae > JJ008. The sequence continues at coordinate 8,795 of JBMSNP010000012.1, forward strand.
CGCATGCGGGTGATGAGGGGCTGATCGGAACGGAGGAAGAAACCATCATCAAACCGGCTATCCGGGATGCGAAGAATAACAATATGCTGGTGGTGGGCCCCTACAGCGCGGATGCTTTTTTTGCCCGCCGTAGCTACGAGCGTTTTGATGCAGTGCTTGCGATGTACCATGACCAGGGCCTGATCCCATTTAAAACACTGGCTTCAGGTGACGGATACAATTATACCGCAGGTTTATCGGCTATCCGAACCTCCCCCGATCATGGTGTTGCGTTTGATATAGCCGGCAAGAACAAAGCCGATAATTCTTCATTCCTGACCGCCTTGTTTGCCTGTACGGACATCATCCGCAACCGGCAACAGTATGATGAAAACCGGCAGAATCCTCTGAAGAAAATGACCCCTTCGATCCTGGCGAACGCCAAGGATGAGGCAATTGAGGAATAAGATCTACTGGAAAACTGAGTCGGGTACCCCTTTGTTGATTACATAACCCGTATATGTTATCTCCACTTTCCCTTTCCTGGGTCCGCCCCGATCCGATTTACCTGCCCCGTTATCATAATCAATGGAGATTCCCTTAGGCAGTTTATAGTCCTTTGTATTGAATGTCAGCTCAACCCTGTCCGGCAACCCGTATTCCGCATAGTTTGTATAATGCATCACCAGTTCATAGGTTCCGTTCTCCCGGGTGCTGATCACAGACCGGATCACCAGCAAACGGGCTTCATCAATGTACAGGGTTGCCCGCGTGATATTTTCCTCATCACTGAGCGGAAAAATTTTTACCACTCGGCAATCCCGCCCGGCGACCTTTTCAACACCAGCAGCCATGGCCTCGTAATTATTCAGACCCAGGACATTGTTCATGTTGATGTTTACAGTACCCTTTGGAATAAAAGAAACCCCTCTTTCATTCCGGATCCGGAGCCGGTCTGGTTTCTTATAGTAAACTTTTACCTGGGCTACTGGCGCTTTGATAAATAACACGTTTGTCTTCATCCTGCCGTCGGCAGTGTAATCCGCAACCCGATCATATTTATCTTTTACTTTCTGCAGAAGGGGACGGATATCCTGTGCATTGACAATTCCGCTCAGCATAACAGACAGCAGGATTATTCCGGTGAGTCTTTTCCTCATATCATTAACTTAAAATGTCTTTATGTTTAAAATACCGGATGGTTACCATCAGGAATACTGCAATATAACCCAGCAGGATCAAGCCGCTCCGCAACAGGGCCCCCGGGTTTTCGACCGACCCGTCAATTGTAACTCCCTCCGCAGTCTTCTCCACGTAAAAAAATCCTTTCCAGCCCAGCATATGTGTGGTAAATGACCAGGGATTAATGGTTTGCTCAAACAAAGGAACTTTCAGCTGTTGTATAATCGTGAATACGATTACAACGCAAACCGTGGCCACAATCGGTCCCAGTGAATTTTCCGAAAATGCGGAAAACATCAGGGCCATTGCCGCAATCGTGGTCAGGGCCAGGGCGGCAAATACAAATGCCGCAAAAAAACGCCACAATACATCATACCCGTTCATCAGGTGCATATCGGTTTCCCGGAATACTACAAGGTCACCCCGGCCAAAAAGCAGGATGCTACCCAAAAGTGCGAACAGGGCCATCCATACCAGGAGAAGGATTACATAAATGGCGCTGGCCGTAAACTTCGACAACACAAGTTCCGTCCGGCTGACGGGTTTGCCTGCAATCAGCCGCAGGGTTCCCAGTCCCGCTTCCCCGGAGATCATATCGCCTGCAATCAATGCCACCAGGAGGGGCACATGAATCAGGATCATGTGCAGTACAGCTACACAAACAAAATAGCCGTTCGACATTTTTTCATATGGAATCTCAAAAGTGTCTGACTGGCTGTCGGTATAAAGCTGGATAAAGTCTTTGCCGTTTACTTTCAGGGCCAGTTGCACCAGCAACACAATCACAGCTACGGCTCCGAAAGCAATATAGGTCCGGGGTCGCCTGAATACTTTGAATAATTCGATCTGTAAGAGCCGGATAAACATGGGGGGTCAGGTTTCACGGGTTTGAGATAAAAAATATGCCTCAAGGGTATTGATGGCACGACCCCCGGAAACCCCGATTCCGTTTTCCACCAGCCGTTTATTGAGTAAGGGAATATCTTCCTTCTTCATATGCAACCGGATTGGTCCGGGGGGTCCATCAAGCAGGCATTCATTCCACTCCGAACCCCGGATCATTTGCATGGCTGCCAAAGTATCATCAGCAACAAGTTCCACATTTACCTCCCCGGGATCCAGCAGGTCACGCACGTTTCCTTCCACTATTTTTTTCCCTTTGTGAATGATCAGCATGGCATCGGCAACAACTTCCATTTCGCTCAGAAGATGGGAGGAAACCAGGATGGATTTACCCTGTTCCCGGCTCAGGCGAACGATCATTCGCCGCATATCCGCGATGCCCTGCGGATCAAGCCCGTTGGTGGGTTCATCAAGTATTATAAGCCGGGGCTGATGGATCAGTGCGCATGCCAGACCGAGCCGTTGTTTCATCCCCTGAGAATAGGTTCTTACCTTGCTGTAGGCCCGGTCTGCCAGTCCCACCATTTCGAGTTGCTCCATTATCTGTCGGCTTGTGGCACGGTACCGGCTAAGCCGGGCAAAAAGACTTAGGTTCTCGGTTGCAGTCAGGTATTTATAGAGATCCGGCTTTTCTATTATGGCTCCTGTTTGCCGGAGGATCTCGTTGCGGTGTTTCCGCAAATCCATTCCGAATATTTCAATACTCCCCGCGCTGGGTTCGATCAGGGTCAGCAGCATCCTGATCGTGGTGGACTTTCCTGCACCATTCTGGCCCAGAAAACCATAAACTTTTCCCTCTTCCATTGAAAAGGAAAGATTTTCCACTGCCCGGATTTCGCCGAAATTTTTGGAAAGCCCTTGAACACGTAAGACAGTCTGCATGCCTGGTTATTAACGAATAAATGGAGGAAACGTTTAGCCAAAACGTAATTTTACCAGATGTTCTAAAAAAAATTCCGGAGAATCCCTTGCATTTCTAGTGCCCCGGTATTAGGTTTGTTTTCGATTCGGAAAACCACATATACCCGCGTAAAACTACGTTAAAGATCCGTACCAGGCCTTTCTTTTAACCACCCGGCATGTTACGGACCGGTAACATGATTTTCCAGTTGCAAAGCAACCCGAACAAACATCCAATATTTCTGTGGGCAGGCCGATTTCCACCTGGAAGCTAAACCCAAAGAAATGATTAAAACTGCAGCCTTAATTGTTATCATAGCGCTCCGGCTTGCGTACCAGCCAACTTCGGCTCAATCCGGGTTCGCCCCTTTTTCAAGCCAACCTGCCATCCATTCCGGAATTACCGCTGAAGTCAGCCTGCTTAGTTTTAAAGGCATGATGAGTAAGGACAAAGTGACTTTGGAATGGATCGTAAGTGAAAATGAATCTGCAGATCAGTTTGAAGTGGAAAGAAGCTCGGACGAAGGGATTCATTTTAAAACCGCTGCCTTTGTGTTTGGAACCGATCTGCCGGAGACCGGCCGATATACTTTTACCGAAAAGGCCGCTTCCCGCAAAATAATGTACCGGGTCAAACTAATCGGCAAAAACAAACAGATCGTGTATTCTCCCATTATTACCATTCAGCCCGGGGCATAAAAACCACCTGATGAAAAAAAAAGCCCGCAAAATATTACGAGAGGAGATATCCCGGCTTAAAAAGGCTTTTGAAAAATTAGTCAACCTGAGACAGGAGCATCCCGCACCCCGACTGCTTCCGGTTCCGGTCCGACAAAAAAAATACTGAGGGGTGCCGGTCATCCGAAATTTTTTCATACACATAGAGCACCAATAGAGAATAAGCCCTTTGTCTAAAGGGCTTCTCTTTTTCCCGGTATCAAGCCCTGGTTTATTTGAATTGTGAGAGGAAATAGTTCACCTGTCCCCGCCCCCACTGTGGTACAAGGCTGTTGGCGGGTCGAATGGTCATGAAGATCTCGTTTGCCCTTTCAAAAAGTTTTTTCGCCTCCTCCTTATTCCCTCCGTATTGCTCGGGAGTATAAAACTTATCCTGTCCTTCCAGGATAAAAGCCCTGGGATTGTTTTCATCCAGCGATTTGGCCCTGGCCAATGCTTCGCTGGCCCTGGCTCCGTCCGTCATATATCGCGACATGGGATTTCCCCTCATACTCAGGCTGTGGATCATTTTCCGGATACAACAGATTTCGGAGTTATCGGGGCTTAGCGCCTCGGCTTTATCAAGTAATTGAGCGGCTTTTTCAACGAAGGGATCAGAAATGGAACTGTTATCTCCCATGCTGCCATCCATCGGCATCGAACCATAGCCGGCCATAACCTGTGCGAAGGCTGCATAATAATATGGCAGCCATTGTGTTTTTTCGGCTTCCCCGATACGTTCAAATGCGTTGGCCAGGTCGCGCCAACCGTCCACGTTGTTGTTGGAATCTACCTGTGCCACACGGGGCTCCATGGCCTTGATAAATTTTTCGCTTTGGGCTGAAGCCACCGCTGTACCCAGCAAGGCAGACAATACAATCAGAGATACTTTCATATTGCTTTTTTGTTCTTTTATAAACCGTTATTGATAATCTCGTCGGAACGGTCGACCCCGAAACTGATAAAAGCACCGATAAATACAAACATCCGGGATGTGGGAACAATTGGTTCTTTCCGGATCCCGTTATAGGAATACTGGTAGCCGTAAATCTGCCTGAAGTTAAAGATATTACTAACCTGCAATACATACACGGCAAAGGCTTTGGGATTCTGCTTCCCGATAAAAGGAAGGTAGTTGACCGAGAAACTGACATTGTGATATGCCGGGACCATCCCCCGGTCCGTGAATTTATACCCACTTCCCTGGGGCTGAATATTATAATATGGGCGACCGCTGGCAAAATTATAGGCCCCGTTCAGGTTCAGTTTCCATGCCTGTATAAATTTCTTGGCAATAAAGGAAGCCGTATGTCGCGCCGCGAAATTGGGTGTGATGGCATAAGGGAAATTCAGGAAATCCCGTTTTGTATCCAGGTACGAATACGAAACCCAGTAATCGAAATTCTTGATGGTTTTCTTATCGCGCCAGAACAGCTCAAGCCCTTTGGCGTCTCCGAAGCCGTCATTATTAAGCGCTGCTTCCGTATACCCGGCCCGTCCAGTCTTGATCAACCCCCGGTATTTCTTATAAAAAGCTTCCAGCCTGAGAGAACGCTGGTTCAGCACTTTCTGGTATTGGGCGATGTAATGCACGGCTTTCATAAAATCAAGCGGGTTCGGTGATGGCAGGTATCTTCTTTCAGGATTCTGGAAAAAAATTCCATATGCCAGTGAAGCCTGGCTCCCCTTACCCAGTTTGTATGCAACCGATAACCGCGGGGCCAGGTTCAACCGTTCCAGCAAAGATGAATATTCCATACGCAAACCGGTTTTCAGGGCCAGGTCATTGGTGGCATAAAGATCCGCTTCTGCAAAAAGGGAATTGATATGCTCTCTCAAAGAGAACCGGTAGGGCTGCCCGTCGAATGCGGTATAGACCGTTTTATCCTGGCTGTAATTATATTCCGACCCGAAACGAATTGCACTGAGCCCTTTCAATTTTTTTTCCAGGACGGTTTTTGCATTCACATAGTTGCCACGGTTATCCAGCGAAAAATCCTTGAACTCCAGGCCGGCAGGCTGCACCGGGTTCCCGGAATTATCCTGGAGGGCTGAACGGATCTCATCCTTATTATTTGTATAGGAAGCGCCGATACTTATTTTCCATCGTCCCGGCAGGTTCTCTTTCCAGGAAATATTATGATAATGATTCCGGTTTTGCAATGCGAAATCGTCCCGGAACCCCGGGGTATCGATACTTGGAACGGTAAAAGCCATGCGGTTGCTGCTGTAATAACCATAATACTTCAGCATGCCTGTTTTGGAAGTTTTGATCCGGAAATTGGCATCCGCATTATTAAAAACCGGAACCTTTGAAAAATCCTGTCGCTGTTTGATCAGGGCAAAAGCCAGGCTGAGATTCATGTAATTGTAATTAATGCCCCAGGATGCTGTCTTTTTCTTGTTCAGTTTCTGAAAACCTGCATTAAGACTCAGTACTGTAATGCCCAGGTTAGCGGATGATCGATCGGGAAGATCAATTGATTCCAGGATCAACGCGGAGGAAAGCGCCTGCCCGTAAAGTGCCGAATATCCCCCCGTACTGAAAACGGTCCCCTTGAAGATAAAAGGAGAAAACCTGCTGATTTGCGCAATATTTGGAACACTGCTGTAAAAGAAATTATTGACCAGTGTGCCGTCAATGAAAGTTTTTGTTTCTGCTGCCGTACCACCCCTCACATAAAGTCCCTCGCTCTCTCCTACCTGTTGGGTTCCTGGCAGGGTTTTCAGGGCCCCTGTAATATCTCCGTTTGCACTTGCGGTGGTTACAATATCGATCGGATCCAGCACAGCGGCTGCACGTTTCCGGTCGCTTGCTTCAAAAGAACCGGCCGACAATACAACCGCCGTTAATTCAGTAACCTCGGATTTCAGTTCCAAATCCATCGTGAGTACAGGAGCCTCCAGGTTAATGGCCTGTTCCAATGTTTTATACCCGATACAGGAAACAACCAGGACCTGTGCTCCTTTTTCGGTTGTTTTAAACTGGTAGCGACCGGCGGAATCCGAAGTGGCGCCATCGTAGCTGTCTTTGATGGAAATACTTACCCCGGTAATCGGGTTCTTTTTTGTGTCGCGTACAACCCCTTTTATAATGACCTGACCTGTTGTCAGCAAAAGAAAGGCAGGAAAAAAAAGGAAAAAAAACAAGGCCGGGATCCGTTTCATGAATAAGGTTTGTGAAGCAAATTTATAACTGTTTTTTCCTCCTAAAACACAAAAAAGCCGCCCCGAATAACGAGGCAGCTTTAGCAGATGGTTAGGGTTGTTATTGACGGATGATCTTTTGCTGTACTACGGATCCTTCGCAATGTACCCGTACGATATAAATTCCACGGGCGAAATTGCCCAGGTCAATTGTTTCAGTTTGCCCGCTGTTTGCTCTTTCCATACGGACGGTAACCTGTCCGCCCAGGCCGAGCACTTCGTAGGTAACTTTTTTGTTCTGCCAGGAAGCGGGAACCGTAATGCGCACTGAATTGATCACCGGGTTCGGGTAAGTAATCAGCGACAGGGTTTCGTTTTCCCCGCCGAGTCGGATGATCTGGATTGCAGAATAGGTAAATTGGTTGTCAATATCCACGGATTTCAACCGGTAATAGATCAGCCCGCTGCGTCCAGCCAGGTTTTTGTCCGTGTAGCTGTAATCCACCCGGCGATCTGATTCCCCGATGCCAAATACCAGGGCGATGGATTTATAGTTCACCCCGTCCGTACTTTGCTCCAGCTCAAAATGGCTGAAATTCTTTTCCTGGGCTGTGCTCCAGTTCAGCAGTACATCGGGTTTCTGATACTTGGCGATAAACCCCGTTAACTTTACCGGGAGAGTGCCATTGGTAAAGAAATTCAGGGTAACGTTAGCGATGTTAGAAGAAAGGGGATCGGTCCCGTTATCTTGAAGCTGATAGGTAAAGGTCGTTTGACTACCGGTAAAACCCGGAGCCGGTGTAAAAGTGAAGCTCCCGTCGTTTTTCAGATCGAGAACCCCGTCAGCAGAAGGGATCACAACTGCCGGGGTCATGGCTTCCCCGTTGGGCTCGGTATCATTGCTGATCAAATTCCCGGATATGATTGTTCCCCGGGGTCCGCTGAAAATATCATTGGCAGCAACGGGTGCGCTGTTACAGGTTCCGGAGCCATATTTCGGGTTGGCGTTTGTGGCCATGTCATCAATGACCACACGGCTGTTCCCTTCACCGGGCGTACCCCCAAAACGGATAACCAACTTCCCTGAACTGTTGAAACCCGGGTTAAAAGTCTGGTTGAATGTCTGTACGGCGGTAGACGAAAACCTATCCAGAGTCTGAATATCAAGTGAAGTGAACGCGCCGGTATTATCCAGCAATCCCACTTCAATGGTGCGTGTACTGTTCCCGTCTATCGGGTTGGTCAGCTTGTATTTAAAGGAAACAGCCAAACCCGTCGCCATGATATTCAAAGCAGGTGTGCTTATAAATTTGACCGGACCGTTCGAGGGCGGATTTGCGATAATGCTGGCAGAACCGGCGATCACTTTATCGGCATCCGTGGTGCGGAAAGTACCGTTCATCACCCAGCAATTACCGGTCAATGAATTTTCGCTGCCCTCAAAATTCTGGGTGTATTGTCCACGAACAGTGGCCAGGGAAAGTAAAGCGGAAAAAAAGAGTAAAAATGTTTTCATCTGGTCGATTTTGGGTACGGAATAAATTAGTACGGGTTCTGGATGAACGTACCATCGATCGCTTTGAAAACCGGAAGTAATGCTTGAAACGGAGCGGGCGTAAGTGCCCGTAAAAGTTCGGTCGTTTCAGGTTCGGATTTACGTAGCTTTCGTAGGATTCGTTCGATTCTGAGACAAACATAATACGCAGGATTTTTACTTGCAAGTATTTTGCGCATTTTTTCGCTACTGATTACGTAATTTATGTAGTATAAATACGATGGACATTGTATATGAGCATTTACCAGATTACATTTTTTTTAAATAATAGTAATCGTACGATTAATTGCAATCAAAAAATACCATTCGAAACTGCTGAAATAAATAAATCCTGTTAAGAATGTATTGCTCAATATCATGATGAATATATTTCAACCCCCACATTCTGGTTTTTTAAAAAGGCAAAAAAAAGGCTGCCAATTGGCAGCCTGAAATAAAAATTTCTATTGAACTCACTTGTACGCCGGGATCAGCTGGTTGGCCAGGTCTACCATTTTCTTAAGACCGTCTTCCGGCAGGTTACCCTTCTTGAATTCTGCCATCAGTTCAGGCATCTTGTTTTCCATCTCCATGAGGAAATGGTCCTCGAATGCCTTCACATTTTTCACAGCCACGTCTTTCAACAGCCCCTGGGTACCCAGATAGATGATTGCTACCTGCTTTTCCACGGCAAAAGGAGTGTATTGAGGTTGTTTCAGGATCTCCACGTTCCGGGCTCCTTTGTCGATTACCGACTTGGTAGCCGCATCCAGGTCACCCCCGAATTTTGAGAATGCCTCCAATTCGCGGTAAAGGGCCTGGTCCAGTTTCAGGGTACCGGCTACCTTTTTCATCGACTTGATCTGCGCATTTCCCCCTACGCGGCTCACGGAGATACCCACGTTGATCGCGGGACGGATACCGGCGTTGAATAGGTTACCTTCCAGGAAGATCTGTCCGTCGGTAATAGAGATCACGTTCGTCGGAATATAAGCGGATACGTCGCCGGCCTGTGTTTCAATGATCGGCAGGGCTGTTAAGGAACCACCCCCCTTGATCATATGCCGGATGCTGTCAGGTACATCATTCATGTTCTTCGCCACATTATCATCGCTGATAACCTTCGCAGCTCTTTCCAGCAAGCGGCTGTGGAGATAAAATACGTCCCCGGGGTAGGCTTCCCTTCCGGGAGGACGGCGGAGCAGCAGGGATACTTCCCGGTAGGCTACGGCCTGTTTGGAAAGATCATCATAAATGATCAGGGCCGGCCGGCCGGTGTCCCGGAAAAATTCACCGATCGCAGCACCAGCAAACGGTGCATAGAACTGAAGCGGGGCTGGATCGCTGGCAGAAGCGGCTACTATGATCGAGTAGGCCATCGCACCCGCATCCTGCAAGGTTTTCATCACCCCTGCAATCGTGGAGGCTTTCTGACCAATGGCAACATAAATACAGTACACCGGTTTGCCGGCGTCAAAAAATTCTTTCTGGTTGATGATTGTATCGATACAGATCGCGGTCTTTCCTGTCTGGCGGTCACCGATCACCAGTTCCCGCTGACCACGGCCGATAGGAATCATCGCATCGATCGCCTTGATCCCGGTTTGCAGGGGCTCTTTTACCGGTTCCCGGAATATTACACCCGGAGCTTTTCTTTCCAGGGGCATTTCATAACGCTCCCCGGTGATCGGGCCCTTCCCGTCAATTGGTTCGCCAAGGGTATTCACCACGCGGCCTACCATTCCTTCCCCGACTTTGATCGAGGCAATCTGGCCGGTCCGTCTAACTTTGGCTCCTTCCTGGATCCCGGAAGTTTCCCCCATCAATACCACACCTACATTGTCTTCTTCAAGGTTCAGGGCAATTGCTTTCACCCCGGTCTCGAATTCCACCAGTTCTCCGTAACGGACATTACCCAGGCCGTAAACCCGGGCGATCCCGTCACCCACCTGAAGAACCGTGCCCACTTCTTCAAGATCGGAGGTGGCGTTGAAATTGCTTAGCTGCTGACGCAGTATCGCTGATATCTCATCTGGCTTAATGTCTGGCATATTATTTTATTTATCTTTTTTGGATGCTTTTGTTTTCTTATCTCAGTTTATAAATAAAGTCATTGTTCTCAAACTGCCGGGATATCTGCCGCAGGTCGTAGGAGATGCTGGCATCCACGAGCTTGTCGCCGGTCTGCAATACAAATCCCCCGATCAGGCTGTCATCCACAGAAGCGTGCAGCTCGATATGTTCCATATCGCTCACTTTTTTCACATGTGCAATCACCGCATTTTTCACCTCGTCGCTCACCGGGGCTGCTGTCGTCAGCTTAACAGTGAATATTCTTTTATACGCTTTATACTGGCTGATGAACGCAGTTACAATTTCCGGCAGGTTGCTTTCCCGGTGTTTGGTGACCAGCAATCGGCTGAAAGCCCCGGTCAGTTCGGTAACCCTCCCGTTTGTTACTGCGCCGAGTATCTTCTCTTTTTTATCGCTGGTTATCACCGGGCTGTTGAGTACAGCGACGAAATCCCGGTTGCTTTTACAAACAGCCTGAAGCCATTCCATGTCGGCAAAAACCGCTTCCAACTCTCCTCTTTCCAGGGAGAGATCAAGAAGGGCTTTGGCATAACGTGCTGCTAAACGAGGGTTTGGCATATCTAATAATTTCTGGTAGCGGTAGACTTGCTTCGGGTAGCGGAGCAGTCACCGGCTGCTTTTAATTCAGTTTTACTTCATCCACCAGGCCCATGATATGGGCTTCCTGGGCACCTTTATTTTCCAATTCCTTGCGCAGCACTTTTTCACTCACTTCGATCACCAGTTTCCCGATCTGGTTTTTCACTTCGGTCAGGGCCGCCATTTTCTGGGTGTCGATAGCCGCCTGTGCTTCTGTCAGGATCTTATTGGCTTCCACCCGGGCCTGGTCTTTCGCTTCGTTGATGATCTTATCCTTGGTTTCACGGGCTTCCTTCAGCAGCTTGGCTCTTTCCTCACGGGCCTGGGCCAGTAATGCTTCATTTTCACTTTTCAGCTGAGACATTTCCTCCCTGACTCTTTCGGCAGTGGCCAGTGAGTCAGCGATGGACAGTTCCCGGTCCTTCAGTCCCTTCACAATAGCCGGCCAGGCGAATTTCTTCAGGATATAAAAAACCACCAGGAAAGCCAGGAGGGTCCAGATCAGTAAGCCAAACTCGGGTTTTAAAAGCGGATGCATAATGTTTTAATATTCCGGGTTATTAGGTTTCAAATTCCAAATGCTGGAATTTGTTTTTGTTTTTGCAAGTTTAAAAGTTACTGCACCCGCCGCCCTGTGCATGGGGTGCAGTAAGATTGTTGCCGGGTATTATAATACCATGGCGAGGAAGCCTACGATGATCGCGAAGAGCGCAGCACCCTCTACGAGGGCCGCGGTCAGGATCATGTTGCTCCGGATGTCGTTCAGGGCTTCCGGCTGACGGGCAATCGCTTCTACAGCGCCCTTACCGATCTGGCCCACACCGATACCGGCACCAATCGCCGCAAGGCCGGCGCCGATCGCACCACCCGCGTTTGCATTGGCAACCTCACTCAGCAATACCATTGTTAAATCCATAATTGTTGCTTTATATTGGTTGTTAAAAAAACGGATTAATGGGCTGCATGGGCTTCATCATGGTGATGTTCCCCTTCATAGGCCTGGCCGACGAACACCGCCGTCAGCATCGTAAAAATGAAGGCCTGGATGAAAGCAACCAGTATCTCGATAAAATAAATAAACACCGTAAACCCGATCGAGAAAATGGAGGTTCCCCAACCGGCATACTGGTTCAGTCCGGCAAAAATGAATATCAGCGAAATCAGGCAGATGATGATGATATGCCCAGCCACCATGTTGGCGAAAAGACGTATGATCAGGGCCATCGGCTTGATGAACAGGCTGAGTACTTCCACGGGTACCAGGATGAACTTGATCCCCAGCGGCATGCCAGGCGGGTTGAATATATGCCCCCAGTAATGTTTCTTGGAACTGGCCAGGATCACAATAAATGAAATTACCCCCAATACGAGGGTAAAGGCGATGTTACCGGTTACATTGGCCGTTCCCGGGATCAACCCGAAAATATTATTGATCAGGATAAAGAAAAAGACCGTGAGCAGGTACGGGAGGTATTTCTCCCATTTGGCGCCGAGATTCGGCTTGGCCACTTCATCCCGTACAAAAGTGATGATAGGTTCCATGAGGTTCTGCATCCCGCGGGGCGCCGAATTCACACCCAATCCCTTTTTGTACCGGTTGGCGATCGAAATCATGATCCACACAAGCAGGGTAAGTGCCAGGATCATTTGGGCAACGTTGCGTGTCAGGGAGAGATCATAAAATGTGACCGACTTGTCGATCTTGCCCTCAGCCGTAATCGGAACGATCTGCCCGGCGAAGAGTCCTTCCTTCTTGATGTCGACCCCTTCCTTTTTTAGTTCTTCTAGGAAATGCGCATCCAGCATGCGGTATCCCTTATAAGGCTCATGCCCGTGATGGAATTTGGATGACATAAACACATCCAGTCCACGCTGCGGAGAATATAATATTACCGGGAGCGGCAAACCAACTGGTTTTTTGGATCCATCCTTGCCGATGATGTCAAAAAAATGGAACTCATGGCCGTCCAGGATATGCCCGAATATGACCTCTTCCGCATTGAATCCTTCCTTTTTATGAGTAGGGTCCCCTTCTCCGCCTCCCGCAAATGCCGTTTGGGAAAACAACCCGCAAAAAACGCTGAAAGCCGCTACTGTAAAGGTTTTTAAAAGCCTGGATCTCATACCTGCCCTGAAATTTTGCGCAAAGATAAGGGTGTGGGGGTGAAATCGGGTATCCTAAAAAAGGATTTTGAATATTTTCCAAGCCCTCTCCCGGTTCTTTTGGGTTGGAATACCCGGACCAAGAATTTAACCTGATAATCAATTAGATACAGAAAACATTAACCCGGCTCTGAATCCTTTTTCTCAAACTGCATTTCATAAAGTTTGCTGTAGTATCCTCCCCTTTGAAGCAGCTCATCATGAGTGCCTGATTCACGAACTTCTCCTTTGTCGAGAACAATGATCCGGCTCGCTTTCCGGATCGTGGAAAGACGGTGAGCAATGACAATCGAAGTCCTTCCCTCTATCAGGGTATCGATGGCATGCTGGATAAGCATCTCGCTTTCCGTGTCCACGGAAGAAGTGGCTTCGTCGAGGATCAGGATCGAAGGATTATACAGAATGGCACGGATAAAGGATAACAGTTGTCGTTGTCCCAGTGAAAGCGTGGCCCCTCTTTCCATTACGTTGTAATCGTACCCGCCGGGTAACCGCATGATGAAGTCATGCATCTCGATCATTTTAGCAGCCCGGATCACCTGCTCTCTGGTGATCTCCGGGTTGCGAAGGGTGATATTATCCATGACCGAACCCGAAAACAGAAAAACATCCTGGAGTACCACGCCAATGTTCCTGCGCAGGTCATCCAGTTTATAAGACTCGATATTCACGTCATCGATCCGGATCTCGCCCCGCTGAATATGGTACAACCTGTTGAGCAGGCTGATGATCGTGGTCTTTCCGCTACCGGTATGTCCCACAATTGCGATCGTTTCTCCCGGTCGGGCGCGAAAAGTAACATCCCGCAGCACAAAATGCTCATCCGTATAGGCGAACCACACATTTTCAAAATCGATCTTTCCCCGGACTTTTTCGGTCGCATAAGTGCCTTTATCATCCGTAAAGTCGGGATTGTCCAGCACCTTAAATACCCTTTCGCTGGCAATGATCCCCATCTGCAGCACATTGAACTTATCGGCGATCACCCGCAGGGGGCGAAAGAGCAGATTCATACAAAGGATAAAAGAGATCACGGTGCCCTGTTGGCTTTCCTGTAACCGGAGGGCGTCCTTGGAGGTCCACCAGACGATCAGTCCGATCGACAGGGCCAATACGATCTCCACCACGGGAAAAAATACCGAATAAGCAAAAATCGCACGGATATTCGCGTTGCGGTGTTCCTTATTGATCGTTTTGAATTTGTTGAACTCCCGGTCCTCGGAGGCAAAAGCCTGTACGATCGCCATCCCCGTCAGGTGTTCCTGTACAAAAGCATTCAGCGCCGCAACGGCGTTGCGTACTTTGAGAAAAGACCGGTTGATGCTTTCCTTGAAATAATAAGTGGCGATCAGCATGATGGGAAAGGGGATCAGTGCCACGAGCGTCAGCTGCCAGTCGGCCCAGAACATATAACCCAGCACACAGAAAATAGACATCAGGTCGGCCAGTATTGGAACCAGCCCGTCGGCAAAAATATCGTTGATCGATTCGATATCGTTGATGGTCCGGGTGGTGAGGGTGCCGATTGGAGTCCGGTCGAACTGGGAAAGGTTTAGCCCCATGATCTTTTTATAGGTCTGTACCCGCAGATCTTTCACCACTGATTGACCAAGGGTGGCAGTGGTAAGGGAAAACAGGAAACGCATGGCTGTTTCCACCATGATCAGCCCGATCTGTATCAAAGTAATATTGACCAGCATGGCGGCCATGGAATTCGAAATATAACGGTCTACTGTTATCTGGATCAGGAGCGGACGAACGGGGGTGATAACGGCCAGCAGCAGGGCCAGCACCACGGACAGGTAAAATTTACGCCTGTATGGGGCCGCATACCCGAATACCCGCCGAAGCAGGGTGAAACGAAAGAATTTTTTTTGGGGTGCTGACAAATTGCTTGATTAAGGAAACAGCAAATCTACGGGAAGAGTTCAACGCAGAGAAGCAAGAATGTAAGGGCCCTGAAGAAGACACTGATGAACGTAGCATGTTATGTCTTTGCAAAATCCGTTCCCGGGGTCTTCTCCTACTCTCCCATGGCCTTTTTGTACGCTTTTATAAACAGGGCACCGAGGTTTTTATGCGGGGGTACGTAATCCTCGAAAATCTTATCGGTTACCATTATATCAAGTTCCTGCCAGAATGGGATCCATTCAATATTGTTACCCAGCCGGAGTTTTTCCATGATCAGTTTCAGAAACGGGTTGTTCACCGGTGCGTCGGCGATCTGTTTGGTGCCGATGATATGCGCATCGGGTGCTTTTTCCAGGATATCGTGGATCATCCGGTACCCGCCGCAGGACCCCATGAACACGATCTTCGATGCGGTGGACATTTGCTCAATGGTATAAGGTGCGTTGTAACTGTGCCCGCGGTTGATGGTTACGGTGGGTATGATCCGGTTTTGTACAAGGTATTCGCAAAGTGCTTTTTGGGCCAGTGCATCTTCATTGGTTTCTTCCGGAAGCGGGCGGTTCATGTACAGCGACACCGGTTTGCCACGGGCCGAGGTAATGGTCACCCATTGTTTATTGCTACCGTCGATCTTCCAGTTGGTGTTGTTGAACATATTAATCAGTCCCGGGAAAACACCCCGGCCGTCCTTGTCGCCGTAGATAAATAATTGCACAGCCACCCTCCCTGTATCGTTGGAAAGGGCGGTAAATGGAACTTCATAAACCGGCGGAATTCCGAGTTCCGTTGTCAGGTCGATTTTTTGGGTGGTATCAGCGGATAAAAAAAGCTTGTTGAGGATATTATAGATCACAATTCCCCGCCTGTTGCCGGCTTTGAGGTTACGCTGGTAATTGTCCTGTATGTTCCGGAGCATTACGCTGGCCAGTGGGGCAAGGGATTCGGAAATACTGGCATAAGAATCGGCCACGTCCACCCCGTCTTCCAGGCCATTTCCGAGTTCAAGCCGGCTTACAAAGGCCCGCATGAGTTTTTCGGCATCGCTTTCATCTTCCGGGTTTTTCCGGGGAGGGAATGTGGAGAGAAAATCACCCAGCGTGTTAAAACCGGCTGCCATTTTAATAAATTTCCGGTACCGGTCAAAACTAAGGGACCTCAGCAGGGAATCACCCCGGTTGCCGATCTTCCTCATCATCAGCGGATATGTTCCCTTTACAAAACTGGATGTGTAAATGCTGCCGTCAGATGAAACAGCCAGGTAATACAGCTCTTCCGCCGTGAGGGGCTGAATACAACGGAACCGGAATTCAGCGTTCTCGTTGTGCAGGGCATTGATCGTGTTGACAAAATTCTCCCTTGCTTTCCGCTCCAGCCGGTCCCCGAGCGCGGCATATTCAAAGGCCGTATCCCGATCAAGCGCCCGTGCCACATAATCCATCCGGGTTCTTACCAGCAGGCGGAAATACTGCACGGAATCCTCTTTGGCCGCATCGATCTCTTCAAAACTGAGTTTTCCCTGAACGACATTGTCAAGGAAGCAAAAATATTGCTGCCCGTCCCGGCTGCGGGCCATCCGGACAATGGTCTGGATGAAATTGTCATCCCGTATCCCGCGAATGATATTTCCCAGGCGGTTGGAAGCCTGCGAATAATCATAAAGCTGTTTCGGGTACAACCTGGCCACAACCCGTACCAGGCTGTCTGTAAATGGCAGGGCGGGACTCTGGTTGAGGGTATAAAAAGTTTTTTCCGGATGCAGGACACAATATTTGAGAACCAGCCCATGCTGTACATCCTGGTACCCGGGATTCTTCTCGAAGATCGAGGCATTGATCACCGTCATCCCTGCATCATAAGGGAGTGGATCGAGGACCACCAGGATTGACTTCCCTTCCAGGTCCAATTCCATGCATGATTCATAAGCATTCAGAATCTGGGGAAGACGGGCCGGGTTGACCTGCTGGTCCGACTTAACATTCCAGTTCAACCGGAAATACTTAAGTAAACTTTCCAGCCCGAACAGATAGTTCACTTTGAGCCGGTGGTCAAGCCGGGTGGAAGTTTCTATCAGGTACTGGAGTGCATCCACTTTTTTTACAAGGGCCTGGGTAACCAGGAAATTGATTTCCGCATCGGGAGTCGGGGAGAAATTGGAACCGGATTTATTTTCGGATTGACGAATCGACTGCTGCTCTGCGTCGATGGCATCATGATTCCGGAGTCTTTTGAATTCGGGCTTGTAGGTACCGGGGATCCGGATCGTGTCGGACTTGCTAACCCCCTGGGCGTCAGCCAAGAAGGTGGCTACCAGGAAGATCCATAGAATAAGGTATCGTTTCGTGATTATCATAAGGATAGAATGCCAAAGTTAGGAAGCCGCGGCTAAATGGGCTTTAGTGAACCCGATAACGATTCAGACGCAATAATAGAAGGCTTCGCTGTCTGCCTGCCAAAAAACATACAGTCGCATGATTATCAAAGCCGATATTAAGTTTTTATTAAGTCTCAGTAAAGGAATAGCCGTTTATTTTCCTGCCCGTCAATTTCGTTATAGGTTTGCGCAAATTCTGGTAACATGGAAACAAGGGTCCGAAAAATACTGATCGCAGATGACGAACCGGATATCCTTGAGATTCTCAAGTTCAACCTGGTCAATGAGGGCTATGAGGTATATACCGCAAAAGATGGAGACGAAGCCCTTGAAAAAGCCCGCCGTAACCAGCCCGACCTGATCATTCTGGACGTGATGATGCCCCGGAAAACCGGGGTGGAAGTCTGTCAGCTGCTCCGGGCCCAGCCCGCTTTTAAGGAAACGTTGATCATATTCCTGACTGCAGTCAATGACGAGGGTACACAAATAAAGGGCCTGGAAACCGGGGCGGATGATTACCTCAGCAAACCGCTCAGTCCCAAGGTTTTCCTTAGCAGGGTCAATGCCCTGTTCAGAAGACTAAACAAGAACGAAGCCCGGATATTAAAGCTTGACAAAATGACGATCGACCCTGAAAAGTTTATTGTCAGTGTAGGCGACCGGGAGATCGTGCTGGCCAAAAAAGAATTTGAATTGCTATACCTGCTGGCCCTGAAACCCGGGCGTGTATTTCTCCGGAATGAGATCCTCAATCAGGTTTGGGGCAATGAAGTCATCGTGGGCGACCGGACGATTGATGTCCATATACGCAAGATCCGCCAAAAACTCGGAGTGGATTGTATCACCACGGTGAAAGGAGTCGGGTATAAATTTGAGCTTTGAGCCTACCCGTTTCTGGCTCCGGGAACCCGGATTATCTCCCGAAATATTTATCGCTGAATGCAGCCCAAAGCTCACAAGACGTAGCTTCGTACCATGTTTTCTATCAAAAACATTTCTCCCCGTCAGCTGTCGGCGCTCACCGCTCTGGTACTCGCGATACCGGTAAGTTTACTGGTTTACTTTGTTGAGAAAAGCTGGCTTTGGGCGGCTGGAGCCTTCCTGATTCTACTGGGCGGAGCATACCTGCTGATTTCTTTTGTGCTCGAACGGTTCATTTACCGGAAAATCAAGCTCATTTATAAATTTATCAATAAGACAAAGGCGACTAAAAAAGAAGAGACCTACTATAAATACGTTCTTCCACGCAAAAGTATTGATGAGGTTGCAGAAGATGTGGAAGCCTGGGCAGCCGAAAATGCGCAGGAGCTTGAACTGCTCCGAAAAAAATAACTATTCCGTTAAGAGTTTCTTCAATACCTGTCGCATGAATTCAAAACGCCGGTTTTCGCCATCCAGGGTTATGTGGATACGTTGCTGGACGGAGCCCTGAACAACGCTGAAGTGAACCGGAGATTTCTCGAGAAGACTGCCCGGAACGTAGACCGGCTCTCACACCTGCTCAACGATCTGGACATCATCTCCCGGTTGGAGCGGGGAGAGCTGGTGCTGGACCGTCGAACCTTCGTAATCCAGGAACTGGTCCGGGAAGTATTTGAAGGTCTTTCAGGTATGGCTGAACAGATGAAGATCCATTGCAGCATCAAAAAAGGATGCGAATCTCCCCTGACCGTATTCGCCGACAAGGAAAAGATCCGCCAGGTGATCAGTAACCTCGTAGAGAATTCGATCAAATACGGACGCCTCAACGGCACCATCACGGCCAGCATGTACAAAACCGACGGACGTCATATCCTTGTCGAAATCACCGATGACGGGATCGGAATCCCCAAAAATCACTTACCCCGCATTTTTGAGCGTTTCTACAGGACCGATGAAGGGCGTAAGATAGATGTATCGGGAAGCGGGCTGGGACTCTCAATCTGCAAGCATATCATAGAGGCCCACGGACAGACCATCCATGTTCGCAGCACGGAGAATCTGGGCACCACCGTAGGGTTCACCCTTGATGCCCGTCGTGAACAGGCGTCTGCGTAACTTTACTGGCATGACTAAACGAAAAAATTATATTTCCTGGGATGAATATTTCATGGGCGTAGCCCTGCTTTCGGCCCAACGTAGTAAAGATCCAGGCACACAAGTGGGGGCCTGTATAGTAAATTCCAAAAACAAGATCGTGGGTGCTGGATACAACGGGCTCCCGGCCGGATGTGATGATGATGAGTTCCCATGGGGTAGAACGGGTGAATTTCTTAAAACCAAGTATCCTTATGTATGCCATGCCGAGCTAAACGCCATTCTCAACAATATCGGGATGGACCTTCACGGTTGCCGGATCTATACAGCACTTTTTCCCTGCAACGAATGCGCCAAAGCGATCATCCAGGCGGGTATAACGGAGGTGATCTATCTCTCCGATAAATATGAAGGGAGCGATATCTGCACCGCTTCTAGAAACATGCTGGACAAGGCCGGAGTGCGGTACCGGAAAGTAAGCCCCGGAATCGAAAGCATCACCCTTTCTTTCCGGGAAACCGACGTTTAATTCCCTGTTTCAATAATAGCTGCTTCCCGCCAGCAGGCTTTTCAGAAAGTCAATCGCTTCGTTGCTCATCCGGGTGCTTCCCGTTTTATTGTCGAGGTCAAACCAGAATTGCCTGCAATCTTCCCTGCTGTAGCTGAATACGGCCGGTAAAACAGCCCGTCCGCCTTTATAAAAGATCATATTCCCGTCAAACCCACAGGATCGGGGCTCTATGGATTTCCCGTCGAGAAACCGGGCGAGTTTCTGAATGGCTTTTGTTTCCGTCGTGCTGACGGTTTGGATCACCGAGTCAGTATCCGGCACATTATACGTAATCACTAAACTGTCGCATCCTGCAAGTTTTTTAACTACCGCTGAGCGGCTGCAGGCAAACAGCAACAGCGATAAAATAAGAACAATGGGAACTGGTCTCATATACATCATACCTGTAAGATAAATAAAGTTACAAGAGTCTTCATTGAATGCTCATTATCAAACAGCTGCCAAGAGCCAGCCAAAATCATAAAAAACTTAATATTACCTTATTGTTACCAAATTGTAACTTTATTGTTAACCCCGAATGAAGACCCGGTACACAATATTGACCATTTTGCTGGTGTTCCTGCTTCAGCCTGTTACCCATGCCCGGGTTAACAAGGTTCAATTTGATTTTTTTGGCAATAAGATTGAGCTTTCTGTAGATGAGTCATTTTTGATCGAGTTTCCCAATGATCTAACAGCTGAATCGGTCCGGAATTTTGCCCTGCAGTTAGAGAACAGCCAGTCCGAATCCGTAACCAGGGCCCTTTCCTATTACCGGAATACACTGAATCTTGAAGACTGGCTTTATTACCAGCTTATCCGCAAAACCGCACAGCAAATCAGTCCCAAAGCCGAAAATTATTACCGGTATACACTGTATAAGTGGTTTCTGCTGGTCCGCTCCGGCTACCCGGCTACCCTCAGGCTTGGCGGGCAAAAACTGCTATTTTATGTTTTGTGTGATGAGAATATTTATAACATCCCTTATTACATACGCGACGGGAGACAGTTTATTTGCCTGAATTACCATGATTATGGAAGCCATATCGACTTCGGAACCGAACATTTTACAGAAACTCCCCTGCCGGCATCCTCAGCCGGGAAGGCATTTAGTTACCGGATAAACAGGCTTCCGGAACTCCGCAACGATACCTATGAGGAAAAAGAGATCCGCTTTAATTATTATCAGGAAAATTATCATTTCACCATCCGGCTGAACCCGGATGTGAGGACGATTTTCGCGAATTACCCGGTGGTAGACTATGCATCTTCATTTACGATCCCGATCAGCCGGGAGACTTATCAATCCCTGATCCCCCTCCTAAAAAAGAATGTGGCCGACATGACTGTAAAAGGCGGTGTCGACTACCTGATGCGGTTTACGAGGTATGCTTTTATGTTTAAGCCAGATACGGAAAAATTCGGGGAAGAAAAAAGACTAAGCCCGGAAGAGACCCTGCTTTATAATGAAAGCGACTGTGAGGATCGCGCCGCTTTGTTCTTCTACCTGGTGAAAGAGATCTACAACCTGCCGATGATTGTTCTGGAATACCCGAAACATATCACGATCGCCGTAAAATTCGACAAACCCGTTGGCCGGCCGATCATATACCAGGGAGAACGTTACTCGGTTTGTGAACCGACTCCACAACGACGTGATCTGAAAATCGGTGAAATGATCCCAACCCTTCACAAAACGCCTTACGAAGTGGTATTTGCGTATCAACCGGTTACACGGAACATTCCCTGAAATCCTTGCAAAAAAAGACAGCTCCCCAAAGGAAGCTGTCCGAACAGATTTGACAATTCAACAAATCAATAATTCCACTTAGTCCAGCCTTTCCACCAATTGGCCAGATCGCCCGCTGGGGCCACTGCTCCACGGAAAGTAACGGTCTTGTCGAAGAAAGTATCTCCTGCGAACCGGTTGTCGGTAAATCCGCCACCGGTCAGGATCTTCTGGTTTCCGTTAGAGCCCGCAAAGGGGGTGGGATCCGGAGCCGAATAATTGAACGGCTGGATCAACTTCGCATCATTGGCATTGGTCAGAATATCGTTTCCGAAATAAGGTTGTGTGAACCAGGCATTGAAGGCCGCGTCATTGGAAATGGTAGCGCCGGGGGTTCCGCTGAAACGGGTGGGTGTGGCGCATCCGGCCACGGTGATATTGCGCAAACGCAGGGTGCTGTCCTCGATATTCAGTGCAGTGGATGTCCCGGTTGTTGCATCCACTTCAATACCCCGGGGCCATCCAAGGATGATTGTGTTGAAGATAGAGATCGCTGTATTCCTGCGGATATGTGTGGCACCGCGGAACAGGCTGTTGCCGACATTCGCCGTGGTGGCCCTGGGCCCGATGGCTGTAATATTGCTGAATATCGCGGTGGTCTTGGGTGTAGCGGTAGTACCACCGGAATTGTTATCGCTCTCAAACGCTTCAGAGTTGGAGATATCCGCGATCAGCGAATCCCGGATGATAATCCCGAACTGCACTTTGCCGCTGTACCCGTTGTCCGTGTCAAAATCATCGTCCTGGGTTTTATAAGTGATCAGATACTTGCAGTTGACCGTACCGCCAAACCATTCGATTGCATCGTCCTTCGCGTACACGATCTGCAGGTGATCGATGGTTGTTCCTCTCCCCACCGCTGCAAGGGTGAGGCTGTTGATTTCCTTGTCGGGCTGGAAGGCATACCCTGCAAATTCAATCCGTACATAACTCAGTACTCCGGAGTTATCATCATCATTTGGGCTGGTGCCGCCGCCCGCGATCCCATCCCCGCTGGCATTATCGATTCCTCCTTCCACCTGGATCGTATTGGGGGTTCCGTTATAGCTTGTATTTACACTGGCTTTACCGCAGATCACAATACCGCCCCAGTCGCCGGACTGCGGGTTCGGGGATGCCGAAGTAAAGATGATCGGTTCCATGGCCGTTCCCCGGGCATTGATCCTGGAGCCTCGGGTAATGATCAGGGCTGCCACATCGCTGCCTGAATAGGAGCCTTTGATGACGGTACCCGGCTCGATGGTCATCGTATGATTGCCCACGATATAGACCAGTCCTTTCAGGATATAGGTATTTTGTTTCCGGAGTAGCGTGTCTGCATTGATCCGTCCCTCAAGTGTGATGGTTTGACCGGAAATGGTACCGCCACCTCCACCGTTGATGATCACAATTTCCTTTTCTCCGTCAATTTCGATCTTTCTGCATCCGGCGATCCATAGAGCTGCGAAGCCTGTCAGTGCGAGAATGTACTTTTTCATGATTTGCCTTTTGATTCGTTTGAATAATTTATTGTTCATGTCAGCGTATGCTGTAATTGAAAGTCAGGGTAAATGTGGTACCGAATGTCCGGCGGAAACGGGTCGGATCAGCGGATTTCCGGAATACATCACCGGATGTACTGCTGTTCATATAGAAATAGCGGGTTTGGTTCAGGAGATCTGCCGCATTCAAGCGGAACTCCCCTTTGTTCTTCAATACTTTTTTTGACAATTGCAGGTCCAGGACCGGGCGTCCCCTTTCATAGATATCCGGGAAGCCGTCTTCCACCTTTCCCACATTCGCGATCCGGTAACCCACCTGGTTAAACAGAAGGGTGGCGTTGAACCCCTTTTTCTCCAGGTCGTACATCAGGCCGAAATTCACGAGGTACGGCGACTGGCCCTGCAAGGGGCGGTCAATTTTAAGGGCGGTGTCCTTCACTTTGCTGCTGACATACGAGAAGTTCCCCTGTACCGAGAAGTTTTTGAGGGCCTCGGAAAAATCCAGCTTTTTTCTGAAATCCAGTTCCGCACCAAAGGCCTCAGCCTTATCGGCGTTCTGGTAGTTGAATGTGCTTGCGCCTCCGGTACCGGGTTCGAAGTTGGCCTCGATCGCATTTTTGAAATGCTTGTAGAATATTCCTACAGAGAAAGTTTCCCCTGCGCGAGGGTAGAGTTCATAACGAAGGTCCAGGTTGGATACCTTAGTCCTTTTCAGGTCCGGGTTCCCCTGGACAGAAGCATTGAGCTCAAAATCATAAATATTGAGCGCCGCAAGTTCCCTCAGCTCAGGCCGGATGACTGTTTGCGAACCGGAAAGCCTGAGATTCGTCCGGGGGTTGAGCTTAAATGTGGTGTTTATCCCGGGCAGGAAATCTGTCACCACGGTACGAGTATGGCGCGGATCAGAGGTCTTTACACTGCCGACAAGCTGATCGTAGTTCTCTACACGCAACCCCCACACCATTCGGATAGCAGGTGTGATCCGGTTGTCAAACTGTAAGAATCCGGCATTGAGGATGGTATTGGCCATATAACGGAAGGTCCGTCCTTTGATCGCATCGAATGCAAACTGGCTGCTGCTAGCAGACCCGTCACCGAAGTTGGCGGCCTCGAATACCTGGTCGGCGGGTAAGGTCCTTAATGCGTCATTGTCACGGGGCAGATAGATTGAAAACAACCTGGCATCATATAGACGATCTTTAACCTGGTACATATATCCCGCTTTCACAGATTGCCCTTTTCCAAAAGAGTAATTCAGGTCGCCTCCGGAGGTATAGATATAGTCACTCAGGGCCTGGTAAACCCGGCTACCGCTTTGCTGGGAAAGAGTATTGCTGATAACAAGCCGGAACGGATCATTTTCGGATGCCCGTGAATACAGAATTCGCCGTTGGTCGGGAACATACCCGTCCAGGATACTGAAAGCTCCGTACCATTTGAACTTAAGCCCCTCGGCAATTGCATGATCACCTGCGATCTGTCCGGTGTAAAAGGTATTCTGTCGGAACGTAAACTCGGATCCCATAAGCAGGGAATCTGTACGGGTCACATTCACCCCAGTGCGTTCCAGTACCCTGTTCAGGGTATTTACATTGATCAGGGAACGGAGAGAGATTTTGTTCTTGCTGTTCAGCTGGACCCCGATGGCACCAAGAGCACCGGCGGAAATATTCTGGTCGTAGATATCGTCCTGGAAATAATATTCATTTGTGAATTTACCGGTGGTTTCGTCCGGTATCGGCAGTTGGTTGGGGTTACTGAAATAGTTATTGCTCCTGCTGTAGTTGAGGCCAAAAACCCCGCCGATCTTTTTTCCGAATAGTTTGGAGGTAAATCCGCCATTCACCTGGAAGGAAGCATTGGGGGCCGCGTTTCCACGGGCTGCTTTCCAGCGGTTGTCCATGCTTTTTCCCAGTGCAGTCTTGGATGCCGAGGACATGGTATCAAAGTTATATTTGGTCGGAAATGCGGAGGGGATCGCGCGGGATCCGTCATCCACACCCAGCCAGTCAAACCCTCCCCTTTTTTCCCGGAAAAACTCCTTCCCGGTGGTCCTTGTATTGAATCCGATCCCTGCCTGCACATTTAAAAAACCTTTGGAAGGGATATCGCGGGTATTCACCTGGATCAAGCCGCCGGCCCACTCGCCTGGGTATTCGGGAACAAAGGCCTTGTTGATGACAATATTGTCAATCATGGAAGCCGGGATCAGGTCGAAAGAAAAGGTTTTGCGATCCGGCTCCGTACTGGTAAGCAGGATCCCGTTCAGCATGGCCTGGTTATAGCGGTCGGCAAGACCTCTCACGATAATGAATTTTCCTTCCTGCAAACTGGCACCCGGAGTCCGCTTGATAACTTCTCCTGTGTTCTTATCGGGCGAACGGCGGATGCTTTCAGCAGAGATTACGGAAGCGACCGTATTGGTGTTGCGCTGGTATGAAAGTGCGGAATTGACCGTTTCCCTACGTGCGGAACCGGTTCGCGCGGAGATGATCACATTTTCACCTGATTTGACTTGCAGTTCCAGTGTAATGTTTACTTCAATCAGCTGGCCGGAATGAACTTCCACTTCGGAAACCAGCTTGGTTTCATACCCGATAGCGGATATCTCGAGCTCATATTTCCTGCCCGTGCTAAGAGTCAGGTTGAAACGTCCTTCGACATCGGTTGTAGTTCCGCCTGTAGAACCAAGAATCCTGACCGATACGCCTGAAAGCGCCTCATTCTTAGTGTTGATGATTTTGCCGCTCAGCCGGCCGGTCTGGGCCGTGACTGCCTGGGAAAAAAAGATAGCCAATAAAGTGAAAATCAGGGATCTCATCCACGCTTGCATATTCTCAGAATTTGCCGCAAAGATGATCTCACACCATTACCTGTATGTTACCCTGATGTTAAGCAATTATGACTTCCATATTAGGCTAATATCAAACCCCTGGAGGGACTTGCTTAATATTTTCGTAACAATCAATTAACCCGTGCTTCATATTCAAGTAATACAGGGTCGTGAATTTTACGGTTCGTAATACCCGTTATTACGGAACAAAAGCCTCAAGATTAGGCATATATAATCTTTTAATTGCAAAACCCTGCCATTCCTGGCGGGGTTTATTGTTACAAGTTAACAATTTGGTAATACAGGGAATCCGGGGCAGACGGGAATTAAGTTCACATTTGTCTTGCAATTAAAAGATTATACACATGCGTCTTCTTCTTATGGGAGCTGTATTTATACTGCTTCATGCAACAGAAATTATTGCCCAAGACACCCTGAAGAAAAATGAAGTGCTGAATACTCCAGTCAGGGGTGAAAAGAAAAAATGGTACGAGAATTTTTCAATTCGCGGGTATATGCAGGTTCGCTACAACCGGCTTCTGGAAACAAATGAGAATCTCAGATGTGAACAATGCGACAAGTCTATCGGTAAGGGGGGGGGCGTCATTCTAAGAAGAGGTCGAATCATTTTCAGCGGCTATGTACATAAGCGTGTATTTTTCTATATCCAACCTGATTTCGGGAGCAGCACGGGTACCACACAAAATATCTTACAGCTAAGGGATGCATATATCGACCTGTCACTTGACCGTAAAAATGAATACCGCATACGTATTGGTCAAAGTAAAATTCCCTTCGGGTTTGAAAACCTTCAAAGCAGCCAGAATCGTCTGCCTCTTGACCGTAACGATGGCCTGAACAGTGCGCTTTCGAACGAAAGAGATCTTGGAGCAATTTTTTACTGGGCTCCAGAAAAGACAAGGAATCTTTTTTCGTCATTTGTGAGAGACAATTTTAAAGGCTCCGGAGATTACGGTGTTTTTGCGTTGGGAGTATACAATGGTCAAACTGCAAACCGACCTGAACTAAACAATAGTTTACATATCGTTTCCCGGTTCAGCTATCCTATTGCAATTGGCAACCAATACATTGAACCCGGAATTCAGGCATACAGCGGAAAGTATGTTCTTCCGACTGAGCTGAGGAGTTCTACTGTCAAGGCTGCGAACGATTTTGAATTCCGGGATGAACGGGTGGCGGCTAGCTTTATCCTATATCCCAAGCCTTTCGGGATTCAGGCTGAATACAACTGGGGACGTGGCCCGGAATATAACCCTGTCACGGACTCCATCGAAGTGCGGTCGCTGAACGGAGGATATATTACTGCTTCCATGCGGATCTCAGCAATGAAAGATTGGGTATTTTTTCCCTTTACCCGGGTACAGCAGTATCATGGGGGTAAGAAACATGAGCTGGATGCCCGCCGGTATATCGTGAAAGAAATGGAATCCGGCCTCGAATGGCAGATGAACAGTAATTTTGAATTAACCGTATCTTATGTAATTTCAAAACGTAGATTTGAGGATTCCAAACTCAGGAACAACCTGCAAAAAGGGAACTTCCTGCGACTCCAGGCACAATTGAATTTTTAAAAAAAAACTTAAACAACTCCCATGGCACTGCAATCATTCCTGAAAATCTTCATGCCGAAGAACAAGATCTTTTACGAACTGTTCGAAAAAGTGGCGGAAAATGTTGAAAAAATGGGCGGCCTCCTCCGGGACGTAGTTGCCGAAACAGATTTTGACAAACGAGCCTCCCTGATCAGCCGCATCGAAGACCTCGAACATGCGAATGACGAACTCACGCACAGCCTGTTTACGGAACTGGGAAGGAATTTCATCACCCCGTTCGACCGGGAGGATATTCACTACCTGGCCACTTCACTGGATGACATCGCGGATTACATCTATGCTTCCGCCAAAAAAATAAACTTCTACCGGGTTAACCCGAACGATATCGGGTTGCAGAAATTCTCCGAACTGATCGAACAGGGGGCGCAGCAAGTACATGTGGCAGTTTCCGAACTTCGCGACATGAAGAACATGCGCAATATTACCGAAGCCCTGGTAAAGATCAACAGCATCGAAAACCAGGCCGATGATATTTTTGACTTCAGCATTGAGCGGTTGTTTGAAACCGAACCCGATGCCAAGGAAGTGATCAAAAAGCGGGAAATATACCAGGTGATGGAAATAGTGACGGATAAATGCGAAGACGCAAGTAATGTGATCGAATCCATCATCATCAAATACGCCTGATTCCCTTTCAAACTGACTTCTTATGACACCCTTTCTTATCACAATTATTGTGCTGGCCCTGGTCTTTGATTACATCAACGGCTTTCATGACGCGGCCAATTCCATCGCAACGGTGGTGTCCACCAAGGTACTTACCCCCTTCCAGGCAGTACTTTGGGCGGCCCTTTTCAACTCTGCCGCCTTTTTTATCTTCAAGGACCACGGCGTGGCAGATACCGTAGCCAAGACCGTAAAACCTGATCTGGTATCCGGCAATATGATGATAGTGATTTTTTCCGGACTGATCGCGGCCATCATGTGGAACCTGCTGACCTGGTGGCTTGGAATCCCCTCTTCCTCATCACATACCCTGATCGGGGGATTTGCCGGAGCAGCCGTGGCAGCCGGCGGATTTGGTGCCGTAAACGCACCGATCGTATTAAAGACCGCGGCTTTTATTTTCCTGGCTCCTATCGTGGGTATGATCATGGCCTTTATCATGTCGCTCTGGTTCCTCAGTTCCTTTAAAAAAGGATGGAGATCGAAGATCTTTTCCATCGGCATTATTGTATTCGTATTCATATTCCTGTACACGAATCTTCAGTTTGACCAGGAAATACTGGCCAAGAAAACCCATTATGAAAATTATATTTCCCAGGTTATCTTTTATTCCAAAAACTTCAAATGGATCCTGCTCGGCCTGATCCTGCTGACGATGGCGATCTTCTCCCTATGGCTGAGCCAGCTGAATGCACACAAGGCCAACCAGTGGTTCAAACGCCTGCAGCTGGTTTCCTCGGCAGCATTCAGCATCGGGCACGGAGGAAACGACGCCCAGAAAGTAATGGGGATCATCACCGCCGCTTTGATCGCGGGAGGCGCCATCCCCGATTTCAAACACATGCCCAACTGGGTACCCATCGCCTGTTATGCGGCAATCGGTCTGGGTACCATGAGTGGGGGATGGAAAATCGTAAAGACCATGGGAACCAGGATCACAAAAGTCACCCCTTTTGAAGGGGTGGCCGCAGAAACAGCCGGTGCCCTGACCCTGTTTATCACCGAAGCGCTTAAGATTCCGGTCAGCACCACGCACACCATTACAGGTGCGATCATGGGTGTTGGGGCCACCAAGCGCTTATCTGCCGTACGCTGGGGTGTTACCATCAACCTGGTATGGGCCTGGGTTCTTACGATCCCGATCAGCGCGATCCTTGCAGCAGGCATATATCATGTGGTAAAGCTGTTTTAATCAGACAATCATTCTTATTCGCATAAAATTCCTGACTTTTGTCGGGAATTTTTTTTATGCCAAAAATCATTGTCACCGGCGGATGCGGTTATATCGGTTCACATACCATAGTGGACCTGGTTTCGAACGGGTATGATGTCATTTCAGTGGATAACAATGTCCGGTCCAACCCGGTTATCCTGAAAGGAGTGGAGCAGATCACCGGCCGCAAGATCAAAAATTACCGGGTTGATCTCTGCAATTTTGATGACACCTATGCCATCTTCCAGGAGAATACGGATATTGCCGGGATCATTCATTTTGCCGCCTATAAATCAGTGGAGGAATCGGTACAGAAACCCCTCCTCTATTTTGAGAACAACCTGGTAGGGCTGATCAATATCCTGAAATGTGTTCAGGAATTCCGGATCCCGAATTTTGTTTTTTCGTCTTCATGTACCGTGTACGGCGAACCGGATGAAGTTCCCGTAACGGAACAAACGCCTTCCAAACCGGCCCGCTCCGCGTACGGGTACACCAAACAGATGGGAGAACAGATCCTGAGTGAGTTTGTAAAAAGTTCCGGGCTGCAATGCATCCTGCTCCGGTATTTTAATCCCGCGGGGGCGCATCCTTCGGCAAACATCGGGGAGATGCCGTTGGGAAAACCCCAGAACCTCGTGCCTGCCATCACCCAAACGGCGATCGGCCGGATCCCCAAATTAATGGTTCATGGAACGGATTACCCTACCCGGGACGGTTCCTGTATCCGCGATTTTATCCATATCTGCGACCTCGCCAGCGCGCATACGCTTTCGCTGAAGTACCTGGAAGAAGGCCGGAACCAGGATCGTTGCGAAGTGTTTAATCTCGGAAGCGGGTCCGGCATCTCGGTGCTAGAAGCCATTCAAGCTTTTGAAAAAGTAAGCGGACTCCGGCTGAATTATGAGACCGGTCCCAGACGGGCCGGTGATGTAATAGCCGTCTATGCCAATAACGACCTGGCACATGAAAAACTTGGATGGACCCCCCGCTATTCTTTAGAGGATATGATGGCTTCAGCCTGGAAATGGGAGCAAAAATTAAAAGCGGACGAAACCGTGTTTGGGAGTATCCCTGGCGAATTGAACTAATTCCTGGATACAGGGAAAACAAACAGACAAACTGGGCATACATCTTGGTTTCGGTCAGACCGGATCATGATTGAACGAATCCTCCTTGTTTCAGAGCGCTGAATTTTCTCCTTTTCTCTTTTACCCGCTTGGCTTACATTTGCCCAACCTCAAAATTGCCCCGATGTTATTAAAGGAAATTCAGTCTACAGGAAGCAAAGACACCCGCAGCGGGTTTGGCGACGGGATCGTGGAAGCCGCCCGGAAAAATCCTGATGTGGTTGCCCTGACTGCTGACCTGGCCGGTTCCCTGAAACTGAACCAGTTCATGAAAGAATTCCCGGAACGTTTTTTCCAGTGTGGAATTGCGGAAGCCAATATGATGGGGATTGCCGCTGGACTAACCATCGGCGGAAAAATTCCATATACCACCACATTTGCCAATTTTTCCACGGGCCGGGTCTACGATCAGATCCGCCAGTCGATCGCGTACAGCGAAAAAAATGTAAAGATATGCGCCTCGCATGCCGGACTGACACTGGGGGAAGACGGTGCCACCCACCAGATTCTTGAAGATATCGGGCTTATGAAGATGCTCCCCGGCATGACCGTAATCGTTCCCTGTGACTATGCACAGACCAAAGCCGCCACGGAAGCGATTGCCGATTATAAAGGACCAGTATATCTGCGGTTTGGACGTCCCTCCTGGCCGATATTTACTTCAGAACGGCCATTTGAGATCGGAAAAGCCCAGTTCTTTTCTGAAGGAACCGATGTATCGATCTTTGCCTGCGGCCACCTGGTATGGAACGCGATCCAGGCCGGAGTGATCCTCCAGGAAAAAGGAATCAGTGTGGAAGTTATCAACCTGCATACCATCAAACCGCTCGATGAAACTGCAGTAATCAGTTCCCTGAAAAAAACCCGTTGTGCCGTAACAGCGGAAGAGCATAATATCATCGGGGGCATGGGGGATGTGATCGCTCAGACAGCTGCCAGACACTGCCCTGTACCCATCGAATATGTAGGCACAAAAGATACATTTGGAGAAAGCGGAACCCCCGCCCAGTTATTGAAAAAATACGGACTTGATATACCCGATATCGTAGCCGCCGCGGAAAAAGTAATCGCCAGGAAGAACAACGGTTAACAGATTGTGTCTAAACAATACAGGCAGGTTCTTTTAAAACTGAACCTGCTTTTTTATTTTTAATTACCATTCGGACTTTAAACAATTCATTAAACTGATATTCTAACCGGACCAAAGCCCCAGACCGATGCCCCTGACCACGACCAGTGACAGTGAACTGCTGATTCAATTCCGTAACCCGGAAACGAAGGAAAAAGCCTATACAAGCCTGATCCGCAAGTATCAGGAAAAACTCTACTGGCACATAAGGCGGATGGTGGTGGATCACGATGATGCAAATGATGTGCTGCAGAATGTGTTGATCCGGGTCTGGAACGGATTGGAGAACTTCCGGGAAGACAGCCAGTTGTACACCTGGCTTTACCGGGTAGCCACCAATGAATGTCTTACTTACCTGGAACAGCAGAAAAAAAGAGCTTCTGTCAGCCTGAGCGATGTGGAAAGCGGCCTGAGCAATAAAATCCGGGCGGATAAACATTTTGACGCCAACAGGCTTGAATGGAAATTACAATTAGCTATCCAGCATTTACCTGAAAAACAAAGAGTTGTATTTAGTTTAAGATATTATGACGAAATGCCATATGAAGAAATGAGCCGGGTCCTTGAAACCAGTGAAGGGGCCCTGAAAGCAAGCTATCATCATGCTGTTAAAAAAATTGAGGATTATATGCTGAATCATTAAACTTTGAGTATTGAAAACCATCTTATTAATCGAATTCTTTGTGTAACCACCTGGATTCCTGCACATGGCGAAGAGTAACAACATATTAGAAGAACTGAAAGGACTTGACAGCTTTTTGGCTCAATACAAGTCCGGGCAGGTATATTCCGTTCCTGATGGTTATTTCGACGGGCTGGCTGATACCGTTCTGGCAAGGATCAAATCGCTGGAAAGCGCCGGTTCAAAGACCGGGGAACTGATCATGATCTCTGATCTTGTGAGTAAGTTGCCTGAACAGATGCCTTATACCGTGCCGGCAGGTTATTTTGACACCCTCGCTGAACGGGTCTTGCAACTTGTCCGCTCTGCCGGGATTCCGCAATCCGTGCAGGAAGAAACGGAAGCCATTTCTCCCCTGTTGGGTAGTTTGAAAAAAGAAATGCCCTACCGGGTGCCTTCAGGATATTTTGAGCAACCCACAATTCCGGTTCAGGCAACTAAGAAATCCGCCCCGGGACGGGTCGTATCAATGGTCAATCGCCATTGGTTCCGTTATGCCGCCGCCGCCGTGGTTACCGGTATCATCGTGCTGGCGGGGTTCCTGGTGCTCGATCAGGGAAATCCGAAAACAGAGGGAGGAAAAGTTTTCGCAAAAGTGTCGAAAGACTTTAAAAAATTATCCGTTTCACAACAGCAAGACCTGATCGATTTCCTGGATGCCGGGATGACCGGTACGGAAACGGCCAAAGTAAAAACAGAGATCAAGACCCAGGAAATTCAGCAACTGCTACAGGATATCCCGGAAGATGAGCTAAAGATCTTCCAGGAACAAACAGAGGATATTGAAGATGTATTAATGATCAATTAAGCGGTAGCAAATGAAAAAGTGGTTTGTCATATTAAGTTTGGTCTTCATCCCGGTTTCAGGGGTTTGGGCACAGCAGGAGCCGGATGAACCGACCCCGCAGGAAAGCAAGCTCCGCGAGCGGATGCAGGAATATATTCAGAACCGGCTCAACCTGAACCGGAATGAAGCGGAGCGGTTTACCCCGGTTTTCATAAGATACTTCCGTGACTTTGCCCAAACACACAGGCAATACCGGGGTGACCGTCTGATTCTCCAGCAAAAGATCATTGACCTCCGGCTCAGGTACAGGAATGAATTCCGTCAGGTGATCGATGAACAACGTGCCAATAAGGTATATCACTTCGAAGACGAGTTTCGGAAAGGGGCAATGGAGATCATGCGGGAGAACCGAAGAAACCGGATGGATGGAAAACCCATGAGAAGGAACCGCTCCATCATACAGCAATAAAGTTTTTAACTGGTGTTTTTCATATGTAAGCAGGGCCCCGGGATGACCGGGGCTTTTTACGTAAACCGCCAGACGGGATTTCTCACATCATGGTAAAAAAGAAAGGTCCATTTCTCCTTTTGTCCCTGCTCCCACCATTCCTGTCGGAGCATCATGGCTCTTTTCCCGTCGTAATCATATTTGGCAACAAACCGGTGCTTCATCTGCTGCAGTTGCGGAGCCTCGTCCCCGCCGAAGAATACGGTTTCGGCATTTTCAGTGATCCGGAATACCTGGTGAAAAGGGGAATGTCCGCCCGAAACTGCATAATGGATATAACCGTCTATGCTTCCGGAACCCTCCAGGAGCTGAACCTGTTCATGCCGGCGCAGGCATTCCAGTTCATCCGGAACAAATGAAGGAATGCCTTTTTCGAATGCAAAGTCCAGTTCCGCCCGCTGTACATAATATACCGCATTGGGAAAAGACAGGGCTGTCCGGCTAACGGGTTTGGAGGAAAGGTCCAGATCCCCGGCAATTCCAACACCTCCGGCATGGTCTTTATGCAGGTGAGTGAGCAGCACTTTTGTCACTTCGCCCGGCCCGACTCCCGCATCCATCAGGTTCCTGTGCAATTGAAGAATACCGTCCTGCCGGAATCCCAGTCCCGTATCCAATAAAATAATATCCCTGGGATGAATGACCAGGAAAGGCTGGATCTCCACCAGCAGGCTCCCTGTGGGCCGCGAATGAAGATCATGCTCCTTTTCGCTAAAAGGAACGAACCGTTTGGTCCGATCAATGGTAAATGTGCCTTCAGAAAGGGGAATGACTTTCATAATCCGGTACCTGCCCGGTTAGCCGGGATAGCAACTGGGTAAAATAATTTTTATTCTGTGGTTGGTCTGCCCCTGCAAATGTAAGACTGTCACAGGTTACCGGCCCTTTAAAGTGATCATTAATAAGCACCAGGGAACTATCGCAATACCATCTGACGGTCAGCATCCAGCCGGATCAGGATGAATAACATGATCGTAAAAGTAAGGAGCGAAGTGCCCCCGTAACTGATAAAAGGAAGCGGAATCCCGATCACAGGGGCCAGACCGATCGTCATGGCGATATTGATGACAATATGAAAAAAGAATACAGAAGCCACTCCGTACGCGTAACAACGGCTGAATGTACTTCTTTGTCTTTCGGCGATCGTGACGATCCGGAAAAGCAGCAGCAGGTAAAGTCCCAGCAGCACAATACTCCCCGTGAACCCAAACCCCTCCCCTACGGTACAGAATATAAAATCGGTACGCTGCTCAGGCACAAAATCATACCGGGTTTGTGTAGCGTTCAGAATACCTTTCCCGAATATCCGGCCGCTACCGATCGCGATTTTGGATTGCCGCACATTATAACTGGTTCCGCTTTCTTTTTTCTTTTTGGCCTCAGACCGGCTTAGTTCCTCTTTCTGTTCTTCATAGGGATTGTCCTTACCAAAAAGGTCATAGATCCGTTCCACCTGGTGTTTTTGAAGAACATGCTTGAAAATATACGGTACTGCAAACCGCTGCACGCCCACGCAAAGCGCCCAGATAAGGATGACAGCGGCCAGGAACCCTTTCTGCCGTTTTAACTGGCGCCTGAAAAAATACAGGATCGCCACGGCAAGGATTGTCAGGATCAACGCAAGCGTATCGGGAGAAATGACAATCGTGGCCACGATAAGGGCAGCGGCAGCAAATCCGATCAGCAGTATTACAGAGGGCAGGCCTTCCCGGTACATGACAATAAAAAAAGAAAAATATACCAGTGCCAGACCAGTTTCACTTTGCAGGATAGTGATCCCTGCGGGCAGCAATGCAATAGCGGCCGCCAAAAACTGCGAGCGGGTTTTGGTAAAATCGGTTTCGGGCCGGGAAAGATATTTGGCCAGGGCCAGGGCCACAAAGATCTTGCAGAATTCAGCCGGTTGAAAGTTAAAGGCTCCTATTTTAATGATCGACTCCGTTCCTTTGATACTGGAGTGGAAAGGGAATACGATCAGCAGGGCGAGTATCCCGGCCGCATAACCCAGGTTCGCGGTCGCGGGAAAGAATTTACTGTCTGTGAGGAGGATAAAAAAACCCAGGATTCCCCCCGCGATAAAAAAATAGAATTGTTTGCTGTAATCCGTCTTAAAACGCAGAAAACTCTGGATCATCGGGTCTCCTTCCTTGTAGGTTGCCGCGAATATGGCGGTCAGCCCGATGGCGACCAGCAACAGGTAGATTCCTACCAGGCTCCAGTCTATTCCTTTTGATATGGCGGGGTCTCTTTGATTCACCACTCAGCGTTTAACGATTCCCCGGGCAGAAACGGGTCTTTGTTTGCCTGCATCCGGGGGCACCAGGGCCGGGGTGCTCTTTTTGTTCTGTCCTGCCGGGCGCCCTGGTGTTTTGTTATCCCTTGTACGTTCCTGCTCTATTTCCGATTCCGTGGGATTGTCTTCCGATTGCAGGGTATCCTTGATATTTTTCAGTTCCATTTTCAATAACCTTTCCGCCTCGCGAACACGCCTTACCGAATCCCGCTGACGCATTTTATCCTGCATCATCTTGGGAATCAGGTTCAGTCCGGTCATCCGGTCCACCAGGCCCTTTCTTTGTGACGAAATGGTATCGTTGATATATTTCTCGATCATCAGGCTGACAATCGGTGCCGCGTAGGTTCCCCCGAAACGTCCCGCATTCTCCACCACGCACATGATGGCTATCCTGGGATTTTCCCGGGGGGCAAATGCACAAAAGAAAGAGTGGTTGGGCTGTTTGACGCCGCGGTAATAATTCTCGACCGTACCGGTTTTCCCGCAGATCGTGATTCCTTCCACGCGGGATCCGCGACCCGTTCCGCTTTCCATCACCCCCTGCATACCATCATGCACCGCCTCAAAGATGCTGTCGGGTATATTGATCGGGACGATCCGCTTTTTATAAGCGTCGAGCAACCCGTATTTATCACCTCCCTCAATTGAATCCACCACATGCGGAATGATATACCAGCCTTTATTGGCAATATAAGCCATCTCATTGGCGACCTGCAACGGGGTGGCTGTCACCTCCCCCTGCCCGATGCTTACAGACCTGAACGTACAGAAGCCCCATTTGCCGGCTCCATATTGCTTGTTGAAAAATTCCGGGGTGGGAATCATTCCCTTCTGTTCGGTGGGAACATCCACACCCAGCCGGTGACCCAGTCCGAAAGCGGCCATATAATTATTCCAGCTACGGAGGCTGCTGTCGATCGTCGGGTATTTCGGGTTATTGATCACCCGCTGCATCACATTGGCAAAATAGGTGTTACAGGAATGAGTGATGGCAGAAGACAGGTAAAAAGTTCCGGGATCAAGACAACCCATGGGTTTGCCGCTTCCGCAACCGTAAAAAGCGCCAGAACAGGAGAATGTTGTCCTGGTTGAAATAATACCTTCAGAAAGTCCCACAAGTGCCTGGAGTGTCTTAAATGTGGATCCGGGCGGATAGCTGGCGTTTACAGCCCGGTTCAGCAAAGGAAGACGGGGATCGGTATAGAGTTCGGAAAAATGTCTTCTCCGTTCAGATCCGGTCAGGTAACCGGGGTTGTAGGTGGGGCTGCTGACAATGGCAATGATGCCCCCGGATTTCGGGTCAATGGCCACGATGGAACCGACTTTATTGGAAAGCAGTTTTTCGCCGAACTCCTGCAGATCGATATCCAGGCTGGTGTAAAGGTTGCTCCCTGCCACGGCCTCCACATCCATGTCCCCGTTCTCATAAGAACCCTTGATCCGGCTGAAATTATCCTTGATCAGGTATTGTGTCCCTCTTTCACCCATCAGCACTTTCTCGTAACTGGCTTCCAACCCTGTCATCCCGGCATAATCCCCGCTTACATATCCTTCTTCCGCATGTTTCTTCAAATAATTGGTATCGACTTCTCCCAGGTAACCAAAGATGTTTGCGCCTGCATTAAACGGGTATGAGCGGATCGGACGCTCCTGGACATAAAAGGCATTCCCGAACTTCCAGAGGTTCTCCTGTATGCGGGCAAATTTTTCCGGGGAGAGGGATGCTTCGAATACGGAAGGCTTTTGTGAACTGTTCCGGATGATCGATGTGATCACCCGTTTACGGAATTCCGCTGTGTCGATATCTAGCAGCCGGCAGAGAAAGAATGTGTCTATGCCTTTAAGTTGCGCGGGGGTGACCATCAGGTCGTGCGTCAGGGTATTGTTTACGATGGCTTTCCGATACCGGTCAAATACAATCCCGCGGGGAGGGTAAATCGTTTTCCGAAGAATCGCGTTGTCATCGGCCATCTGGCGAAACTTACCGGAGACCACCTGCAGGTAAAAAAGCTGCCCGATAATGACCAGGAAAGCCACCAGGAATAACAGGCGGATAATACGGCTTCTTGATTGGTTAAACACAGGCATCGTGCAGGTGA
Organism: Chitinophagaceae bacterium; assembly: GCA_049421765.1. GTDB lineage: Bacteria > Bacteroidota > Bacteroidia > Chitinophagales > Chitinophagaceae > JJ008. The sequence goes on from JBMSNP010000012.1 coordinate 47,088, forward strand.
AAATTCCGGGAGTGTATTCCCGTTTCGGAACTTGGAAAAAACGGGAAAAAAATGAAATTGATTACAGGCCTGCAAAATACGAATTGCAAAACTTCGATACCAAATCTATTTGCAAATTAAAATCCGATTTAAGAATTTATTTGAACGCTGAGGGACCGGTCAGGCTGTATTGGTCCGGAACTTCAGCTTCCTGGGAAACAGTAATTCCACGGTAAAGATCAGCAACAGGCTGATGCCGGTAGTGGCGGAAACCTTGATCAGGAATCCCAGGAAGCTGCCCACGCTCAGCCATTCGAGGAATACCAGGTAGCCATGATGAAGCAGGGTCAGCACCAGAACATATACGGCATAAGGGGTCCATTGCATGGCCAGCGGTGAAGGTTCCCTGTAATTGAATTCAGACGTGTCCTTGGGAGTCAGGACATTGATGACAAAGGGGCGGACATAGGCGATCAGTGTACAGGCAGCTGCATGCAGTCCCGGGGTCATCGTAAAATAATCAAGTGCAAGTCCGGTGAAAAAACCGATCAGCAACAACCAGGAACGGGAAATCGAGAACGGGAGCCAGAGAATAAACAGATAGTAGATATAGGGTGTGATAAACCGGTGCAGGTGCGGGATTTTATTCAGTACATAAACCTGTACCAATATAAAAAAGGCCAACCGGGCGATATTTCTGATCAGATCGCTCATCGGGGTGATTTCAGAATGGATTCTATTTTCTTTTTGGTTTCCCGGTCCAGGTTTAACTGTTCGGTATAATCCAGGTTTTCCAGGATATGTACCTGCTGGAGGTTATAAAAATTGGCAGCGGTCTTCACCCGCAACTCATACATACCGGTCGTGTTGTCGAGATCAATATCATATACCGTTCCCACCATGTACCCCGGGGGATAATTGAAGGAAACAGGGCTGGTGAGTACTGTATCCCCCTTTTTTACTTCAACCGTTTTCGGGATCTTTTTCAGAACCAGGTACCGGGGGTCCCGACCATCCCATTCAGCCGTTCCGAAATCCCCGCTTCTTTTCAACGAAGCACTGACGGAGTTCTGTACATGGAGCAGGCTCATGACCTGTGCAAAGTTGCTGCTCACATTTACCACCACCCCCACGACGGCACCGTCCGAGCTGATTACTGCCATATTATCCCGGATCCCCTGTGCGGCACCGCGGTTGACCTGTATAAAATTCTTCTGGGAACTCACTCTATTGTAAACGACTGTGGCGGGTCGGAAGATATATCTGCGGTAGTGCCCCAATGTATCTGCGGGGATGGAATCCCTGATGATCTGGCCCGAAGTATCATGCAGGCTGAAATTTCCCTGCACCAGGTTCATCAGCGAATCATTCAAACGATGTACCCGCCGGTTCTCTTCCTTCAGGCTGAAAAAATCCTCTATCCTGTTGTACTGGGCATTGATCCGGCCGGTGGCTTCGTTGGCAACTCCCAGGAACTTGGCCCGGTGAAACCGGTTATAGCTGAATAAAAACCAAAGGGCTACCCCCTGCAGAATGAGGAAAGAGAAAAACGTTTTGTAACGGCCAATAAATAGGAAAATGTTTTTCATGGAAAGGCACTGGGAAAAGGTTGGAACTGCAAGATCCGGGGCGCCGGTTTGGTTGCTTGCCGGCCGGTAAATGCAGACCCGCCTGTTGGTTTATCTCATTACAAACGGATACCTGTCGTAATTCTTCAACGCGATCCCGGTTCCCCGTACCACGCTTTTCAATGGGTCATCGGCAACATGAACGGGTAATTTGATCTTATTGCCCAGGCGCTTGTCCAGTCCCCGCAGCAGGGCCCCACCCCCGGTTATATAAAGCCCGCGGCGATAAATGTCAGCTGCCAGCTCGGGAGGTGTTTGCTCCAGTGCTTTCAGGATGGCTTCCTCGATCTTAAATATGCTTTTATCAAGGGCCTCGGCGATCTCCTGGTAGCTTACCATGATCTGCTTCGGGATTCCTGTCACCAGGTCCCGGCCGTTGACAGGGAAATCATCCGGGGGATTATCAATCTCTTTCATAGCGGCTCCCACCTGTATCTTGATCTGTTCCGCGGTACGCTCCCCGATCAGGAGGCTGTGATACCTGCGGAGGGCCTCCATAATGTCTGCTGTAAATTCATCCCCCGCAATCCGGATGCTCTGGTCACAGACGATCCCGGCAAGGGCGATGACGGTAATTCCCGTGGTACCTCCGCCGATATCAATGATCATATTTCCCACCGGTTCCTCCACATCAATGCCGATACCCAGGGCAGCCGCCATGGGTTCATGTATGAGATATACTTCCTTGGCTCCTGCCTGCTCGGCGCTGTCCCGTACCGCTCTTTTCTCCACTTCCGTAATTGACGAAGGGATACAAATCATCATTCTCCAGCTGGGAGGGAAAAGCGGCTTTTTGGGATACACCAGTTTGATCAGTTCCCGGATCATCAGCTCGGCCGCATTAAAATCGGCGATCACTCCATCTTTCAACGGGCGAACGGTGCGGATGCTCTCATGCGTCTTCTCGTGCATCATCAGGGCTTTCTTGCCTACTGCCAGCACTTCCTTGGGGTTGTTGCGGTTGAGGGCCACAATACTGGGCTCGTTCACTACTACTTCATCGTTGTGAATGATCAGGGTATTCGCGGTACCCAGATCGATGGCAATTTCTTGTGTAAACCAGTTAAAAAGTCCCATTAATATAGATCGGATTTTACCTGTCTTACAAGAGACAGGTTGAGGGCAAAGGTGGAGGAAATAATTCGAATTATCAAAGGGAACTCCATAGCAAAAAGGATTTTTTTACTTACCGGTACAAGCCAAAAACAGAACGCGTTTTCCCGGCGCATGTTTCCCGTTACATTCCGTAAAATCCGTAATTGCCTTTTTCATTTATCTTCACTTTATGCGGATCATTAGCCGGACCGTTGTGATTCTTTCCCTGGTAAGCCTGTTTGCGGACATTGCCAGTGAAATGCTGTACCCGGTTATCCCGGTTTACCTGAAGGAGATCGGTTTCAGCATCCTCCTCATCGGGATACTGGAAGGCCTGGTCAGTTTTATGGCGGGAATCAGCAAAGGGTATTTTGGCAAACAAAGCGATGTGCGGGGAGTTCGTATTCCTTTCGTAAAATTCGGGTATCTGCTGGGAGCTGTTTCCAAACCCCTGATGGCTGTTTTTACCTACCCTCTCTGGATATTTTTTGTGCGGTCACTCGACCGGCTGGGAAAAGGGGTACGAACCGCCGCCCGGGATGCACTCCTCTCCGGGGAGGCGACACCTGAAACAAAGGCCCGGGTTTTTGGCTTTCACCGGGGCATGGATACGGTCGGTGCAGCGATCGGTCCACTCCTGGCACTGGTCTATCTTTACTTCAACCCGGGAAGTTATAAAACCTTGTTTTACATAGCCTTTATCCCAGGTTTATTGTCCGTCTGGCTCGTTTTTCTGCTTCGGGAAAAAAGACAACCGGTTTCCACCCTTGGCAGGGGAAATTTCTTCTCATTCTTTAAATACTGGAAAATTGCAGGCCCGGAATACCGAAAGATCGTTCCCGGTCTTTTGCTTTTTGCACTGTTTAACAGCTCCGATGTTTTTTTACTCCTCATCACGCGGGAAACGATTGGTGAGGATACAGTTCAATTCGGGGGTGTTGTGTTTAACGGGGATACGATCACGATCGCGGCCTATGTATTCTATAACCTGGTGTATGCTATTTTTTCCTATCCGCTCGGGGCTTTGGCCGACAGGTTCCGGCACCGGACAGTTTTTCTAATGGGTCTATTGCTGTTTGCCGGGGTCTATGCCGGTTTTGCCCTGGGTCCTACCGTAGTGATGATCTTTGTACTCTTCGCCCTTTACGGAATCTATGCCGCGGCCACAGAAGGGGTGGTGAAAGCCTGGATCACCAACATCGCACATGACAAAAACACAGCTACGGCCATCGGTTTTTACAGCAGCTGCGAAAGCATCTGTACCCTGTTGGCCAGTATCATTGCGGGAGGGTTGTGGACATATTTCGGAATGACCAGTACTTTTTCTGTCACCGCGATCATGGCAGGTATCGTTATTTTTTATTTCCTGCTCAGGTTGCCGAAACGGACCTCCTGATTCCCCGAATTCAGACTTTGGCACAATGTTGGCATTAACAGGTTATTAACTCGATCCTGATAACCATTTTATCAATGAGAAAACTAATTATTCTTTCGATTTCTGTATGTCTGTTTACTGTTTCACAAGCACAAAGCAAAAGCTCCGGCAGCAGTTCCTACCGAACTGCATTGGGTGTAAAGGTTTGGGACGGGGGAGGTATATCTTTCAAGCATTTTTTAAACGACAAAAGCGCCCTGGAACTGATCGGCTATTTCTGGAACCAGGGAACCCGGATCACAGGACTATACGAGATCCACGGGCCCATTAACGGGGCGGAGGGATTAAGTTGGTATATCGGGCCTGGCGCCCACATAGGATTCTACAATACCAAGTATGGTGATGGCTCATTTATCGGTTTGGATGGTGTGATCGGCCTGGACTATAAATTCAGGGGAGCTCCCATTAATATTTCGCTCGACTGGCAGCCTTCCTTTGAATTCGGGGATAACCGGGGGTTTGTCAGCAGTTGGGGCGGCCTGGGGATCCGGTATACATTCTGAATTCTCCATCCATTATATGTTCTACGTCCAGCAGGCCGGGTTTTCCCGGCCTGTATTTATATTATCTTACGGGAAATATCAGAAGATGAAAAAATTTCTGACCGGGCTTTTCCTTTTCATGGGTTTAATAAGCCGTGCACAGGATATGCCAGCCATTATGCAGGAATATCAAAAACTCCTGGAGGATCCCAAAAACCTCTATGGTCGAAACCCCGAAGCCGGCAAATATTATGAAATCAGGGGTTTTAAAATGTATTGTGAAGTATATGGAAAAGGAACACCCCTGCTGATCATTCACGGGAACGGCGGGTCCATCCGCGATTTCCTTTACCAGATTCCCTTTTTCAGCCGGGAGTACCAGGTGATCCTGGCCGACAGCCGGTCCCAGGGTAAATCCACGGATCCGGGAGACAGTCTCACATATGAAATGATGGCCGACGATTATGCCGCCCTGCTGGATGCGATGAAAATTGATTCGGCTTACGTGATCGGCTGGAGTGACGGGGGAATCAACGGACTGCTCCTCGCCATCCGCCACCCGGAAAAAGTAAAAAAACTGGCCATCACCGGGGCTAACCTGGTACCCGATACAACGGCGGTACCCCAGGAGATCTGGGATATGGTTACACCCGTACTGGCACAATTACGGGCAAAAACAGATAGAACCGAACAGGAGAAAACGTCTTTAAAATTATTCAGACTGCTGGCAGAACAACCACATATTCCCCTTACCGATCTGCAACGTATTGCTTGTCCAAGCCTTGTGATTGGCGGAGACCTTGATGTGATAAAGGTAGAGCATACAATGAAGATCTATAAAAACATTTCCAGGGCTTATTTGTGGATCGTGCCCGGATCCGGTCACAGTACACCTATATTTTTCAAGGATGAATTCAACAGCAACGTAAGCCGTTTTTTCAGTACACCCTACAAAGGGTTTGGTGCACAGGACCGATTTTTTTAAATATGGCCAAACCCCAGCTGGCGTTCCACCGCGGCGGGCAGGACAGGAAGTTTTTTCCTCTCGATGAGAAAACTGTTGAGCTGTGCGATCTCCCGGAAGATGTAGTGCTTATCGGCTGCGGCTTTGAGATAATCCTTCCCGGTACTGCCCCCTGTTCCGATCCGGGAGCCGATCATCCGGTGTACCATATTCATGTGCCGGTACCGCCAGGAACTGAGCTGTTCATCGATATCCAGCAGGCAATTCAGCAACTGGAAAGGCAGTTGCAGCAAAGGGTACCCCCGGTATAGCATAATGAAAAGTGCCGCCCGGGATGCAGCAGGTGACAAACTTCGGGCCGGCTGAGAAACATTCCCGTAAAACACATCATGAAAGGCTGAAACATTGCTTTTCTCCGCATCGGCCAGGCTCATTTCGTAAATGGACCGGTAATGCTGCCAGAATGCAGGATCAGCTCCTTCGTTCAGGAATGGCATCCTTTCAAGCCAGGCATTCAGCAATTGTAAAAGGGACAACCCGTTTTCAGCATTTTTGATCAGTTCCACATGTTCTGAACGAAGCTGGGAAGTATAATACTCGCGGCCATGTCGCTCTTCATACTTTAAACCCAGTTTCGCTTCCAGTTCCTTGAACTGCCAGCTTTGAAAGCCTGAAGCCGGACGAAGCAAATCCCGGAAATCAAGAAAATCCATCGGGGTCATGGTTTCCATGATATCAATCTGGTGAACCAATACCCGCAGGATCGTGATACACCGGTTGAGCCGGTGTACGATCGTTTGCAATTCAGGAGAATTATCGTTTAGTGCGGGCCGGCTCATAATCCCCGCCACGGAATCCACTTCATGATGCAGTTGCTTGAACCAAAGTTCATAGGCCTGATGGATGATGATGAAAAGGGTCTCATCGTGTGCCGGCAGGTTGTGTTTATCACTCTCGGGGAACTGCGCATTGAGGATTTTTTCGAGTTGCAGGTAATCGTGGTAATGTACATCGCCGGGCATAAAGGTTTTTTTTAAAGGTAAAGAATGCATGGGCTACCAGGTTGTGGCTATCACCGGTGGAAGCGGGTTGCCGCTGATCCGCCTTAAATGCAATCCCGTCTTAACTGAACTCGTAGCCGATATCTTCCCGGTATTCCATTCCGGAAAAGGAAACTTTCTGCATTTCTTCCTTGGTAATTTCCACTGCATCAAATACTGAACGGCCAAAAGAGGTGATGCAAAATACCCGGCCCCCGTTTGTCAGCACCTGTCCGTCTTTTTCCAGGGTACCCATGTGAAACAGGATGCTGTCTTCTGGGTTTACATCCCCGATTCCCAGGATCACCTGTCCCTTTTTATAGTCCCCGGGATATCCGCCACTGACTGCCACAATGGTACAGGCAGTCCGGTTATCTGTTTCTATTTTTACAGCATCCAGTTGCTGGTTGGCCGCTGCGGTCAGCAATTCCACCAGGTCATTCCGGAGTCTCGGGATCACGACTTCCGTTTCAGGATCACCCATCCGGCAATTGTATTCTATCATGTAAGGATCGCCGTTTACGATCATCAGTCCGAAAAAAATAAAGCCGCGGTATTCAAGGCCTTCTTTTTTCAGCCCTTCAACCGTGGGTCGAATAACCCGATCTTCGATTTTTTGCATCAATTCCCTGTTGGCGAAAGGAACCGGGCTCACAGCCCCCATTCCCCCGGTATTGGGCCCTGTATCCCCTGCTCCCACCCGTTTGTAATCTTTGGCCTCGGGCAGGATGACATAATTCTTTCCGTCCGTAAGCACAAATACAGATATCTCGATTCCCTTCAGGAATTCCTCGATCACCACTTTTTTACCGGCTTCCCCGAATTTGGAGCGCTGTACCATCAGTTCAAATTCCGCAATTGCTTCCAGGTGGTTTTCACAAATCACCACGCCTTTCCCCGCGGCCAGTCCATCGGCCTTGATAACAATAGGAAGGGCATGTTGCCGGAGGTAGGCCACCCCTTCAGGATAATTCTGTTCCGTGAACTCCCTGTAGCCCGCCGTGGGGATCCCATGACGGATCATAAAAGCTTTGGCGAAAGCCTTGCTTCCTTCCAGTTGGGCCCCAGTTTGATCGGGGCCGATCACATCCAGATCCGGGAGCGACGGGTCGCTGATCAGGAAATCCGTAATGCCCTTGACCAGGGGTTCTTCCGGACCCACTACTACAAGATCGATATGTTCTTCAATACAGACTTTTCGGATTCCATCAAAATCTGAAAGAGAAATGTCGAGGTTCTTTCCGCATTGCGCGGTACCGGCATTTCCCGGCGTTATAAAGAGGGCTTCACAAAGCGGGCTTTGAGACATCTTCCAGGCGAGGGTGTGTTCCCGGCCGCCGGAGCCTAATAAAAGGATACGCATAGTGGGTTTGACTGCTGGATTTTAATGCGTTGCGAATATCGTGTGTATCCATTAAAGTTAGCCATAAAAATTTTTGGCTACATAAATTTCTGTATTTTGGTTCCCCTAACGATTGGCACTTCTGATTAGTCATTAAAAAACACAGTATGAATCAACCTGTAACTACGGGCAAGCACCCAAAAGCGTTATACGTTCTCTTCTTCACCGAAATGTGGGAACGGTTTGCCTATTACCTGATGGTAGGTATCCTGCTCATCTACATGATCGATCCCGTCGCCGAAGGAGCAAAGGGATTTTCCGGGAGAATTGGTGCGGACATTGTTGGCAGTTTCATCGCGCTGGTTTATCTGACACCCTTTATCGGGGGGCTGATCGCCGACCGTTACCTGGGGTATATTAAATCCATTTTTATCGGGGGATTCCTGATGGCCGCCGGATACCTGGGTCTTTCCCTGCCCGGAAACACAGCCATGTTTATTTCCCTGGCTCTGATCATTGTGGGAAATGGCTTTTTTAAACCCAATATTTCCACCCTGCTTGGAAATATCTATAACCGGGAAGACCTCAAACCCCTCAAGGACAATGCGTATAATATATTTTACATGGGCATTAATATCGGCGCTTTTGTCTGCAATTTCGTCGCTGCCTACCTGCGGAATGCCTATGGTTGGGGCTATGCTTTCGGAGCGGCTGGTGTTGGCCTGATAATCGGGCTCATCATCCTGGCCATTTCCATCAAGAATAAAGATATCCGGGAAGCCGATGTGAAAAAACCCGTTCAGGCAGAAGACATGCCCCTATCCAAAATATTTTCTACGGTTTTTCTTCCGGCGATCATTGCTGCGGTGATCGGATGGTTCGGCCCGACAAAAATGTTTGGCTCCCCGATCATGGGCACACAGGCCAACGATGCATTTATTTTTGCCTGCCTGCCTATTGTCGCGTTCTATATTTCATTATGGGTCCGGGCCAAAGGACAGGACAAGAAAGGGATCGGTGCACTGCTTTTCATTTTTGCGATCGCTGTCGCCTTCTGGACGATTTATAATCAGAATGCAACCGGACTTACTATTTGGGCGGAAAAACATACAGACCGCGAAGCATCGGCTACGACGGAAAAGATTACTTCCGCATTATTCCCTATGCAAAAAGTTTCGGACTCCCTGCGAATGACCACCAAACTGGATGCCTATATGCGCGTGGTCAAGGACAATGAGGGCAAACCCATAATGGAAATGGGACCGGACCCGTACTTTTTCAATGTCCCGAAAGATAAATGGCCCCAGGGGAAAGAAGTAAAGCTCACCAATACCGAACTGTTCCAGTCCATCAACCCAATGTTTATCGTGTTGCTGACCCTGCTATTTGTTCCATTCTTCAGCTGGCTTCGAAAACGGGGTAAAGAACCCACCACCATGTCTAAATTCGGAATGGCCATGTTCATTTCGGGCTTATCTGCGCTCGTCATGGTCTTCGCCATCATGTCGGTTCCTTCCATTTACACCCATAAGGCCTCTGCCATCTGGCTTTGGCTTACCTATTTCATATTTACCATCAGTGAAATTTTCCTGAGTCCCATGGGGCTGTCCCTGGTGTCCAAACTTTCGCCGGGCAGGCTGACGGCGCTGATGATGGGCGGATGGTTCCTCTCCACTTCCATCGGAGGAAAAGTGGCCGGGGTTATGACCAGTTTTTGGGATGACTTCACTGATAAAAAAATGTTCTTTCTGCTGCTGGTCGCCGCAGCATTTATCGGCGGCATCCTGATCTACTCAAGGATCAAATCCCTTAACCAGATTGTGAAGGACAAGACCGGCTCTCATTGATTTTTCCCTTTCCGAAAAAGGTGACCCCCGGGTCACCTTTTTTATTTCCGGCACCCCCAATTTTATTTAACTTGACGGCCTAAACCTACGCGCCATGTGGAAGAAACACCCGAAAGCACTGCCTTTTCTTTTCTTTTCAGAAATGTGGGAAAGATTCGGCTATTACCTGATGATCGGGATATTCACATTATACCTGAAGGATGTAAAGACAGGATATGCTATGACGGAAGCGGAAGCTTCGGATCTGTATGGTACTTTCATCGCACTGGTCTTCCTGACCCCGTTTATCGGAGGGCTGCTGGCCGACCGATACCTGGGATACCGGCACTCGATTATCATGGGTGGTCTGATGATGGGACTGGGATACTGCCTGATGTCGGTGCATAACCTGCCCATGCTATACCTTTCCATGACCCTGGTGATACTGGGTAACGGGTTTTTCAAACCCAATATTTCCACCCTTCTCGGGAATGTATATTCCACCCCGCAGTATGTACTCCAGAAAGACGATGGCTACAACATATTTTACATGGGGATCAATATCGGGGCCTTTGTCTGCAACTTCTTCGGGGCCGCACTCTATATCATTTACGGATGGGGAGCGGCTTTTATCGCCGCAGGTGTAGGTATGTTTCTGGGTGTAATGATTTTCCTTTCTGGCACCCGGCATTATAAGGCTTATGATGTCAAAAAGGGGGTCGGCCCGAATGATATGTCAATGACCCGTATCATCTTCACTATTTTCGTTCCTTCCATTGTAGCGGGTATCCTGGGCTGGCTTATTCCCGGCACCCTGGTGGGATCGGACTCCACCGACGCCTTCCTGTTTGCATGTATCCCCGTAATTTATTTTTATACTTCGCTTTATTTCCGGGCCAATACCGGGGAAAAACGACCCATCGCCGCCCTCCTGGCCATTTTTGCTGTTGTTGTGATGTTCTGGGCTGTATTCAAACAAAATGGCTCCGCGCTGAACACCTGGGCTGACCGGTATACCAACCGGGAAGTGACAGGAAGCATGCAAAAGGTTTTTGACAAACTCAATTTCGCCCAAACAATCACCTATAAAATGGATTCGGTGGCCCGGTACGATGACCAGTTCCGTTTGCAAAAAGAAAACGGTAAGGTGGTCCGGGAACTGAACTATCCAGTGTACTTCAAGAATATACCCGAATCCAAAAAACCGGCCGAAGGCCAGACAGTCAGTTTGTGGGCCACCAACCTCAGCCAGTCGATCAACCCGGGCTGGGTGATTCTGCTCACCCCGTTGGTAGTGGCCTTTTTTTCCTGGATGAGAAGAAGACGCAAAGAACCTTCCACTGCCACGAAGATCGCCTTCGGACTTTTCATTTCCGGTCTTTCGGCCCTGGTAATGGTGGGAGCCGTATACGCAAGCCACAACGGCCAGGAAAAAGCCAGTGTACTCTGGCTGATCTCAAGTTATGGGGTCATTACGATCGGAGAACTGTTGTTAAGCCCGATGGGATTGTCGCTGGTTTCAAAACTCAGCCCCGTCCGGATCACGTCGCTCATGATGGGCGGGTGGTTTCTTGCCACATCAATCGGTAATAAATTATCCGGTGTGCTGTCCTCTATGTGGGACCAGTACAATCACAAAGCCGGGTTTTTCTGGCTCAACTTCGGTTTGTTGATGGTGGCAGCCGTAATGTGTTTCATCATGCTCAAATGGCTGAACCGGATCATGAAGGAGAAGGGTGTGAGTTAAGTTGACAGATTTGAGCCGCGGATTGTGAGCATAGAGCAACCAAACAGGCTTTACTGATAGGATCATCAATTCTAACGAATAAGAAACCCGGGGCACGGGTCTCAAAACTCGAAGCTCTTTCCTTATCTTCCCTGTACTAAAAACCATTCTGCATGGCAGACCAAAACAACTTCAAACCCTTTGTTTCCCCAGAAACAAGGATGGCCGAGTTTACAGTAAAATCCATCCTTACCGGAGCCGCTTTCGGAATCATTTTCGGTGCCGCCACTGTGTATCTCGCACTCAAGGCGGGGCTGACCGTTTCCGCTTCCATCCCCATCGCCGTGATAGCAATTACGCTGGGCCGGAAATTCCTTAAAACC
>JBMSNP010000013.1:0-58017 GCA_049421765.1 Chitinophagaceae bacterium
GACCGCTTTCCTTTAAACGGGGCACATGGACCTTTTTTACATACCAGACCCTGAAACTCGATAAGAGATCGGTGCTAACGGTAAACGGATTCCTGCGTTTGAAAGGACAGCAACAATTCTATGAACTCAGTTCTTTCGGTGCATTAAATGCCAGCCTGAACCGGAAATTCTTTAAAGAAAAACTGATTCTTACCCTGAGCGCAAACGATATGTTCTTTACCAATAAAAACGACTTCTCTATCCGGCAGGGGTTGGTGGATGCGACCGGTACCCGTCAATCTGATACGCGCCGATACGGCCTTAACCTGCGTTATAATTTCGGGATCCGGAAAAAAGAAGAAAAGAAAGACCTCTTTGATGTGGAACCACCGGTAGGCTGAACCGCTTACCCAAACCGGTCGAGTGAAAGAAACCCGGTTGGGAGACCGCTATCTTCCCCGCATGCCATTGCGGCCAGGATCTCTCCCACTGCCGATGCAAACTTGAACCCGTGCCCGCTGAACCCCCAGGCTATCAGCAAATCGCCGTCATATCCAGGCAATCGGTCGATGACAAAATTTTCATCCGGGGTATTCGTATACAAACAGGTTTTCACATCCACGACCGGATGAACGGCAGGGCTAAAATACCCGGCGGCATTTTTCAGAAGTGCACGTATCTCTTCTTTTGAAACCTCCCGCTTTACATGTTCGGGATCGGTTTCCTCACCTGCATGATGCCAGGCAAATTTCAATCCCCGCGGTCCGGGAAAATCAGGACCTGAGAGATATGGAAATCCATACCAGACTCCCGGAAGATCTTCCGCAGCCGTCATCCAGCAGGGAAATCGTTCCGGGAAATATCTTTCGGGATCAGGTGGCTCAACCCAAAATACAAGCTGCCGTGTTACGGTCAGCGGGATCTGGAAATTAGGGGACAGCTGAGATGCCCAGGCCCCTGTTGTAATGATCAGTTTCGAGGTTAAATAAGTATCCCGGTTTGTGTGCACCTTTAATGCACCATCCTTTTTTTCCCAGTTTATCAGCTTTTCGCCGGTCCGGATCGAAACTCCCAGTTTAACTGATTCCTCCAGGTAAAGCCGGATGGCTTTTTCGGGCAACAGAAAACCTGCATCTGTCTCGAGCATCAATACATTATCGGTGTTTGTATTAAAGGCCGGGTACTTACCGGGTTCAGAAACCTCATTCACTTCAATGTTAAACTGGTTGGCTGCATATTTCACCCCTTGAATAACCGGGTGTTGCCGGGGGCCGGTGTACAACAATCCCGTTTTATGATAAACCTGTTCCCCGGTTTTTGCCTCCAGCTCCCGCCAGTTTTGATAGGCTTTTTCGAGAAGTGGGACATATCCCGGATGTTCAAAATATGCTTTGCGGATGATCCGGCTTTGGCCGGTATGAGACCCCAGTTCGTGTGGAATGGTCGGGTTTTGTTCAAGTCCCAGGACCGAACAACCCCGGGCAGCCAGGTAATAACAGGCCGCGGAACCCATGGAACCCGTACCGGCCACGATCACATCAAACCGGGAATACGACATGTTAAATAAATGATTCTCTTTTAAATAAAACCTCCCGGGGGATAAAATACCCTTACCTTTGCCCCGTTAATTTGAGTTCGACAGCATTTTGTAAGTGAACGATTTTTTACTGCTACGGATAATTCTGCTAATAGTTAGTCTTCTTTACGTTGCGTGTTTCTCAAGTATTTTTTTAAAGTTAATTTTTTTACATGAACATTTATGTTTCAAACCTGAGCTTCGCCGTAGTGGATGAAGATCTCAGAAGTTATTTTGCCGAGTACGGAGAAGTTACCTCCGCTAAAGTCATCATGGACAAATTCACAAACCGCAGCAAAGGTTTCGGTTTCGTTGAAATGAGTGATGATGCAGCCGCTCAAAAAGCGATCGACGAGCTGGATGGCGCTACCGTTGACGGACGTGCGATCCGCGTGAGCGTTGCCCGCCCGAAAGAAGACAGGCCCGCGAGAACTCCGCGCCCTTCTTATTCCGGCAACCGTTGGTAATCATTACCGGACGATAAATAATAAAGCCTCCCCCGGGAGGCTTTATTATTTATGAAAAGACCCTGTACGATGTACAGGGTCTTTTCATGGGAAATCATTCCCGAATATCAGGCTCTTTGTTTTGACTTGGTGACGGTTTTTTTACCGGCCGTTTTGGATTTTGCTTTTTTCAGGGCCGCATCGATCGCAGCGCTGAGATTGGCATAAGTGGGTTTTAAAGTCAGCATTACATCGTTGATGAAGAATGCCGGGATGTCCTTGATCCCCCGGTTATGCCCTTCTTTAATATCATCCTGCACCTGCCATCCAAAGGTTCCGTTTACAAGGTCTTCGAGGAATTTCTTGTTTTTAACACCGGCTTCCTTGCTGTATAGTTTCAGGCTGGTGGTACCGAGATTGCGGCGATTCTGAAACAATACATTGTGCATTTCCCAGAATTTGCCTTCCTGCCCGGCTGCCACTGCGGATTCACTCGCTTTCAGGCTGCGCTGATGAATCAGGGTCAGCGGAAAATGCCTGAACTGAAACCGGATCTTTCCCTCATAGTCTTCCAGCAGTTGCTTTACAACCTCGTTTACTTTCGCGCATTCCTCGCTTTCGTATTCGCCAAATTCCACCAGGGTTACGGGTGCATCCTTGCGTCCCACGAAAATTTCCCGGGGCTCAATAATGATAATATCTTCTTTTTTGATGGGCATTTTTATGTTACTCCTTTTCTACCGGTTGGCCCTTTTCCAGGCCTGGGTATGAATTAAACAAATTACCAGCCAGATGGTTGACTTCAAGCCAGTTGTGTCAATTCGTCATACCCGGTAAGCGGATGAAGATAATATTTTTTTATCCCCTGCCAAATCCGCCTATAATTAATTTCCTAACAAGTAACCCCACACTAAAAATCAAGCCTTTACAGACACAACTTCCCGAAGGGTTCCGGTCTCAGTCAAATCAAGATCCCTGAAAAAAGCGGAAACAAAGTATTACCTGACTTAAAATTGAATTTTTGCCCCGCTTTATCTCGGATGGCTGTCTGAGAAGGATCTATTCTAATTAATTGATAATCTATACTTTACTTAATTTTTTGAAGGTTGGAAATAAGCAAACCAGGTCCAATTCGGAAATCGGTGTATCCATTGCCTGTCTAGCTTTGCCTCATCGAAACCACCCAATTGCTTTTACAGGGGAAGCCGCCCCGCCAACAGCCCGCCTGCCATCCTGCTTGTCAATTGTCCCGTTTTGGACCACGCTTGTCCGATTGCTGCCATTTGATTTTCGGAATCAAATTGTTTAACCTAAACCCTTACAAAATGAAAAAGATCATTCGCAACAGCCGCTTTATCGCCCTGGCATTTCTCACCATTTTTTCGGCCGTATCAGCAACGGCAACTGACAGCACCCGTGAAAATCCGGGGGTGACCACAGAATTGAAGTTCGCGGGTATGATTAAAAATGACCCGGTATTTGAGCTCCAGGTAACCGGGAACTCTGAAGAGGAAGATTACATCATTACGATCAACGACCGTTTTGGCAACCGCCTGTATTCGGAGACCATACGGGCAGAAAAATTTACCAAAAAATTCATGCTGGTTGCAGAAGAGATAGGCGATGAAAAACTATATTTCTCTGTTTTCTGCAAAAAGGATAACAAAGCCACTGTGTATGAGATCAGCAGTGTTTACAGGCAAATCAGTGAAATGACTGTAAACCGGATCCAATAATCCGGTAGTTAAACCGTAACCTATCAAGCGCACCCCCCGGGGTGTGCTTTTTTTTTAGTTGGTAACCAGGTTGATCTCCCCTTTTTCCAGGTCGTAATAACCGCCGGTTACTTTTAATCCTCCGGTTCTGATTTTTTCCGAGACGATTGCGGATTCCGATTTCAGTTGCCTCACACCATGGACAATATTGGCGCGGATACAGTCATAAAGCAGGTTTTTATCTGAAGCGGGAATCGCAAGAATCTCCTTTTCTTTTTTGATGCTGTCAACGATATCACGGATATGACCAGGTGGTACATTCCCGTCTACAAAGGCCTTGAGTGCACCGCATTCCTTGTGCCCTATGATCAGTACCTGTTTTACACCCAGGTGCTCCACGGCGTATTCTATACTGCCAATCTCGAGCCCTCCCATCAGGTTCCCAGCGGTGCGGATGACAAAAAGATCACCAAGTCCCTGGTCTAGTATGATTTCCGGGGAAACCCGGGAATCAGAACAGCAAAGGATGGCCGCAACGGGATGCTGCCCAGAAGCAATCTCATGTCGGCGTTTGAAGGATTCGTGGGGATGTACCGAATGCCCGGTGGCAAATCTTTTATTCCCCTTGATCAATTGTTCAAGCGGATCGCCGGTGCTTTCCGCAGCAGGTGTCCGGTTGGTGGTACAGGATGTCGTGAATAAGAAACCCGTAACAACCAACAGGAGAGGTAATACCGGTATCATACAACAAATCGTTTGACCGGGGCGAAACTAGAAATTGCATTTCCGGGACCTTATGAAAAAACTCAAGCGTCGTATTGAAGTTAGTCATGTCCCCAGCGGAGGATAAAATACCTACCCCTTAATCGCCATCCTGAATGCGTTGATCACATAATCCGCGTCCTGGTAAAGCAGGGTTTCATTCACGGTAAGCTGGGTTTTTTGTCCGCCCGGGGGGAACCCGATCCGGATATTATATTCCTCTCTCAGCTTTTTTTGCATCGCTGCGCCATTAACCGAATTCCCGAACGCTGCCTGGTAGATATTGGTGCCCTGGTCAAGCGGGCTGATATTAACCCCGGGTAATTTATTGAGGGCCGCAAAAATCTCATCGCCTCTTTTCCTTGCATCCTGCAGGCGGGTTTCCAGGCCTTCCAGCCTGCGCAGGGCCATGGCCGCATTGGTCCAGTTCCCGAACATACTCCCGCCATGTATCTTGATCAGGTGCGGAATCTTACCGATGACCCGGCTGTCGCCGCAAAGAATGGCACCGGCACTTGCGCCCAGGTATTTGTATAAGGAGATATAGACCGTATCAAAATATCCGGCATATTCTTTTACCGGGATCCCTTGCCAGGCAGAAGCCATGTAAAGCCGTGCTCCATCCAGGTGCAACCCGATCCCCATGCTCCTGCAGTATGCACTGATCGCCTTTATTTCCCCGATGGGAACGACGCGGCCATTGGTTCTTCGTACCGGATTTTCAATCGAAACCGCACCTACCGGCCCGGTAAACACTTCCTGATTCGGCAGATTTTCAACCGCCTGTTTCAACTCTTCTGCGGTAAACCCGGTTTTTTCCGGTGCAAGTGGCACCAATCTTTTTCCAAAAACCGATTGGGCTGCATCCGCCTCATCGCGAAAAACATGGCTTGTTTCCTGTACAATGGCCTTGGTGTGCTCTCCGCATAATACGGCAATAGCAAGCTGGTTGGCCATGGTACCGCTGGGAAGAAAAACGGCTTTTTCCTTTCCGGTTATTTCTGCAAACTTTTTTTCCAGCTGCTCCACTACCCCGCCTGTACCATACCGGTCCCGTTCGATAGGTTTCGCGGAATGCATTTCCTGGAGTTCACGGATATAATCCCCGGGCTCAAACATTTTGCCGTCTCCGATGAACCAGATCGCCGGGTCGGGGGATGGCTTCGGGGCCTTAAATGTGGCTTCTGCCCACAAAGGAGAAGCCGTTCCCAGAAGCGGCAGGGAAAGGGCTCCGGTGGTTTTGAGAAAATTTCTGCGGTTTACTGAAGACATTTTATACTTTTTCTGAAAATATGAAATTAAAATCGAAACCGCTGTTATACCCGTATGAGAAACAAAAAGGGAGCCGCTGGCGGCTCCCCGGTTTAATGGTTGTGATTGCATTTATGCGAGCTCCAGTTCTTCTTTGGGCATCGGTTTCATGCAGAAGAACCAGTCTTTGCAATACACATCAGCTTCCTTACCGGCCATCCGGTCTGCGGCCACCCCGCAACTGTTTGCCGGAGGAACAATCACATCTTCCCCCGGTTGCCAGTCGGCAGGCAGGGCCACCGCGTGTTTGTCGGCGGTTTGCAACCCGATCAGCACTCTTTTCAGTTCCCTGAAATTCCTTCCGAGTGAAAGCGGGTAATAGATAATGGTGCGGATAAAGCCCTTGGGATCTATGAAAAACACGGCACGCACTGCCTTGGTGGAACTTTCACCGGGCTGTATCATGCCGTATTTCTTCGCCACTTCCATAGTGATGTCCTCAATAAGGGGGAATTTGACTTCGACATTTTTCATATCCCGGAATTCGATCCGGTCCTTGATCGTACGGAGCCAGGCGATATGGCTGTACAATCCATCCACACTCAATCCCACAAGTTGGGTGTTGAGACGGGCAAATTCAGGTTCCATTTTTGCAAAGGTCATAAACTCAGAAGTACACACGGGTGTGAAATCTGCCGGGTGACTGAACAGAATGATCCATTTGCCTTTATAATCTTCCGGGAAACGAATATTACCCTGGGTGGTTACGGCTTCAAAATGCGGAGCCGGGTCACCGATGCGGGGCATCGAGGGAAGCATTGCTTTTTCTTCATTTGGTAACATAATATTATTTTTTAGCGTGATAGTAATGGGGTTTGTCCTGGTGAAACGCAATGGGCAATATAAACCCCATAATATGCGATTCCAATGAGTGCTGTCAGCGAAACATATGATCATGCTCAAAAGAAAAGGCCCCGGAAAAACCGGAGCCTTTTGTATGTGTACACAATAATTCAGTTTTATTTTGTCTTCTCCAGTTCAGGAGACTCATTCCGGAATACCACCATATTATCAAACACATCTACCATCACGGGTTTTGACTTATCAATATCCCCGGCCAGGATACGTTTGGATAGCTGGTTGACGATCTCTTTCTGGATCAGCCGCTTCAGCGGTCGCGCCCCAAACTGCGGGTCAAAACCCTGTTCGGCCAGGTATTCCAGCGCATATTCGCCAAACTCAAGCCGGATACCGCTTTGAGCAACCAGTTTCTTCAAGGCTTCCAACTGGATCTTCACAATCCCCGCGATCTCCTTTTTCAGGAGCGGCTGGAACATGATGATCTCGTCCACTCGGTTTAGAAATTCCGGCCGGATGGTTTGACGCAACAGGTTCATCACTTCAACTTTTGCTTTCCTGGCGGCTTCCTCGATCCCTTTTTCCTGGACTCCTTCAAAAGCGTCCATGATCATGTGGCTGCCGATATTGCTGGTCATGATGATGATGGTGTTCTTGAAATTCACCACCCTGCCTTTATTATCCGTAAGCCGGCCGTCATCAAGTACCTGGAGCAATACATTCCAGACATCCGGGTGGGCTTTCTCGATTTCATCGAGCAGTACCACACTGTAGGGTTTACGCCGCACCGCTTCGGTAAGCTGTCCGCCTTCATCATAACCCACATAACCGGGAGGGGCACCGACAAGACGGCTGACGGTATGCTTCTCCTGGTATTCGCTCATATCGATCCGCGTCATCATGCTTTCGTCATCAAAGAGATATTCCGCCAGGGCTTTGGCGAGTTCGGTCTTCCCCACCCCGGTGGTACCGAGAAAGATAAAGGAACCGATGGGTTTTTTTGGATCCTGCAATCCGGCGCGGCTCCTGCGGATGGCATCGGCCACCGCGGTAATGGCCTCTTCCTGTCCCACCACCCGTTCATGCAGGTGTTCTTCCAGGTGCAATAATTTTTCTCTGTCGCTTTGCAGCATTTTTTGAACCGGTATCCCGGTGGCCTTGGCTACGCTTTCCGCAATATCTTCCGCATCCACTTCCTCCTTCAGCAGGCGTTTCTCTCCGCTGGTGGCCAGTTGTTCGCCCAGCTCGGCTACGATCTTTTCCTGTTCCTGGATCTTGCCATACCGGATCTCGGCCACTTTCCCATAGTCACCTTCCCTTTCGAGCCGCTCGGCCTGCTGCTTCAGCTCTTCGATCTTAGCCTTTGCTTCCTGAACTTTCTCCACCACTTCCTTTTCCTCTTTCCATTTGGCTTTATACGTGTCGCGTTGCACCGACAGGTTGGCGATCTCTGTGTTCAACTCCTTGAGCTTGGGCTCATCATTCTCGCGCTTGATTGCCTCCCTTTCGATCTCCAGCTGACGGATCTGCCGTTCCAGCGTATCGAGTTCCTCAGGCATGGAATTCATTTCAAGCCGCAGCTTTGCCGCGCTTTCATCAATCAGGTCAATCGCCTTATCGGGGAGAAAACGGTCAGTGATATACCGGCTGGATAATTCCACCGCCGCGATAATGGCCTCATCCTTGATCCGGACATGGTGATGTGTTTCATACCGGTCCTTTAATCCCCGGAGAATCGAAATCGCATCTTCCACTGTTGGTTCGTCGATCATCACTTTCTGGAAACGGCGTTCAAGCGCTTTGTCTTTTTCAAAAAATTTCTGGTATTCATTAAGCGTGGTGGCGCCTACTGCCCGCAGATCACCTTTAGCAAGAGCCGGCTTCAGGATGTTCGCGGCATCCATGGCCCCCTCTCCGCCCCCGGCACCCACGAGGGTGTGGATCTCGTCGATAAACAGGATGATTTCGCCATCGCTTTGACTGACTTCCTTCACCACGGCTTTCAGGCGTTCTTCAAATTCTCCCTTGTATTTGGCCCCGGCGATCAGCAGACCCATGTCGAGGGCGTAAATGATCTTTGATTTCAGGTTCTCCGGAACATCCCCGTTTACGATCCGGTGCGCGATTCCTTCGGCGATGGCAGTCTTACCCACACCGGGTTCACCCACCAGGATGGGATTGTTCTTGGTCCGGCGCGAAAGAATATGCAGGGTTCGGCGGATCTCTTCATCCCTACCGATAACAGGATCAAGCTTTCCCTGCCGGGCCAGCTCATTCAGGTTTTTGGCATATTTATTCAACGCATTGAATTCCTGGGATTGGGTTTGTGAAGTAACGGTCTCTCCCTTCCTGAGATCCCGGATGGCAGTTACCAGTCCTTTTTCCGTCAGTCCGGCATCTTTAAGCAATTTACCTGTGCTGTCATTTCCCTGAACCAGTGCAAGTAAAAGGTGTTCGGGGGTTACAAACTCATCTTTAAATTGTTTGAGAGCCGAGCCGGCGCGAAGCACCACGTTGTTGGCCTCCCGGCTAATCTGCTGAGCGGCTTCGCCGGAAGCTTTGGGAAGCTTGCGAATCAGCTCATCCAACTTGCTGTCCAGCAAGTTGACGGTAACATTGTTTTTCTTCAACAGATAGTCAACTGGTGAATCCTCCTGCTCCAGCAGGGATTTCAGGATATGTTCCGTTTCTATGTTCGGGCTTTGCGCGTTAAACGCTATCTGCTGAGCCTGCTGAAAGGCCTCGGCGGCCTTTATAGTGAAATTTCCAAGATTCATAATAAAATGTTTTAGTGTTTACGGACTTCGCCATCCCTGTTCCCTGGTCTTCATAATCCTGCCTTCCCATCCGTGTCGGTGAACCTGCAAATACTTTTCCAGTCGAACAAAAACCGTAACTCTGGCATAAAAATATACTTCTATCTGCATGAAAGTCAGAATAGTTAAGAGAATCCTGCTATTCTTGCAGGTTTACTCTCCTTTTTGTTTTGGGATTGCCCGGGGGAAAAGAGTCGAATCTGAAAGCCTGGCTTGGATAAAAGCAAATGCCCATACATTTTTTTCGTAAAACTGATCTCCTGGCTATATTTTATTAACTGGATGCATTACACTGAAAAATTGTTTCCCAGAATGCTGTACAACCTGGGCTTTAAAATCCCTTTTGGAGATCCGGGATCGATAATAAATTCCTATCACTCTTTCCATTTCCAGCCAAAACAGTTTTAAGTTTACCGAGCAGGTCGCAACATGAATGTGAAATCATCATATACCCGGTTTATCAAGGATACGGCTTCCGCACTCGGATTTGACCAGTGCGGTATTGCCCCTGCCGCAAAGCTGACTGAAGAAGCCAAAAGACTGGAAAATTGGCTGAAAAACGGCTACCAGGGAACCATGGCTTATATGGAAAATCATTTCGAACTGCGGATAGACCCGACCCGACTCGTACCCGGCGCCCGTTCGGTGATTACATTGTTGAAAAATTATTTTACCGAATCGAAGCAGCAACCGGAAGCCCCGCGTATTTCCAAATATGCGTTTGGAAAGGATTATCACGTAGTGATCAAAAAACAGCTTTCTCAATTCCTCGAGCGGATCCGGGAAGAAACCCGGGAATTTAACGGGCGGGGATTTGTGGACTCGGCACCGGTGCTGGAACGCAGCTGGGCCCAGCGCAGCGGGCTGGGCTGGGTGGGGAAAAACGGGAATCTTATAAGCAGGGGAAGCGGATCAT
This sequence comes from Chitinophagaceae bacterium, assembly GCA_049421765.1. Lineage (GTDB taxonomy): Bacteria > Bacteroidota > Bacteroidia > Chitinophagales > Chitinophagaceae > JJ008. The sequence continues at coordinate 10,320 of JBMSNP010000013.1, forward strand.
TTTTTTTTATCGCCACGCTTATCACCGACCTGGAACTCGAATACGACGACCCCTTTGCCCGGGATTACTGCGGAACCTGCACCCGTTGTATCGATGCCTGTCCGACGGATGCGATCCTTCCTGACAAAGTTGTCGACGGAAGCCGATGCATTTCCTATTTCACCATCGAACTCAAAGACCAGCTGATTCCCGAAGCGATGAAGAACCGGAGTGATGATTGGATATTTGGCTGCGACATTTGCCAGGATGTTTGTCCATGGAACCGGTTTAGCAAGCCGCACCGCGAACCGGGTTTTAAACCGATCCCGGAGATCATGGATCTCTCCACAAAGGAATGGGAGGAAATGAGCGAAGAAGCTTTCCATAAAATTTTCAGGGAATCCCCTTTAAAACGGGCGAAGTACAATGGTATCCGCCGGAACCTGGATTTTATACGGGATGACAATTGAGGAGCGGCAGCCTCCAGTGATCAGGGATTTGCTTCAAGCAGGGTCTTCAGGTTTTCCAATCCTTTTTCCATCAGCGGGCCGTATCTTTTTTCAAGCAACAAACCCGAGAATTTTTCCCAGGGATACCAGCGAAGGTGGAAATCCATAAACCATTGCAGGGTCAGGGTCCGGGGTTGAGGGGTTTCATAAAGATTCCAGCCCGTGACTCCCTTTTTTCCCTTTTCCAGCCTTGTTTCAGCAACAACGGATGAATCGGTCGACTTCCGGATTTCTGGGAGGATCCGGGCAGAATCGGCCCCGGGGTACCAGTATTTCCAGTTTCCCGTGTCGGACAATTGTGCCAGGATCGCTTGTCGGTCTGCCGTGATATCGATCGCCTTGGATATCCGCACACGGGAAGGAAATAAGAGTGAGAACAGGGTGATCAGCACCGAAAAAAAGACTGCGCTTATAAGGGCAAGTTTAATGATCCGCATATGCTTCATTCAACAGGTTATCCCGTCTACCCGGGGTAATGATTATTCCCATTTCAGCACCCGTACCAGCAACACATAGGTGATGGCACTCCAAATTCCAAGGATCCCCAGTTCCCTCAGGCAACCGGTCAGATGCATGCCTTCAAAGGAGATCTTTCGGATCGCGTCGTTATATTGGGTCAATGGCAGGATGCGGCAGATTTCCTGCAGCCATTTGGGAAAAACTTCGATGGGAAAAAAAGTACCGGACAACATCATTTGCGGAAAACCAAAGAGGTTGATGAGCAAAGGAATGGAAGAATCGCTTTTTACCATGCTGCTGAAAATAAGTCCCACTCCCATCAGTAGAAAAAGCATGATCACGGTCATTAAAAGGATCTCAAAAAATGTCAGGACCCCGTGTTGAAGGGTGAAGTCCAGGAAGAAATACCCGAACAACAAAAGGATCACCACGCTCAGGAGCTGGAAGAAGAGCCGGCTGACACCGATTCCTACCAGGATATTGATCCGGTTGACTGGTGAGGCGTAAAACCTTTTCAATACCAGCTGTTCGCGCAAACCAAAAAAAGTGAAAGCGATCCCGAAAAGGGTGGAAAACAGGATTGAAAATCCAAGCTGACCAGGAAGAATAAAATCAATGGACCGGTATTTTCTTACTTCCTCGACAACGGGTTCTTCCAGGGTAACCAGGTCTTCGCTGTTTTCCTGCATAACTTTTTCAAGCCGGAGCTTTACATAATCAAGTGCCCCCATAAAGGAATAAAAAGTATTGGCGCTTGCGGTGGTGGAACGGGCTGCCACGGTATAGGTTTCTTTGCCTGCAGAATCCGTTTGTTTGTGAATGGAAACGACCGCGGTGAGTTTTCCCTTAACAAGATCTTCATTCCGGGTCAGCGTATCGGGGTATTCAATAATCCGTACCCCGGGGATCTGTTTAAGCCCGGTATAGAATCCTTCGGTCGTGTCGCTGTCCGGCGTCAGGGCAATGCGGTAATTGGGCCCGCCGCCGTTTCCAAACGCCCCGAATATCAGTACGAAAATGATCGGGAAGAGAATACTGAAAATAATCGCGCTGGGGTTTCCGAAAATTGCCTTGAAACTGGCCCTGACAATGGCCCAGAGGGCCCTTGACTGGCTATATGGATTAGTCTGGGATTTCATGATCGCGCGCAAATGTATTTAATAAACGGCTTCACCGCTAACAAATCAGGCAACATATCACGGGATGGAAACCTGAAATTGAAGATATTTGAACCCGAATGAATGAAGCATACCTCCTGATCGGTGGCAACCTTGGCGACCGGACACAACAACTGGCCCTTGCGAGGACCCTGATCGAAGAACTTTGCGGACGGATCGTCTCAGCATCATCATTATATGAAACAGCAGCCTGGGGCAAGACCGACCAGCCGGATTTCCTGAACCAGGCCTTGTATATTTCCACTTCGCTCAATGCCCGACAACTGATCCGCCGGGTGCTGAAAGCTGAAAAAAGGATGGGAAGGGAACGAATGGAGAAATACGGCCCGCGTGTCATCGATATTGACATCCTGCTGTTTAATTCAGAAATCCACGATTATGATTTCCTGAAGATCCCGCATCCCGAATTGCCCAATCGCCGCTTTGCGCTGGCACCTCTCGCAGAGATCGCCCCCGATGTTGTGCATCCGGGACTGGGAAAATCCGTCGCTGACCTGCTTCGAAACTGCCCCGATACCCTGGATGTAAAAAAGGTTTCCTGATTTTTTCCACAATCACGATATCAAAAAATATTCGGTTTTGCAATTAGCCTATTTTGCAACCAGGGTCCCAGACCGGTATCAGTATACACAGTCTGAAACGGAACCCGGCCACCACAGCATTGCATGAACTACCATTTCATCACCATAGAAGGGAATATCGGTGCAGGGAAAACCACCCTTGCCCACTTGCTGAGCAAACATTACAACGCCCGACTCGTGCTGGAAGAATTCGCGGACAACCCATTTCTTCCCAAATTTTATGAAAACCCGCAACAGTACGCTTTCCCGGTGGAACTTTTCTTTATGGCAGAGCGGTACAAACAGCAAAAGGACCTGATCCAGCAAAAGGACCTGTTCCAGAGCCTGACCATTTCCGACTACCTGTTCACCAAATGCCTGCTATTTGCCAAAGTGACGCTTCCTGAAGATGAGTTTCGGCTTTACCAGCGGTTGTTTGATATCATCCATCAGCAACTTGTACAGCCTGATATCCTGATCTATCTGCACGCCCCGGTTTCCAAACTCCAATCGAATATCCGGAAAAGGAACCGCTCGTATGAACAGAATATTCCGGACGACTACCTGTTTAATATCCAGGAAACTTATACGCATTATATCAAACAGCATAACATCAAAACTCTTTTCATCGATACCACCAATGCGGACTTCCTGGACAATGAAAAACATCTCAGGGCGGTGATCGATGCCCTCGAAAAGGAATATGAGGAGGGACAGCATTACCTTACCCTTCCCTGATCGGGTCCTTTCCCTTTATCTTTGGGTTTATGGCCCCCCTGTTACAGCATGGATCCCTGCAACCCCTTCGGCATTCAGAATTCCGGTACTTTATCATCGCAAGGTATTTCCTGATAATGGCCCTCCGGATGCTTGGAACCGTGGCGGCTTACCAGCTTTTCAGGCTCACCCGTAGCTCCTTTTCAATCGGTTTGGCCGGCTTGTCTGAATTTGTTCCTGTTTTCCTGCTGGCGCTTTATGCAGGGCATGTCATTGATAAATCCGACAAACGAACCCTTTTGCTGAGAGGCGTTCTGACCTACTCTCTTTGTGTAGTGGCGCTGATCTTTATTACTTCGGACTGGTTTGCGATACACGTACCCACCCGCAGCCCGCAGGTTTTCTTCTATGCGGTGATATTTTGCACCGGGGCCATCCGTGCTTTTACGGGTCCCGCCACCCATGCGATCATCGCACAACTGGTACCACGGGATATCCTCCACTTTGCCGCCAATATCAGTTCCTCTACCTGGCTGGCAGCTTCGATCACCGGGCATGCATCAGCCGGTTTTTTTATCGCCTGGTTCGGAGTACATGCCACATTTTACATCATTCTCGGGTATGTGCTGATCGCCGCTTTCCTGTTTTCACTGATCCGGAAAAAACCGGTGGCGGTTACCCAAACCGGTATAAAAGCCTGGGAAAGCGTAAAGGAAGGATTGCAGTTTGTGTACCAGAATAAGATCATGCTCGGGGCGATCTCGCTGGACCTGTTTGCCGTCCTGTTTGGCGGTGCCGTGGCCCTGATCCCCGAGTTTGCCGACCGGATCCTGAAAGTCGGACCAATCGGGTTCGGGTGGCTGAACGCGGCGATGGATATAGGTTCCGTGATCATGATCCTCACATTAACTATTTGGCCGATGAAAAGGCGACAGGGCTACTGGTTATTATATGCGGTTGGCGGATTCGGGATCTGCATCATCATTTTCGGACTCTCCGAATGGTACTGGCTTTCATTCGGGGCACTTCTTATGGCAGGTATGCTCGACGGCATCAGCGTTATCGTCAGGGGGACTGTACTTCAACTCACCACCCCGGATGACAAAAGAGGAAGGGTCTCCAGTGTCAATTCCATGTTCATCAACAGCAGCAATGAACTGGGGCAGTTTGAAAGCGGGTTCATGGCCCGCGCCATCGGGACGGTACCCTCGGTGATATTTGGAGGATGCATGACCCTGCTGGTTGTGATCATCACCTGGTTCCGGGCCCCTTCGCTGCGGAAGTTTACTTACTGAACCTCATTCTTCATCCAGTTTCAGGTAGGTTGCATTCAATCTTTTGCGCAACCAGGTTTCAAGCCCGGCTTTTTTTACAGGATCAAGCTGTTCCCGGAATGCCACCACGACCGTCCAGATTGTATCATTGAGGTTGCGGGAGGGATTGAAGCTGAAACGGCGATTCACGGTTATTCGCAGCAGGGAGGAATCAGTACGCATGATCTCCCGCCCGATCGTGGCCTGGAGTGTATCCATGACAGCCACCTTGGCCACCTTCCGACGGACACTGTCCAGGGAAATATAAAGCTCCTTGATCGAAGCCCGGGTGATCTCGATCCCTGAGTTGAGTTCGTTAAAGATCCCCCGAGTCGCTTCCCGGGTCTCGCCGTCCTGGTAAAGAATGAGCTCGCAGTTCTTAAGATCGTAATCAAGCAGTTTGTTTTGCAATTCCGCCTTTCGGGAACTGTCGAAGACTTCGCCGAGTACCACCACCTCGATCGTGGACTTCATCGGGGTGTAGTTGACACTGCTGGAAATCACGATATGCTCCGGGTCTGCAATTTCAGCGGCAATAAACCGGGCTGCACTTTTGGAATAGAAGTGCTTGTTGATGATGTTATAGGTCAGGTAAATACTCGGCGCAATCATCAAAACCACGATGATTGAAATGATCAGGTTGGTTCTTTTCTTCCGGGGAGTACGTTCCGTATCCACCCGCGGGTACCTGAGCAGGGTCACAATAAAATAGGTGGCCAGGGCAATGAATACCGAGTTAATCATGAACAGGTACAGGGCCCCGGCGGCATATTTCCAGTTCAGGTGACTGATCCCGTAACCCAATGTGCACAAAGGCGGCATCAGGGCCGTGGCAATGGCGACTCCCGGAATCACATTACTCCTGCGGAGTTTGCTTGAGCCGGCTATGATTCCCGCCAGACCCCCGAAGAAAGCAATAAAGACATCGTAAAGAGTAGGCGATGTCCGACCAAGGAGTTCGGAGCCGGCTTCCTTTACCGGGCTGACCAGGAAAAAAACGGAAGAAGTGGCCACGCTCATCGCCACCATGATGGTAAAGTTCCGGATCGATTTCTGGACCAGCTGAAAATCACTGATACCAAGCCCCAGCCCGAAACCGATGATCGGTCCCATCAGGGGAGAGATCAACATCGCCCCGATGATCACCGCGGTGGAATTGGTGTTCAAGCCCAGTGAGGCTATAAAAATGGCACAAACCAATACCCAGAGGTTGACAGAAGTAAGAACCGCACCGCTGTGAATATTTTGAATGGTGATCTCAATATTCTCCCGGTCGCGGGGAAGCTTTAATTTGAGAAACAGGTAGCGCAGAAACCGATTCCACCTTGTTCTTCTTGAGTATTGCTGTTGCATGGAAATAACAAGATTCAGTTTGTTGGCAGCCCAAAAAAGGGAATGCTTGAATTGTTTTTCAAGATTAAGTAAAATGACCGATTAAAGTATAGGGAACCGGATAAATATTTCAGCAGGTACGGTGGTATTGAAAACCCGGAAACGAATTTCCTCTCCGGCGGATATTCAGGATTTTTCAATCAGTCTTTCAAGGACATAATAGGTGATTGGGCAAAAGGTGGAATTTTTCAGGGCCAGGGCCGGTCTTTTTACCAGGAGATCCTCGTCGGTATAGGGAAACCGGCGACAGTCGGAAGGTCTTTCTTCATAAATACTGCAGAAATTATCCTCGCCCAGGAAAGGGCAAGGGAGTGTACGTGCCACAAAATCGCCGTCGTCATCCACCCTCAGGTATGTCTCGATAAATTCACTCTCCCGCATACGCAGGTGTTTGCTGAGCCGTTTGATATCCGGGGTTTTGAACCGCGGGGAATACTGCTTGCAGCAATTCGCACATTGAAGGCAGTCCACCCGGCTAACGGCTTCTTCATGCAGTTCCGGGAGACGATCCAGCACATCATTTTTCCTGGCCCTCGATAGGTATTGCTTATATAGCTTTTGCCTTTCGCCTGACTTTTTTTCCCAGTTGGTAAGTAGATCCCTGGCCATACTGCAAGTTACAGGAACCCATGCGACACCCGGTCTTCTTTTGTCCCGTAGTCTGTATTTTTTGAACAACCCCGCGGTATGCCTATTTTTGAAAATATGGGAACCGCCAGGGAACAACTGCTTATCCTGATCTCCACACCACTTTACCTGGTCGTTATTGGGCTGGAGCTTTTTATAAGCAAACTGCGAAAACAGGATACTTATTCTTTTAAAGACACTGCCCAGAATATATATTTCATGCTGCTTAACGGCGGGCTCGACCTGATATTCCGCGTCGTTTCCGTTGGCATTGTGCTTAGTTTCGTTTACGATCACCGGGTCGCGGACCCCATCCTTAACCCCTGGATTTACTGGCCTGTCCTGCTCGTGTTCGAAGATTTTATGTATTACTGGTTGCACCGGGTCGATCACTATTGCCGCCTCTTCTGGGCCACCCATGTCACGCATCACTCCTCGCCCCGGTTTAACCTCACCGTAGGTTTTCGATCCTCGGTGATGGAACCACTTTACCGATTTCTATACTTCATCCCGATCGCCTGGCTGGGATTCCAGCCAGTGGATATCGTTTTTATCTATGCGGCCACGCAAACCTGGGGGATCCTGGTCCATACCGAGAAGATCCATAAGCTTGGCTTCCTGGAACATATCCTGGTCACCCCTTCCCACCACCGGGTGCACCATGGTTCCAACCCAAGGTACCTCGACAGGAATATGGGTATGTTCCTGATTATCTGGGATAAGCTTTTTGGCACTTTCCAGCCCGAACTCCGGGCCGAAGAATACCAGGTCATACGTTACGGTCTTACCAAACCGCTCGAGCGGGAAGATCCCGTACATCTTGTAATGCATGAATGGAGAAGTATCAGCAAAGACCTCAGCAAACCGGGACTTAGTTTCCGTCAGCGCTGGAATTATCTTTTTGGTCCACCGGGCTGGAGTCATGACGGGAGCAGCCGGACCAGTACTGAAATGCGTCGGGAAGAAATACTTAAACAACCCTGAAAGACCTGGCCGACCCGGGTTCCGGGCGGGATGGTTCGCTTTTCCACCGGATAACAACAGACCGCTTTTTTCTGCGAGCGCACCCGTAACTTTGCTGCGCAAAACCCTTCTCTTCTAACGTAGCAACGACTTTATGAATCTCCTTGAACAACAATCCAAAGAATTCGCCGCCCGTCATATCGGACCCCATCAAACCGATTCGCAGAAAATGTTGAAAAAGACCGGCGCCTCAGACATGGAAGACCTGATCCGGAAAACCGTACCGGCCGCGATCCGTATGAACCGCGATCTCCGGTTACCGGGCGCCATGAGTGAAAATGAATACCTGAGGCATATCAAAGATGTATCAATACGTAATAAAGTTTATACAAATTATATCGGCCAGGGATATTATGACACCATTACGCCGTCAGTGATCCTTCGAAACATTTTTGAAAACCCGGGCTGGTATACCCAATACACTCCTTACCAGGCAGAGATCTCCCAGGGAAGACTTGAAAGTCTGCTCAATTTCCAGACCATGGTCAGCGACCTTACCGCCCTGCCGATCGCCAATGCGTCCCTGCTGGATGAAGCCACGGCGGCCGCTGAAGCAATGACCATGTTCTTCAACACCCTTAACCGGCAGGCACACCTGGAAAGACCCAGGTTCTTTGTGGACAGGGAGACTTTTCCCCAAACAAAAGACGTACTGTTTACACGCGCGGAACCCCTGGGCATAGAAATCGTGGAAGGGGATTACAAGAACGCAGATATCGACAACCAGTTTTTCGGGGCCATCGTACAATATCCGAACGACAAAGGATCCATTGAGGATTACCGCGATTTTATCAATCGTGTGCATGCCGCCGGCGCCTATGTGGTGATGGCCACCGACCTGCTGGCGCTGACCCTGCTTACCCCTCCGGGCGAACTGGGTGCCGATGTGGCCGTGGGCTCGGCCCAGCGTTTTGGCGTTCCCCTGGGATACGGAGGTCCGCACGCTGCATTTTTCGCTGCCCGGGATGACTTCAAAAGAAGCATCCCCGGCCGGATCATCGGGATCAGCATCGATGCAGACGGGAACCGGGCCCTTCGAATGGCTTTGCAAACAAGGGAACAGCATATCAAACGTGAAAAAGCGACTTCCAACATCTGTACTGCACAGGCCCTGCTGGCCAATATGGCCGCTATGTACGCGGTTTATCATGGACCCGTCGGTCTTCGCAACATCGCTACACGTGTGGCCCTGTTTACCCAAACGGTTGCCGAAGCGATTGAGGAAAGAGGATTTGAACTGGTGACGGGAAATTATTTTGATACGATCACCGTGGTTACAAAAGATGTCGCTTCCATACGTGCCAAAGCGGAAAGACAGCTCATCAATCTTCGATATTTCGATAACCGTCATATCGGCATTTCCATCGATGAGACCACAGATGTCAGTGACCTCTTTGACCTGATCAATTGTTTTGAGAATGAAAAAGACCCCGTATCATTCGATATTCCCCAGGAAGTGGAACTGCATCACATTCCCGGGTCACTCACCCGGCGCTCCGCCTACCTTACACACCCGGTCTTCAACTCGCATCACAGCGAAAGCCAGATGATGCGTTATATCAAACAACTGGAGAACAAAGATCTTTCGCTGAATACTTCGATGATCTCACTCGGCAGCTGCACCATGAAACTCAACGCGGCCACCGAGATGATGCCCCTGAGCTGGACTCATTGGAGCAAAATGCATCCCTTTGCACCCGCGGAACAAACCGGTGGATACCAGTTTATCATCGACGAACTGGGAAAATACCTCTGCGAGATAACGGCCTTTGATGCCTGCAGCCTGCAACCCAACAGCGGTGCACAGGGTGAATATGCGGGTCTGCTTACGATCCGTGCCTATCATGAAGCCAACGGAGACAAACACAGGAACGTGATGCTGATCCCGATCTCGGCGCATGGTACAAATCCCGCTTCAGCCGTGATGGCCGGGATGAAAGTCGTGGTGGTGAAAGCCCTCGATAACGGTTATATCGATGTGGAGGACCTGAAGGCCAAAGCCACCCAGTACAGCGGGGAACTGGCCGGGATCATGATCACATATCCCAGCACCTACGGAGTTTACGAAGAAACGGTAAAAGAGATCACCGATATCATTCATGAGCATGGCGGCCAGGTGTATATGGACGGCGCCAATATGAATGCCCAGGTAGGGCTTACCGCACCCGGACTTATCGGGGCGGATGTTTGTCACCTCAACCTCCACAAAACCTTCGCGATCCCCCATGGTGGCGGCGGACCGGGTATGGGTCCCATTTGCGTAAAAGCCCACCTGGCCAAACACCTGCCAGGTCATGTAAGCCAGGGAAGCAGGTATGCCGTGTCTGCTGCGGCCTACGGGTCTGCCAGCATTCTCCTGATCTCCTATGGTTATATCCGGATGCTGGGATATGAAGGGGTCCGGGCAGCTACGGAATATGCGATCCTGAATGCAAATTACATGCGGGCCCGTCTCGAAGGGTCATTTGATATTCTCTACACCAATGATAACGGGCAATGCGCACACGAATTCATCGTGGATCTCAGGCCCTTTAAAAAATCGGCGGAGATCGAAGCCGAAGACGTGGCCAAGCGGCTGATAGATTATGGATTTCATGCCCCCACCATGAGTTTTCCGGTACCGGGTACAATCATGATCGAACCAACCGAGAGTGAGGATAAGGCAGAACTGGACCGTTTCTGTGACGCGTTGCTCTCAATCCGGGAAGAGATCCGGGCCATCGAAGAAGGACGGGCCGACAAAAAAGATAACCCGTTAAAAAACGCACCGCATACCCAGTTTACTGCTACTGCTGATGAATGGAAACATACCTACAGCCGGCAGGAAGCCGTGTTCCCGCTGCCCTATATTACAGCCAACAAGTTCTGGCCTTCCGTGGCCCGGGTAAACAATACTTATGGCGACCGAAACCTGGTGTGTACCTGTGAGCCGGTAGAATCATACATGGAAATGAATGCATAAGCGGGCATTTCCCGCTAAAAGCGAAGGCTGCCTGTACAGGCAGCCTTCTTTATTTCTTGGCTTCACTAAACCTTTATCAGAAACGGCGTCCACGACGGTCTTCATTCCCGCTTCCCCGGTTTCCACCGTTGTCGCGGCCGGAATTTCTTTGCTCAAACTGACGAGACTCCTGTCGTCTTTCAAATTGTTGCTGGGGTCGAGGTTCCTGCCTTCTTTCAACTTGCGGTTGCGGCTGGGGGCGCGACTCCTGTCGTCTTTCAAACTGTTGCGGTTGCCGCTGTACCGGGTTATCAGATGACCTCATGTCCCTTGTGCGGCCGGTATTGCCGTTATTACGTGGTTCGAACCTGTTGCTGTTATCAACAGTCCGGCCTCCGCGTTCCATTATCCGGTCGGGTCGCCCGTTCGGACGATCAAATCTCCGGTCGGATGGCTGGCTTTCAGGAACCGGAATGGCATTTCGATCCGAATTCCCCCGGTCAGCAGGCCTTCCATTATTAAAATCCCGGGATGGCTGCCTGTTATTTTCATTGTTCCGGTACGGGTCCTCATTGCTCCGGCCTCTGTTATCATTTCTTCTGAACCCGACATCATCATTGCGGCCATTCCAATCGGGCTGGCGAAGGTTCCTGTCATCCCGTACCCGGTCCCGGGTATCAGGGCGTCCGTTGTTGAATCCGTTATTCCGGTTGCCGTTATTTTCATCGCGACGGAATCCGTTGTTTCGGTTATCATTCCTGAAGTTTCCGTTGCTGCGGTCATTGTTACGAAAACTGCCGTTGTCGCGATCATACCGCTCAAAACTCCGGGGAGCTATGTTACGGCCATTTGACTGACGAACCGATGGACGGTAAAGACTTATCTCGTTGTTCCGGAAGGAACTCCTTCCCGGTGTGTAGGACGACCGGAATCGCACCGGGTTGATTCGCCCGCAATAGATCTCGGCATCGTACCGGCGGGGACCCGAGCGGAATCCGTAGTTATTGCTGTATCGGAAATTGTTTACGATAACCGTTGTCTGGTTTATGATCGTCACGTTCCGGCTGCGATCCACATAATAATCATAGATCCGGGGGGATGTGATATAGCGTCGGGGTGCAAACACCCAAAAATCATAGGGTGGGCTATAGCCTCCGATGTTGAAATTGATATTGATGTTGATCCCCGGCCGGATCGGCGCCCATCCGTAATAATCTCCCCCGTCGCGCCAGGCGACCCAGGCGGGCGACCATTCATAACCCGGCACCCAGTACCAGCCGTAATAGGCATCATAATCCCACCGGCCATAGTGGAAGGGAGCCCAGCCCCAGTCATAGTCTGACACCCACATCCATTCATAATCCTCCGTCCAAACCCAATGCCCGTTTGAACTGTAGGGCCTGAAATCGGGTCCTGCATCGGGCACCCACACATATCCCTGGCCCGGGTATTCCACCCATCGGCCATAAGGGCTTAATTCATCGTAAAAAGTCTGGTAAGAAACATCTCCGTCCCGGTCATAATAATCATCCGAATACTGGGCGGAAACGCTGTTCGTGGTAAAACTGCCAAGCACTACCATCAATGCCAGGACAGCCATTTGAATCATCTTTTTCATGGGCTTACTTTTTGTAATAAATTTTGCATACGGAAATTGTTAAGTCGCTGCCCGGCATCATGCCGGCTGCCATTTGGTTTTCTCCATTTATTACCATTAACAAGACGCAGGAATTATGCCATGGGGAAGAACCTCGATCTGTCCGCGGGTGGTTTTAGCAAAACATTGTATCCGTGTTAAAAAAAAAGGGCTGCCCAAAGGCAGCCCGGAAACGGAATTAAACCGGACCAGTCCTGTTACAAGCACCCTTCCGGAAAAGTCTGAAATAATTTTTCCATGTTATGGCAATTTAACATTGAGCAGGCCTGAGGGGCTGCAGCGACGGATTTATTGTTTTACCGTTACGGAAATCGTGGCAGCCAGTTTTTCCCCGTAAGACCGGTGAAGCCCGTCTGCCATCTGAAGTGTGAGCTTATGCTTCCCGGGGGGCAGGTTTAGCTCGTACTCGGTTTGTCCTTTCCCAAAATGGATATGCAGTGAATCTTTGGGAACGATGGTTCCTGCCGGCACGAAATCCGGGCCATCGATGATCAGGTGATGGTGACCCGAACCGGCCACGACTGGACCCGCGGTATCCACTTTCATCACTTCGGTTCCCATCTGCATCTTGAAGGGGGAACGAATCTCTTCATTGTCCTTCAGGTTCGCAAACAACACTTTCGCACCCTCCGGGATTGCGGGTAAATCGGGTACGCCACCTTCCGCGGGCATGGTATGATCCATATGCTCATGGTCCATCGTCGCGGTAGTATCGTTTGACTCTTTTTTGTCGGCGGAATTGTTACAGGCGGCCAGGCCAAGAAATAAAACGGGGATCAGGTACTTTTTCATGTGCACAATTTTCTCAAAGGTATAGATAAAAATCCCGGATCGGCAGGGTCATTCCCGTATCTTAGCCCTCCTAAAAAAATGTTATGGACCAGCGCATCATCAACCTGTACGATGAGTACACCCATAGACCCCTGAGCCGCCAGGAATTTCTCCGCCGTTTGTCCCTGCTTGCCGGAGGAACAGCAGCGGCAATGTCGCTGCTTCCCCTGTTGGAAGTGAACTATGCCCATGCCGCGGTTACCGGTACCGAGGACCTTTTTACCGAGCGGATCAAGTACCAGGGTTCCAACTGCGAGATGGAAGCCTATGTGGCTCGTCCTGAAAAACTGAAAAAATATGCTGCGGTTGTGGTGATACACGAAAACCGGGGGCTTAACCCGCATATCGAGGATGTAACCCGCAGGGCCGCCCGGGCAGGCTACCTGGCCATCGCCCCCAACGCGCTTTCCCCGCTGGGAGGCACCCCCTCCAATGATGATGAGGCCCGGTCCAAATTTCAGCAACTCAAAGCCGAAGAAAGCCTGCAAAATTTCATCCGGGTTTTCGAATATCTCAACACGCGGAGCGACTGCAACGGCATTTTCGGATGCGTGGGTTTCTGCTGGGGAGGCGCGATGGCAAATAACCTGGCCGTACATGTCCCGGCCCTGAAAGCAGCCGTTCCTTTTTATGGCAGGCAACCTTCAGCCGAGGATACGGCGAAGATCAAAGCCGCGGTCCAGATGCACTATGGCGGACTTGACACCCGGATAAATGAGGGTATCCCCGCCTTTGAAGAAGCGCTAAAGAATAACAACATCCCCTACGAGATTTATATTTATGAAGGGGCACAACATGCTTTTCACAACGATACGGCACCCACCCGATACAATGAAGAAGCTGCAAAACTGGCCTGGAAAAGAACCCTTGATTTTTTTGACAGGTACCTGAAGCAGCCAGCTTAATAGATGAACCTGAAGGATTATTACGGAATACTGGACCTTGAGAGTTCCGCCACGCTGCCGGAGATCAAAAAAGCATACCGCCGACTGGCCCTCCAACTGCATCCCGACCGGGCTCCGGGCGATCCCTATGCGGCTGCCCGGTTTGCGGACGTAAAGGAAGCCTACGAAGTGCTCACAAACCCGGCGCGGAAAGAATATTATCTCCAGCAACGCTGGTACCAGCAAAGCACCGGGAAACGAAAAACCCAGGATATCATAACACCGGTAAGCCTGCTGAAACAGTCACTCGAACTGGAAAGACATGTGGCAACCCTGGATATCTTTCGTCTTGACAAACCGGGTTTGCAGCAATATATAATGGAACTTTTTCCTGATGAGACGGTTGAAAAACTGAGGGGGTTCCGGGAACCCGAAACCATCCGTGAGATCATTTCCCTCGTGCTTAGATCTGTTTCCCCCCTCCCACCTGATTTCCGGAGTCCGATTATCATACAATTACAGAAACTGGCAGAAGGCGATCCCGGCTCGCTTCATAAAATCGAAGTCTTTGAAACCAGCAGCCGTAAAAAACATCGCCGCGAAAAATATGACACCCTTCTGATCCTTGTGATCACAGTCATCCTAAGCCTGTTGATCTGGCTGGCAGGCAGATAAACCCGCCTTTAACGGCCCTGCCGATTAAGTATATTTGCCGCATGCATTATGTTTCCGCGGAAGGGCTCACCAAAAGCTACGGTATCCAGCCCCTGTTTTCCGGTATATCCTTTCATATTGAAGAAGGCGACAAGATCGCGCTGGTGGCGCGAAACGGGAGCGGCAAGTCCACCCTCCTGAAGATCCTGGCCGGAAAGGAAACTCCGGATGAAGGAAAAGTATGGGTCCACAAAGACGTGGATGTGGTTCTTTTTGAGCAAGAGCCGGTATTTGTGGAGGACCGGTCCATTCTCGACAATATTTTTTTACACCACCCCCCGGTCATCCGGACCATAAAGTAATTTGACGCGATCAGCTAAGAAGGAGACCCTCAAAAACTAACCGCGGCCGTAGTCAAAATGGATGAATGTGGCGCCTGGGACTTTGACGCCAAGGTAAAACAAGTACTCGGAAAGCTGAATATCCACCAGCTGAACCAGCCCGTAAACACGCTTAGTGGCGGACAGCGCAAACGGGTGGCCCTGGCAAGGACCCTGATCGATGTTGGCTTTGAACATAAACACGTCCTCCTGATTATGGATGAACCTACCAACCACCTCGATGTGGAAATGGTTGAATGGCTTGAACACTATCTGGGCAAGGAGAACATTACGCTTCTTTTGGTAACACACGACCGTTATTTTCTCGACACGGTTTGCGAAGAGATCTGGGAGATGGAGGGGAGTAATCTTTACATTCATAAAGGCGATTATGCTGGTTACCTTGATAAAAAGGCAGCCAGGGTGGAAAGTGAACTTGCCAGTATCGACAAGGCCCGGAACCTGTACCGGAAGGAACTGGAATGGATGCGCAAACAACCGCGTGCCCGGACCACCAAAAGCAAAAGCCGCCAGGATCATTTTTATGAAGTGGAGAAAAAAGCAAAACAGCAGTTAACCGAGGATCAGCTTCGCCTGGATATGAAGATGAACCGGTTGGGCGGGAAAGTACTGGAACTGAAAAAAGTTTATAAAAGCTATGGCGACCAGGTAATCCTGAAAGGTTTCGATTATACTTTCAAAAAGGGGGAGCGGATCGGTGTGGTGGGCCCTAACGGTGTGGGTAAATCCACTTTCATCAATATCCTGCAGGGGATTGAAAAAGCCGACAGCGGGAAGATCAATGTGGGGGATACCGTGATCTTTGGCAACTATGCCCAGCAGGGGCTGATTGTCAAGGATGATATGCGCGTGATCGAATATGTCAAGACCATGGCCGAAAATTTTCCGCTGGCCGGGGGCGGATCACTGAGCGCCGCCCAATTCCTCCAGTTGTTCCTTTTTGACCCTGATAAACAATATACCTATGTCAGCAAACTGAGCGGCGGGGAAAAAAGAAGGTTGCACCTGCTCTCGATCCTTTTTAAAAATCCAAATTTCCTGATCCTCGATGAGCCCACCAACGACCTGGACCTGCCCACACTGTCGGTACTAGAGAACTTTCTCAGTGAATTTCCTGGTTGTCTCCTGATCGTATCGCATGACCGTTATTTTATGGACCGGCTGGTGGACCACCTGTTCGTTTTTGAGGGCGCCGGCAGGATCCGGGATTTCCCGGGCAACTATTCACAATACCGGGAATCGATTGAAAGGACGGAAAGCCGGGATCCCGAACGGGCGGACAAAACAGAAAAGAAAGAAGAAGCTTCGGAAAAGATCAGGGTCGACCGTAAACAGCTTTCATTTAAGGAAAAACGAGAATTTGAAATCCTGGAAAAAGAGATCAGCGACCTCAGTCGTGAAAAAGAAACCGTAACGGAAAGACTTAACAGCGGGACCACCCCCTATGAAGAACTGCAACAATTGTCCTTACGGATCGGGGAAATCACCCGCCTACTTGATGAAAAAGAAATGCGCTGGCTGGAGTTGAGCGAACTAAAGTAAATTTATCGGGTTGCAACAAAAACCGGGAACCGGGTATGAGAATATTCATATTTAGTCTGACTTGCCTTTTCTTGTCTTTTTCCCCACTGCGGGATTCTTCACAGGCCGATAAGATCCTCTTGCTGCAAGTGGATGAAACCGGCCAGGTGACCATCGGCCGTGATGTGGTAAGTGCCGATATCCTCGCCCGTTATGTGCAGGAACGATTGTTCAAAAGTTTTATGGGAACGGGCCAGATGCATGACCGAATCCGTCTTGAAAAAACGGATTCTGATATCCCGTTGCTGGTTCTCGAAACCATCATACAGGAGATCCGCGAGGGTCAGAAACGGGCTTTGCGTGAGCTCTGCATGCAGAAATACAGCCGCTATTTTGAATCCCTGGATTCCAAAAAGCAGGACCGGCTCCGAAAACAGTTTCCGGTACTTTTCCAGTCAGACTTCCTTGAATAAATTTCAAACGGATACGACCTTCCGAGCCATTATGCAGCTGAGTGGAAAATTGCTGGCCCGAGGGCGATATAGTGTAGCAGGCTGGTAAAAGGAAAATCAACACGCTTATTTGTACCCGGCAGACAGATAATCGAAAAACTCATTCTATCAGATCGGCATAGGCCCGGCCTTCGTAATAGTGGTATTTCCGCGAATCGTATTTTGTACCGCACAACAGGGAATGAACAAAACCGTTGAGCTCCACTTGCTGGGTATGATAAATGCCGCGGTTGAAATTGGGTTTTAAGAAGAATTGCACCTGTCGGTTCCTGCTTTTATACATCCGTATACTGTCAGTTCCCGATTCCGCGAATTCCCATTCGCTGCTGAGATCCCTCAACATCAGGTGTGCACGGTACCAGGTTCCTCCGGTGGACGACACCACCGGTTTTCCATTGTACAAAGCGACACTGTCGTTATACGCAAATACATTCAGCATATGAGTCTTATTACTCCGCAACCATTCCCTCAATACGGGATAATAACTGCTGTCGTACCCGTAATTGCTGTCCAGGAAACTGATTCTTGTTACTGATGAAGGAATCGCATTCAAGCCGGCCAGGTATCCGAAAATAAAACTGCCGCCCCCGCTGTGCCCGCTGAGGCAGATGCTTTTTTTCCGCCCGGGGATCAGCGCCTGTAATGAATCCACCAATACCGGGATCCGCTCCCGGAAATCGGGATGCTGCTGTTTCCAGTAAGGCCAGCTCAGAAACTGGTTTTCAAGGTAAATGACAATGATATTTTTTCGTTTTACAATCCCGCGGATAAAACGGGTTTGGGCAGCAATGTGCTGGATATCGAAATGCCAGTCATCCCCCGCTTTCATCTTCCGTCCCATGGTCTGTTCTGTGGTGTTCCCGTTGGGCAAAGCATAAAAGACTATGATCGTTTCCCGGTATTTTTTCAGTTCGAAAGGGCGGTCGACCGTAACACGTATATCCCCTGTCCTGAAAAGATCGATGCGGTTCATTGCCTGCTGAGCCCCGGCTGTGGAAAAAAAAATCCCGGGGAGAAAATAAAGTAAATGAGATAACTGCCTCATTACCTGAAATTACGGCAAATAAGGACAATCGTATTTTTCCCCATGAGCCGCACACGGGTTGCATAAAAAAAAATTGTTTTATACTTTTAGGCCACTCCCCTGAATCCCCTATCCTTATTGATTTTCCGCTTGCCATACCTGGAAAACCTGATTACAAAACTTTATAGAAAACGAAAAAAATCAGGTTATGAAAAAAATTCGACTCATGCTGAAAAATGAAAGCGTACAGGCCCGGCTGGTTATCGCCGGATTTGTAATGATGTTTGCGCTTCTGGCTATTTTCTTTTTCTAAATTCCGGTTCGCTCACCGGGAGGCCAGGTGTTTTGTTACCACCTGGCAAACTTGTTCCGCTTCTATGTTTTCCATACACCGGAAGTGGCCAAGGGGACATTTTGCATAGCCGATCTTACTGCAGGGCCGGCACCATAACTTTCCAGACTGTATCACGCGGGATGGTACGAGGTTGTCTCCGTAGTAAGGGGTCATCCCGAAAGCAGGCACTGTATTACCCCAGAGGGAAATAATGGGCTTCTTATAGGCTGCTGCGATATGCATCAGGCCGGTGTCGTGTGTCACCACGAGTTTGGAACGGCGTACGAGGTCGGCGCTTTCATTGATGCTGAATTTCCCGCAGGCGTTGTAGATCTTTACTGTGTCAGGGGCGGCAATCTCATCACCGGCCACCCGGTCCTCCGGTCCACCCAGCAAAATGACCGGGTGATCCAACTTTTCGCAGAAAGTTTTCCATTTATGCAGCGGCCACTTTTTGGTGTAATGTGCGGCCCCGATCACACAGGCCACATACCCTGCATGATGCGAGACGGGGATGTCACTTCTTTGGGTCTCATCTTCCGGCGAGATAAAATAATCCAGCCCCCGACCGTCGTTTTTTACACCAAAGGATTCCACCGTACTGAGATAGCGGTCCACGATATGCCGGGCGGGGAGCATATTCACTTTGAAGGCTGTCAGCAGGTATTTCCGGATATTCAGTTTGTGAAAGGAAAAGGCTTTTACTCCCAAGCCTTTTTTGACACGCAGGCTCCGGATATTGTGATGCAGATCGATGATATAATCGTATTGCTCTGTCTTTAACTCTTCCATCATCAGTTCCCGGCTGTGGGCCAAGACATGTATCTTGTCGAGATAAGGGTTATGCGCCACCACAGGGAGGAACCGGTCCCTGACCAGGAAATGCACTTCCGCACCGGGCACCTGGGTTTTCAGGCAACGGATCACGGGTGTGGTCAGCACGATATCGCCGATCGAGGAAAACCGTATGATAAGGAATTTGGACATGTACCTAGCATTCAGAAATTCTTTATTCCTCTTCCACGAAATTCAGGTCCTTGTTGAAGGTTTCCCTGGAAAGAACTGCGGCAATAACGGTAATGACCATGATGATGATGGCGGCGATCCAGCCTGCCGTTACATAGTCCGTGATTGTCCGGAGTCCTTTGAACAGGGGAAGAATCAAAACAGCCAGCATCCCCCGTACCATATTGGGAATGGTGGTGGCTGCGGTAGAACGCAGGTTGGTTCCGAACTGTTCAGCGCCCATGGTTACAAAGATGGCCCAGAACCCCGTGCCAAAACCTAACCCGGCGCAGATCCAGTACATCCCGACTGCGGATCCGCCCCATTGGGCTGAAAAGAAAAGCAGCATAAAGAATGCCGTGATACCATAAAATAGATAGAGCGCCTTTTTCCGGCTCCTGAGCCATTGGCTTACAAACCCGATCAGGATATCACCGATGGAGATGGCTGCATAAGCATACATAATGGCTTTCCCGGTATCAATCTTTTCCGTAATCCCGAACTGTTCTGCGAATTCCTTGGAGAACGTAACCAGTATGCCGATCACAAACCAGGTAGGCAAACCGATCAGGATGCTGAGCAAATATCGCTTCAGTCGTTCGCCCCTGTTGAACAGCATAAAAAAATTACCCCGCTGCACATTCAGCTTCTTGACCTCATGAAACATCCCCGACTCAAAGACCGATATCCGGAGCATCAGAAGCGCAAGACCCAGCCCGCCCCCGATAAAATAACAGGTGCGCCAGGAAAAATTCTCTTTCATGATAAAGGCCACTACCGCACCCGTAAGACCGATCCCGGCGACAAAGGAAGTTGCGATCCCACGCTTTTCTTTGGAGATTAGTTCGGACACCAGTGTAATCCCGGCCCCCAGTTCTCCGGCGAGTCCCAGTCCGGCAATAAACCGGATGGTTTTGAATTGTTCAGGCGTTGTCACAAAACCGTTGGCAATATTGGCAAGCGAATAAAGTACGATGGAACCAAAAAGCACACTCAGCCGTCCTTTCTTATCCCCCATCACCCCCCAGATGATTCCGCCGATCAGCAGACCTGCCATTTGCCACTGTATGATGCTTTCTCCCTGTGTAAGCAGTTCGGCATCATTCAATCCCAGGGAACGCAGACTGGGTACACGGGTTATACTGAATAAAAGGAGGTCGTAGATATCCACAAAATATCCCAGTGCGGCTACAATAACCGGTACCGAAAGAATGCTATAGGTTTTATGCGACTGCATGCCGTTTACGGATTACCGGATCTGTCTGTTGGCGCGGCCGGCTTTTTTTTTCCGCCGGTGAACATTTTGATAAGTACCGGTGCCGTGGTTACGAGCACGATCCCGAGCACGATAATCTCGAGATGCTCCTTCAGATCGAAACCGAATTGTTTCAGGATCCATTTCTGCAGGAAAAACCCGCCCAGCACCATGGTGGAAACCCATGCAATGCTGCCTGCCACATTGAAAAAATGAAATTTCTTCCGATCCATCTCCACGATCCCGGCAACAATCGGGGCAAAAGTCCGGATAAAAGGAAGGAAGCGGGCCCCGATAACAGCCAGGCCTCCGTGCTTTTCATAAAAGTCGTGCGCCTGGTGAAGGTATTTTTTCTTAAACAGCAAGCGGTCCTTCCAATGATACATGGCCGGACCCACTTTCCGGCCCGTCCAGTAACCAACCATATTGCCCAGGATTCCGCAGAGTGAAATAAGACCGACCAGGATCATCAGGTCGAGCCAGTAGGTATACGGGTACTCCAACCCGAAATGCTGAAGCAACTGGTAACCCAGCCCGGGTTTCACGTCCCCGGATTTAGTCGTGATTTCATGTGCAAATATGCCGGTTACAAAAAGAAGCGAATCCCCCGGAAGAAAGAAACCCACGAATAAACCCGTTTCCGCGAATATGACAAAGAGCAGCAGCCAAAGCCCGCCGTTCTCCACATACCATTGCGGTTGCAGCAGCTGGCTCCAGTGAAACCCGTTCAACAAATAGATCCAATCCATTTTTTTTATTTTATGAATCTTCGCGGTCTATGATGGCGTCTGCATCATGCTCGCTGAAGGCCAGTGCTTTTTTATCATCGAATTCACCTTCCCAGCGGGCGATCACGCAACTGGCCAGGGTGTTCCCTATCACATTGACTGAAGTACGTGCCATATCCATCAATTCATCGATCCCGTAGATGGCCATAATGGGCCATAACGGGAAGTGAAAGGTGGAAGCGGTCGCAATCAGGATGACGAGCGAAGCCCGGGGCACTGCGGCCACTCCCTTGCTGGTCAGCATCAGGGTAAGACCGATCAGCAACTGTTCCCCGAAGTTCAGGTCAATGCCCGCAGCCTGCGCCACAAATACGGAAGCAAGCGAAAGATAGAGTGTCGTGCCATCAAGGTTGAACGTATAACCGGTGGGAATGACGAACGAAACGATTTTTCTCGGCACCCCGAATTTTTCCATGTTTTCCAGCGCCTTTGGCAAGGCCGAATCGGAACTGGTGGTTGCAAAAGCGATGGAGACCGGTTCGCGGATCGCCTGTATAAATTTACGCATGGGAACCTTGGCAATCCATAGAGCCACCGGCATCAGTACCAGCAAAAGGAAGGCAAAAAGTGACACATAAAGCGTAACCAGCAACAGGGCCAGGTTCTTCAGGATATCAATTCCAAGGTGCCCCACCGTTACCGCGATGGCCGCACCCACACCGAAAGGAGCGAAATACATGATGATGTTCGTAAAACGGAACATGGTTTCAGCCAGGCTCTCGGCGAAATCAAGCATGGGTTTTTTCTTTCGATCGTTCAGCAAGGCCAGCGCGATCCCGAAGATGACACTGAAAAAAACAATCGGCAGGACATTTCCTTCGTAGATGGATTTGATGATGTTCTCCGGGAAAATGTCAACGATATGGTCCTGCCAGCCCTTGGCAGGAGTATCGGGTAATTTCTGTATCAGTCCCTGCGGAACCTCCACACCGGCACTGTCCAGGATGCTGATCACTTTGGCCTGTAGTTGTTTTTCCGAAGAACGGGGCAGTTCTTTCAGCAGTTCCGGGGGGACCTGGATCCCCTTCCCCGCCCCGGTGATATTGATGGCCGTTAAACCGATCACAAGGGCAATGGTGGTAACCACTTCGAAATATAAAAGTGATTTCCATCCCATCCTTCCAACCTGTTTCAGGTTGGCATGGCTGGCGATACCCACAACCAGCGTGGCGAACAACAGCGGAGCCACGATCGTTTTAACCAGGCGGAGGAAAATGGTACTGAGAAATTTCAGGTCCTGTGAACCTGCAGGAAAATCGATTCCGATCTCCACCCCGATAGCCATGGCCACCAGGATCCAGGTAGTAAGAGAACGCTTGAAAAAAGCATACACAACAAGGCTGGCTACAAATACCCACCGCGATACCCGGAGCACCAGGCCCGGAATATCGGCCAGCCCCTGCAGATCCACAAAATGCAAAACTGCCACAACGGTGAATAGGGCTAATGCAAGAAGTCCGGCTCTTCGTTGATTCATGATACGATCAGTAAGGTTTCAAAACTAAAGGTTTAATATCAAAAATGAGTCAATTTCCAACGGAATGGCGGAAACAGCCGACCCTGTATATTTTTGTCCGGTCCTGTTAAATAATTAATTACTTTCCCGGTTTAAAATATCTTTCCCCCTAAAACCAGCACTCCATGCGGAACAAAATCAAACAACTGTCGGCATTTTTCTCCCTGCTTTTGCTGTCCCCTGTTTTGTCTTTTGCACAGGATACCCCTTCAAAGGGTTTGGATCAGCGCATCAATGAATCCTTCCAGCCGATCACAGACTGGTGGAGCAATATCGTCTTTTATCCCGTTACCATCGGGGGAGTATCCGTACCGATCGTGGTGATTCTCCTTGTTTGCGGGGCTTTTTTCTTTACGGTATATTTTTCCTTTGTCAATATCCGCCGGTTTGGATTGGCCATCAACGTGGTGCGTGGTAAATACGACGATATCGAGAAAGACGCCCCGGATATTAAACCCGGTGGAGTAAATGTGGCTGACGGAGATATCGTAGACACCATCAAAAAGGAATCCCATCATGGTGAAGTGAACCATTTCCAGGCCCTGGCCACGGCGGTTTCCGGAACGGTTGGGTTGGGTAATATCGCAGGGGTTGCGGTTGCGATCGCGATCGGCGGACCCGGTGCCACTTTCTGGATGATTGTGTGCGGTCTTCTGGGTATGAGCAGCAAATTCGTGGAATGCACCCTCGGGGTGAAATACCGGGATATTGACAAAAATGGTGTGGTGTATGGTGGACCAATGTACTATCTCAAAAAAGGATTTGCTGAAAAAAATCTTGCCGGCGTGGGAAAATTTCTGGCCATCCTCTTCGCCATCCTTTGTGTAGGAGGTTCCTTTGGAGGCGGCAATGCCTTCCAGGCCAACCAGGCAGCCCAGCAACTTAGTTCCATGATGGGTATGAAAAGCGGCGCTGCCGGATTTATGATCGGATTGGGCTTGGCCGTGATTACCGGTATCGTGATCATCGGCGGAATCAAAAAGATCGCGACCGTAACTGAAAAGATCGTTCCTTTTATGGCTGTCCTTTATATCGTTGCATCCCTGATTATCATTTTCGCCCATATAACAATCATTGATGACGCTTTTGCGATGATCTTTAATGAAGCTTTTTCTCCGCGTGCCGGGCTTGGAGGACTTATGGGTGTGCTGATCGTGGGATTCAAACGGGCCGCTTTTTCCAATGAAGCCGGAGCGGGTTCCGCATCCATTGCGCACTCGGCAGTGAGGACGAAGTACCCGGCCTCGGAAGGTGTCGTGGCGCTGCTCGAACCCTTTATCGATACGGTGGTTATATGTACCATGACTGCCCTCGTGATCATCATCTTTAATGGAGACGGGCAGATGTTCCCTTACGGTGGTGACGGGAAAGGCAATGTGGTCATGAATGCAACGGGAGCCAGTGCCAGCGGAGTGGATCTGACCAGCATGGCTTACAATGATGTCATACCCCATTTCTCATATGTACTCACTATAGCGATCGTATTATTCGCCTTTTCTACCATGATCAGCTGGAGCTACTACGGATTGCAAGCCTGGAAATACCTGTTTGGCCGGGGAAAGATTGCCGACCTTACTTACAAGCTCTTGTTCCTGGCATTCGTGGTCATCGGAGCATCCGTATCCCTGTCAGCAGTCACAGATTTTTCAGATGCGATGATCCTGGCCATGGTGTTCCCGAACATGATCGGTCTGCTCTTCCTTTTCCCGCGGGTGAGGGAGGAAATGAACCGGTACCTGAAGGCGATCCGGAGTGCCCGGGCCAAAAAATAAAACAGAAACAAACCAATATGTAAAGCCCATGAGTTTATTTGTGAGAAAGCCGATGGCTGCGTTGATGACAGAAGCAGCCGAAACAGGAGAACACACGCTGAAGAAAACACTTGGAGCCAAAGGCCTTATCGCGTTGGGAATCGGGGCGATAATAGGGGCCGGGTTATTTTCCATCACCGGGCTGGCAGCAGCCAATCATGCGGGCCCTGCCATCACCATTTCCTTTATTGTGGCCGGGCTGGGTTGTTTGTTTGCAGGCCTTTGCTACGCCGAATTCGCCTCCATGATCCCGGTGGCCGGGAGTGCATATACCTACAGTTATGCCACGATGGGCGAATTCATCGCCTGGATTATCGGTTGGGATCTTGTACTGGAGTACGCCGTAGGCGCCGCAACCGTGGGGATCAGCTGGAGCAGGTACCTCGTTGTTTTCCTCGAAGGTCTCAATATTTACCTGCCACAGGAACTAACGGCTGGTCCATGGAGCGGGGGAATCATTAATGTACCGGCCGTTTTCATCATCGTGCTGATGAGCCTCCTGCTGATCCGTGGCACCCGTGAAAGTGCAACGGTTAATGCCATTATCGTAGCCCTCAAGGTATCAGTCGTACTGGTATTCATCTTCCTGGGCTGGCAGTTTATCAATACGGATAATTATACCCCCTATATACCAAAGAATACCGGGAAATTCGGGGATTTTGGATTCAGCGGGATCATCAGGGCTGCTGCGATCGTCTTTTTTGCCTATATCGGGTTTGATGCCGTAAGTACGGCTGCACAGGAAGCGAAAAACCCAAAACGCGATATGCCGATCGGGATCCTGGGATCCCTCGCGATCTGTACCCTGTTATATATTCTTTTTGCACACGTGATGACGGGGGTTACCCCTTATACCAGTTTCGCCGGACAAAATGGTATCGCCCCGGTGGCAGAAGCGATCAAGCATATGGGAAATCCGGACGCGTCCGGAATCGTACAGCCGGCATATCCCTGGCTGAACAGGGCGATCGTTGTGGCCATCCTTGCAGGCTATGCCTCAGTGATCCTCGTAATGCTGATGGGGCAAAGCCGCGTTTTTTTCAGCATGAGCAAAGACGGGCTGATTCCCCGGATCTTCTCATCGGTGAATCCGAAAACACAAACCCCGGCCAAGAGCAACCTCCTGTTCATGTTGTTTGTGAGTACGTTTGCGGCTTTTCTCCCACCCGATGTCGTGGGTGAAATGACCAGTATCGGAACCCTGTTTGCCTTTATCCTTGTATGCGCAGGGGTTTGGGTGATGCGGGTAAAAATGCCGGAACTGCCCAGGGCCTTCAAAACGCCGCTGGTGCCGCTTGTTCCGATCCTGGGAATTATCACCTGTCTTTTTATGATGGTCTTTCTTCCGATGGACACCTGGATCCGCTTGCTGGTCTGGATGCTGATCGGCCTGGATATTTACCTGGTGTACGGAGCCCGGCACAGCAAACTGGGAAATGGGACATCCAGTCGAAAGGGTATGAAAATCGCCCGGATCACCGGGCTCGCACTATGCGTGATCCTGGCCATTGTCGGTTATCTCCACCAGCGGTCTGTCGGATTTGCCACGGATCGTACCCTTTTCTATCTCTCTATGGGCTTTGCGTTTATCCACCTTTTTATTTATGGACGAAAGCTTGGAAGAGATGAACCCGCTCAATAATCAACCTTGATTTTCAATAAACCGCCCGGAAATCCGGGCGGTTTTTCTTTTAGCCTTATTGCCTTAGTTTTGCCCTCCCGGGTCACTAAACCCGATTGATTTTTACGACTTAATGACTCATCAACCATGGGAAGAATTTTTGAAGTACGCAAATCCACCATGTTCGCCCGCTGGGACCGGATGGCCAAGCAGTTTACCCGGATCGGCAAAGAGATTGTGATCGCTGTAAAAGCCGGTGGCCCGGACCCGGCAACCAACCCTGCTCTCCGGCGTTGTTATCAGAATGCCAAGTCGGTAAATATGCCAAAGGACCGGGTGGAAGCGGCTATCAAAAGGGCCCTGGGTAAGGAGATCTCCAATTATGATGAGATCCTTTATGAGGGATACGGCCCCCATGGCGTGGCCATCCTGGTGGAAACTGCAACCGACAACCATGTGCGTACCGTGGCCAATGTCAAATCGATATTCAACAAGGGCGGCGGCGCTCTCGGTAACAGCGGCAGCGTATCGTTCCAGTTCAAAAAAATGGGGGTTTTCAAATTAAAACCCGAAGGACTGAATACCGATGACCTGGAACTGGAACTGATCGACTTTGGCCTGGAAGAACTGGGCGAAAGCACCGGAGAGAACGGGGAAGATATCCTGGTGATCCGGTGCGGGTTTACCGATTTCGGGAATATGCAAAATGCACTGGAAGAAAAAGGCATTACCCCCATCAGCGCGGAAGTGGAATGGATCCCTTCGACCACCGTTCCCATGACCGACGAGCAGGCTGCAGATGTCAGCAAGCTGATCGAAAAGCTGGAACAGGACGATGATGTGCAGAAGGTCTTCCACAACATGGGCTGATTCCTGCCTGACCATCCCCTTCTTTCAATAAAAGACCATAAGCCCTGGCCCGGAAGAGCCTAACTATGTGCCTTACTGCATGGTCCTAACCGGGAGGCCATCGGGGTTTCTCAAACCACCGCTGCTGTTTTCCCGTATGATAATATTGATCGATCCTCCTTTTTTGGTAATGGGCTCTGTTTCGATAACAATATAGCCCTGGAGGTTTCCATCAGGTCTCTTTTTCACATTTTCAAAAAATACTTTATGGGTTTTCTGGCTTCTGACCAGTGAATTATCTTTTACGGTAAGCAATATCACTCCTCCGGACCGGATGGTTAGCTGTTCCTCACGGATTTCTGAAGCGGGGTAATCCGTAAAGTCAAAGCCGATCCCGTCAATCAGAATTTCATGTGTTACACGGTTCATAACCCGCTGGCCAGCCTGGATCATGAACGCTTTGTAAAAGCGCATCCGCTGTCCCAGGCCTGATGCGGCTTTCTCTCCATTACCTGTTTTCTCAAAATAACCCGTCCCGTCTACAATCGCTGTCAGTTGCGTTTCATTTCCCTTTTTTCGCCAGATCTGGTTTACCGGATGTATTTCGTTATGCTTCCGGAGATCTATATTTCCCAGTTCAATTTTTTCATTGGTAAGGGGAATGGGGATTTTCAGGTTAAGATCGAGGATATCACCCATCCAGGGACCGTACATGCAAATCTCTTCACCTTCCCGGATCTGCATTAGAACAGGATTTCGGGGTGTGGTCGATTCGGTCGTCTTCCCGTTGCTGCTGTTGTAATTTGAAAGGAAAACGGGTCTTACCTCCCCCTCAATATCTTCCGTGCTTTCGTCCAGCCAGCGATTGCTGAGTACGGATCTGAAGCGATCAGACGGCACAAGGCTGAAACAGACATCCTTGTCAATGGTCACCTGAGTGTGCATATAGTCCTGCGGACATAAGAAAGCGTTCTCCTTCATGGTCCCGCATACCGTTGTCCGGTATTCGGAAACCGGGTACCAGCAATCCATTTCCATCTTTGTGGATGATGATCCGAAGATCCAGTCTTTTATATCCGTGGCCACATCAGTCACCACGGCAAAAGGTTTAACCAGGAATCCCGCCCGGCCCAGTTTTTCAGCAGCCCAATCGAAGAATTTTCCCGGCAACCGGGCCGGGTCAATGACCTTGTTGTATTTGTATACCTGCTCTCCGTCACGGTTATGATGGTAATAAATTGGCTGGGTGCTTTCTCCACCAAGGACTGCGATCCCTGACTGGTGGTTCATGATGTCATATAATTCATCTATTTCAGCCTGTGTGGCAGCCGGCGCATATGTGAAATCGTTCGGGGAGCCATCATCCGACAGCGAGGAGGCAATGGCCGGGGGGTTGTTGTCGGGTTTGGACCCGTTTGCCTTTTCGCGCTCCCAGTGTCCCGCAATAAAACGGTTGTCCTGCACCCGGTTCCTGACATAAACATAACCGGGTCTTGTGGATCTGAATACCCGCAGGAAAGAGGTCTTATCATTAAAATTATAAACCGAAAGATCTCTGCAATCTTCCATCAGGTCGATATAATTTCCATAGCCCCCCTTTTCATTTGCATGTTCAAAGAGCAGGACCACCCAGCCTTCGGGGACCCGGAAGGAAGAAGCCAGGTCGTTCATGTCAGCCTGGCTTTTCAAAACATAGTCACCGGCTCCGAAACTGCGGCTTCTGCCATTGAAGTCGGCATTTTCATAAATTGTTACCTGCGAAACAGACCCCGGCTCTGTAGATGGCACCGGATTAGGTTTGGTTGGCACCGGCTTTCCATCCCGTCGATGATCACGGATAACCTGGGCCTGAAGAACGAGTACAAACAGCAGACAGCAAAGAAAGACAATAGACTTTTTCATGCGATGATGTTTAATGGTACATGCATTCAGTTTTCCCCTTGCGGGTAATTTTCTCGGGATTTGCGGATCCGGGTCTGGATCTCAGGAGGGTGGGTAACCGGAAGTTCCTTTTAAAGCTAATAATATTTATTTACTATACTTTAACCAGGAAACCCGTTTCTTACCGAGCAGAATGATGAATACCTTTGTAAATCATGCAAGATCATCCCCTGATATTCTTCGATGGTATTTGTAATTTCTGTAACTACTGGGTGAATTTTGCGATCAAACACGACCGGAAAAAAAGATTGAGGTTCTCCCCGCTTCAGGGAAACAAAGCCCGGGAGGTACTTTCGACCAAAACAAGTGTCTTAAAAAAGGCCGAATCCGTTATTGTTCTTGATAAGGGCCGGATCTGGACCCGCTCATCAGCGGCGCTCCGGATCTGCAGGTACCTGGACGGGGGCTGGAAAATACTTTACGGCTTGATCCTGGTTCCAAAATTCATCCGGGATCCGGTGTATATCATGATCGCCCGAAATCGCTACCGATGGTTTGGGAAAAAAGATGCCTGTATGGTGCCCGGTCCGGACGTACGCGAAAGGTTCCTGCTCTGAAAAAGTCAGCCTGATCAGTCAAGGTTTCGCATGATCAGCGCCATCCCCGATGCCCCGGTAAAATAGGCAATGAAGACATACCCGTTGCTGAGCAATAGGGAGAATTCCTTGGGATCCCTGCGAAAAAGACCGCGGCTCAAAAAGAAAACTGCAAATGCGATAGCCAGCAGGGAAACAACCAGGACAGTATTGCCCGCCTGCCGGTATTTGTCGGCCGGGAGACCGACGAAATGTTCCCCGATCCCGACGCAAAACACTGCTCCGAAAACACCTGTTACGATCCATAAAACGATCACCATTACCGAAGAAGATTCCAGCCGGGTGACCAGGTCGGCGAAAATGATCAGTATCTGGATGATAAAATTGGCGATACAGACCAGTACGGTGGCCAGAACAAAGGAAAAAAAGTACTTTACGCTTTGCTTCACGATAAAAAATAGTGTCCGCCTGGTTTAGCGGCTCCGGATGGCATCAGCCACCTTGTCCACGTTCAGAACGCCGTAATTGAATGTATGTTTTGATCCGTCGTTAAGGGTAACCACTACCTTCTTGGCCAGGAACCCTTTTTCAGTCTGCACGTCAGTGATCATGGATTTGTCGATCTCGAGGTAGCCTTCACTGCCCCATTTCAGAAACATGGCTTCGGACAGCATGCCTTTTGCCGACACATCATATTTGGCATCGTATAAAAGGCGTTTGTTGGTTACCGTCAATTTTCCGTTGTATTTTCCGCCACCCGGAGGGCTGTAAAGGATGGTCCAGGTATCGATCGATTTTTCGTCAGGCCCCAAAGTAAATGGTGATTTTGACATGGCGCATTATTTAAAATGGTTAAGAAATATAAATCTCACCCTTCATATAAAATACACAGGTCCCGCCCATTTTCACCCGGTCGCCGTTTTGTTCGCAGTAAACCGTACCGCCCCTTTTGGAAAGCTGCCGGGCTGTCATTTTTTTCTTCCCCAGTTTTTCACTCCAGAAAGGGATCAGCTGCGAATGCGCTGAGCCGGTTACCGGGTCTTCGTCGATCCCAGCAGAAGGGGCAAAAAACCGGGATACAAAATCCACCTCTTTCCCCGGGGCTGTGATGATAACCATTTTCCCCGTTTTCTTCAGCAGGGAAAAATCGGGTCTGCAGGCTGCCACAGCTTCCTCATTCATCAGTTCCACGATCAGTTCCCGGTTCAGGTATACCCCGGCAATTTCGGGGTTTCCAAGCGCAGCCAGCAATTCCCCGGGATAATCGCTCACCCGCTCTGGTGGCCAGGATGGGAAGTCCATATCGAGTCTTTTCTTTTTCCGGGTTACCGGAAGCAATCCGCTTTGTGACTGAAAAACCACATTTTTTTTACAGGTCTTTAGTTTTTCAAAAATAACCCAGGCCGAAGCCAGGGTAGCATGCCCGCAAAGGTTAATCTCAAGCTCCGGGGTAAACCAACGGATTTCATAATCGGCTCCTTTCCCCTTACACGGCACAATGAAAGCAGTTTCGGCCAGGTTATTCTCCATGGCAATCTTTTGCATCAGGTTTTCATCGATCCATTTTTTCAACGGAACCACTGCTGCGGGGTTACCTGAAAAAAGAGAATCCGCAAAAGCATCGACCTGGTAAATCGTGTATTTCATATTTGAAGACATAAAAGTGAATCCCGGGGGCTTACCCGGCAAAGGTTGGGACCGGTCAACTGTCAGCCCCGGAGTTGGGGTATTAATCAGCAGGGTTATCCTTTACTTTTTTCTGCTTTTTTTTCTCTTTCTTGCCGCCTTTTTCATCTTCTAGCCGGAACGATACCTTGCATATCACGGCATAAGATTTGACCTTCCCGTCCTTTACATGCACTTTCATATCCTTGACCCATACAGAGTCGATATTACGGATGGTTTTGGAGGCTTCTTTTACAGCCTGCCTGACGGCATCGTCAAATCCGTTTTCCGAGGTAGCGATCAGCTCAATAACTTTTACTACTGCCATGGTTCAGGTTTTACGTATGAAGAGATAGCATGTATAAGGTACTGATAAATCGGGAAGTTCCTGAATACTGGATGTTTTTCACGGGACGGATCATTCCGCCATCATGGTACGGATAACATCCTGGATATCCTCGGCGTTGGGTTTGCTGAAATAATCCCCGTCGCTTCCATATGCCGGGCGGTGGGCCTGCCCGGTGATCGTGCGGGGCGCCACATCGAGATACCGGTAACCACCCTGTTCTTCCATGACCTTGTTGAACATGAAAGCCGCAGCCCCCCCGGGAACATCCTCATCCACAAATACGATCCGGTTGGTTTTCTTCAACGATTGGAGGATTACATGCTCCGTATCAAAAGGCAGCAGCGTCTGAACATCCACCACTTCGCATTCAATCCCCTGGGCGGCCAGTTGTTCAGCCGCTTCCGCAATGATGCGAAGCGTGGAGCCGTAGGAAACCACTGTTACATCACTGCCGGCACGAATTATTTCGGGAATGCCCAGCCGAACCGTAAAGTCGCCCAGGTTTGAAGGGAGCATTTCTTTGAGGCGGTAGCCGTTGAGACATTCAATAACCAGCCCGGGATCATTGCCTCGCAATAATGTATTGTACATCCCCACAGCCTGTGCCATGTTGCGCGGCACACACACATAAAATCCGCGCAAGGCGTTAATCACCATACCCATCGGGGATCCGCTGTGCCAGATACCTTCGAGCCGATGTCCCCGGGTCCGCACGATCAGGGGACAGCTTTGCTGGCCGGCCGATCGGTAATGCAGGGTGGCGGCATCATCGCTGAGCGGCTGAAGTCCGTATAAAAGATAGTCGAGGTACTGGATCTCCGCAATCGGACGCAAACCGCGGATGGCCAGCCCGATTCCCTGGCCCATGATCGTCAGTTCCCGGATCCCGGTATCAAAAATCCGCTGCTCACCATGTTTGAGCTGGAGCCCGCTGAATCCCTGGTTTACATCTCCGATATGACCGAGGTCCTCTCCAAAAGCAAGGACCCTGGGATTGCTGGCAAACAGCCCGTCAAAAAAACGGTTCAGGATTTCAAACCCGTTCACAAATGGTGCATCGGGTGCATATTCCGGTCTTACTTCCGGAACCTTCAAGGCGCTCCGCGGGCCGTCATTGTAAAGTTTACTGTTATAAACCTTTCGGTTCTCCTCATGCAACTCCCGGTAATAGTCCCGGGTCCAGAATGCAGCATCTGCATCTCCGGCGATCATCAATGCTGAATGAAGGGTCTTCAGAATATCCCGGCGCAAAGGCTCACGCAATCCTGTCAGTTCGTTTGCAAGTTTTTCGAGGGAATCTTGCTTCTCAGGCAGGGACCTGGCCATACTCAGTAACAATTCATTGGCCCGGGCTACCTGGCTCTTCAGCGGTTTGATAAAGTTTTCCCAGGCTTCCGTTTTGCTGTCGCGTGTGTACTTGCGGGCTTCATCCGCGATCGCATCCAGTTCCGATTCCGTAGCCAGGGCATTTTCAATGATCCATTCTTTCATTTTCCGGATGCCATCCCATTCTTTTTCCCATTCCAGCCGCTCGGGTGATTTGTATCGTTCATGACTCCCGGAGGTCGAATGACCCTGTGGTTGTGTTAGTTCCTCCACATGAAACAAAACCGGTGTATGGTTCGCCCGGGCCATGCTGATCCCTTCCTCGAAAGCCTCACACATACCTGCATAATCCCAGCCTTTTACTTTGTAGATCAGGATACCGGTAGACCCATCCTTTTTTTCCATCCCCGAGAGCGCTTCCGAAACTGAAGATTTGGTGGTCTGGTATTTTTTGGGGACCGAGATCCCATACCCGTCGTCCCATACAAATACCACCAACGGAACCTGCAATACACCGGCGGCATTGATTGTTTCCCAGAAATGACCTTCGCTCGTAGACGCATCCCCGATGGTGGCAAAACAAACCTCATCCCCGTTGTTTGAAAGGTTTTTGAAATCCCCGAGCTGGGAGATATTCCGGAATGCCCTTGAAGCATAGGCCAAACCAAGGGCCCTGGGCATTTGCCCCGCTGTGGGGGCTATATCACTTGAAATATTCTTGAGAGTGGAAAGATCCAGCCATTCCCCTGATTCATCCACCATCCGGGTGGCAA
This sequence comes from Chitinophagaceae bacterium, assembly GCA_049421765.1. Taxonomy (GTDB): domain Bacteria; phylum Bacteroidota; class Bacteroidia; order Chitinophagales; family Chitinophagaceae; genus JJ008. The sequence goes on from JBMSNP010000013.1 coordinate 44,271, forward strand.
AATGGGAATTCATCTGGCGACCGGCACTAAAGGGTTCCCGGCTGAGATCAGGATCAGCGTATAATTGGGCAAAAAGCTGGCTTACCGTAGCCAGCCCGGCGGCCAGCATAAAACTCTGGTCGCGGTAATAACCGCTCCTGAAATCACCCGGTTGAAAGAACTTGGCCATGGCTACCTGTGCCACTTCCTTTCCGTCTCCGAAAATTCCGAATTTTGCCTTTCCGCTCAATACCTCTTTCCTGCCTAAAAGGCTGGTTTCCCTGCTGATACAGGCAATACGGTAGTCCCTGAGCACTTCGTCCCGGAACTTTTCAAAAGAAAGCTTGGCGGCATCGTTTGTCATGGTTTGCTCCGTTCCCTGCATACCACAAAAATACGAATAATGACAGGCACGGGAGCTTATGTTAAAAAATAGACAGGACCTTTGCAACCCCGCTGGCAAATCTGCCATCTTTGTCCTAAATTTGATGCCTTTAACAGGTATGATGCGTAAAACTGCCTTTTTACTGGTTTTTCTGGCTGCCGCCCTTATTTCCTTCGCGCAGGAAACAGGAGCCCCGGCTGATCCATTGAAGCTGAATATTACCACCCATGATTTCGGGAGCATTCCGAAAGGGAAGCCGGTTTATTACAGTTTCGAGATTACCAATACCGGTGTTACGCCCCTGAAACTGGATGATGTGCATGCCAGCTGCGGATGCACCACCCCCGAATGGAGCCGGGAGCCCATCGCCCCGGGCGCAACCGCGCAGATCAGGGTTGGTTATAATGCGGCCACGGAAGGTCCTTTTGAAAAGAACATCACCATTACTTATAACTCAAACCAGAGCAAGATTTTATTTATCAAAGGAGCGGTTTGGAAAGGTCCGGAAGGACCCGCTCCCGCCAATGCGTCTGTGAACTTTTTAAAAAAACAAACCTTTTAAACTTGTAACCATGAAGAAAACGCTTTTACTCGCTGCTGCTTTTATGTTCACACTGGGCGCAATGGCCCAGGCCAAACCCGAGGATGTCATAAAGGTGAACACAGATTCCCACGATTTCGGGAAAATCAAACAGGGCGAGCCTGTTACTTATGTTTTCGAACTGAAAAACATTTCCGACAAACCGGTGGTGGTTGAGAACACCAGCGCGTCATGCGGTTGCACCACCCCCGAAAAGCCGACCGAACCGATCATGCCTGGAGCGGTAGGTAAGATCAAAGTGGTTTATAATGCAGCTGCCGTGGCTCCCTTTACAAAAGATGTATATATCAAACTCGCGGGGATCGATGCCCAGAAAATAGTCCATATCACCGGTGAAGTGCTTTCCCTCGAAGCGTATGAAGCTTATAAGAAGGATACAAAGAAAGAAAGCAATGCACCGGCACCGGCTGCCAAAAATTCGAAGGGTTCTGAAAAGCCGTCTTTCACACCCGGACGTATAACCAATTCCAAAGGAAATTAATACCTGATTTGAACGTAATACACCCCCCTGCAAAGGGGGGTTTTTTTATTCCCTATACTGCATTTATGAAGACCGAATTCCTGGTTGCCTGGAATACCCATTGCGACAAAAACAGGCTACTGATTGAAAATATCTCCCCTGCGGGATTTGAAAAGACCCTGAGCACCCGGGGCGGACGGACGATTTTACAACAGTGGATCCATATTCATAATGTACGGTTGCAATGGCTGGAGATTTGCGCACCGGACATCCATAAGAAATGCAAACCCCTGGACAAAGATGCTCCCCTGAAGAAAGAATCCCTGTCCGTAGCCCTGCAGGCATCTGGAAAAGGAATCGAAGAACTACTTGATCGGGGTTGGGATCATGAAGGCAGGATAAAAGGCTTTCGGAAGGGTGTCTTCCAGTTCCTGGCTTACCTGGTTTCACACGAATCCCACCATCGGGGAAATATGCTGCTCACGCTCAAACAATCCGGCGAAAAAATTCCGGATGCCGTGAAATGGGGACTTTGGGAATGGAATAAGTAATTTGTTCCTTTATCAATTTGACTTCACAGTTCTTCTTAAATAAATGCCTGGCGGCGAGCACTCCCCCGGCTGTTTGAACCTGGCCCGGAATAATCTGATGCTTTAAGTAATTCTCATGGGGTGATACAAAAAAACCGGGCCTTTTAATGGGCCCGGCATGCGGTAAATATAAGTTTTTCAGAAAGATCCGGAAGGAATACTCAACGGGTTTGTTGCGTTGAAGTACATCAGCTTATCCATCTGGTTGTTGGCCACATCATCGAGATAAACCGCAAAAGCCACTCGGACTTTCTGGCCGTATAATTCAGGAAACATTTTGAAGGGGAAGAAAAGTTCCATCCTGCTCTGTGGTGTTTTGTTATAACTGACTTTTGAATTTGGCAGGAGGTTCATCTTCATGTAAACAGCCAGGGCGCCTCCCCAGTTGAAATATTTGTTGCTGGATTTGTAATAAAAGCCCCTTTCATCCGCCAGCCGGGCTACAAAATAAACTTCCCCCAGCTTTTGGTTGGTCTTCAGGTCAAACACCGGACGGATCACCAGCCCGCCCCTGTTTGGATCATAGGTCACATCCAGTTTGGTGAAGTTGGTGATATTCACTTTGGGAACCACTTTGGCGGAGGGTGTATTGGCCTTGGGATAAAGCGCCGCGATCAGGGTTTTATCACCTGCTGATAATTCATAATTGTTTTTGACCGTGTAACCGTCGGTGGTTTCCCAGGGATTGATGGAATAGTGCATGATTGATTTCGGATCGTACCGGGTTCCGTTTGTATAGAACTGGCTGCCCACTTCAAACACATTGAAATCCACCTGCTGTTTGTTCCATCCCTGGGTTTCCCAGTAATACTGGTAAATCGAATCTGTCCTTTTCCAGTTCACGGCGTCCGGATAGCTCTGCTCATGAAGCAGGCCCAGTGCATGTCCGAATTCATGCACAACAACGCGCCGCGTTTCGGGCAGATTCCAGTGATTGGGATCCTCGCGCATTTCTGCCCGCAGGTGATCAAACGTGTAAGGTGGCGGGATTCCCTTCTTTTTTACACGGGCCAGGTAATATTCCCCGTCGGCAAAAGCCAGGGTGTCAAAATTCATGGTTTGCTCCTGCTGGGCCCGGAAGTTGGCTTCAGTACCCACAGCGGAATTATGGCCCATTCCTGCACCCAGCTTTATCCGGATATGTGTGAACCCGGTATTGTCCGGAACAAATTTGAAAGTGATGTTGGCATATTTCTCCCATTCGCGTGCGTTTGCGATCACGATATCACGGATATTCTTGCTTCCCCCGGGCATAAATTTTATCAGAAGTACGGATCCCGGTTCCCAGGTGTGGTAATTATCCGCCATTCCCCGGGATTTGATGGTATCGGTCCGCTCCCCGAACATGGCTTCACCCAACAAGGTTGTACACTTGGCCCTCGGCAATTGCTGGGCCCGGCCAATCTGCGAAAAAAAGGCCAGTAACAGGCCTAGGAATAATAATTTTTTCATGGTACTTCCGTTTTGAAATTTAGGTCGAATTTAGACTGGTTTGGGTTGTCAGTCCATACCGGGTCCAGGGTATTAATAAAAAGCTGAAGCGGTTTAAAGCTTCAGCTCAATTCAGCGGAGAGGGAGGGATTCGAACCCTCGGTACAGGTTTAAGCCCGTACAACGGTTTAGCAAACCGGCCCTTTCGGCCACTCAGGCACCTCTCCGTACAAGGGAGGCAAAAATAAAGATTAAAGCCAAGAAAACCCAAAAAGACAAATCCCAAATTCCTGATTAAAAACCCGGAATTTGGGATCTATATGGATCGGAAATAATCTTTTTTACATGGCGGCCAGCTGAACTTTCTGCTGGAGCTCCAGGACGTTCTCCCGGAATACCCCGTCCGTATCCATCAGGTCCTTGACGGTTTGGCAGGAGTGGATGACAGTGGTATGATCACGCCCCCCAAAATGCTCGCCGATCGTTTTCAGCGAATTCTTTGTAAAGGCTTTAGCCAGGTACATCGTGATCTGACGGGCCTGTACGATCTCTCGCTTTCTGGTCTTTTGCAGGAGCTTGTCGTAGGGCACGTCGAAATATTCGCAAACCATTTTCTGAATGGTCTCGATCGTGATTTCTTTGCTGGATGATTTGACGAAGTTGCGTAACACTTTTTTAGCCAGGTCTAGGTCGATCTCCCTCCTGTTCAGCGAAGATTGTGCCAACAATGAGATCAGGGCGCCTTCCAGTTCCCGCACATTATTGCTGATGTTGTACGCGATATACTTTACGACCTCCTTCGACATTTCAAGACCGTCGTTCTTCATTTTCTTTTCCAGGATCTCAATCCGCGTATCGTATTCGGGTATCTGCAGGTCTGCGCTCAACCCCCAGCGGAAACGGCTGAGCAGTCTTTCCTGCACGCCCTCCAGGTCCTTGGGAGACTTATCGGAAGTGAGCACCAGTTGTTTGTGAGACTGGTGAAGATGGTTGAAAATGGCAAAAAACGCATCCTGGGATTTTTCCGCCTTGGCAAAAAATTGCACATCATCAAGAATCAGCACATCGATCAGCTGGTAAAAATGGATGAAGTCGTTGATGGCATTGTTGCGGCTGTGGTCCATAAACTGGTTTATGAACTTTTCAGAGCTCACATACAGCACTACTTTGTTCGGGTGAAGTCTTTTCACTTCATTTCCGATCGCCTGGGCCAGGTGGGTCTTCCCCAGGCCCACTCCCCCGTAGATCACCAGCGGGTTGAATGAATTGGCACCGGGCTTTTCGGCCACGGTTTTACCAGCGCGGCGGGCAACCCGGTTACAATCCCCTTCCACAAAGGCCTCAAAGGTATAAATATGATTCAGCTGCGGGTCGATCTGCATCTTTTTCAGACCCGGTATTACAAACGGATTTTTGACGGGGTTGTTTATGACAAGGGGAAAATCCATTTCGTTATTTGAAAACGTTTTAAATCCCTGTCCGCTGACATCCATGGTTACCGGTTTGTTCCGGCTGTTTCCGCTGTCGACCATGATGCGGTATTCGAGACGAGCGTCTTTACCAAGTTCACGCTTCAGTGTCTTCGCTAATAAATTTACGTAATGTTCTTCGAGATACTCAAAAAAGAATTGGCTGGGCACCTGGATGACGAGAACGTTATTCTTGAGTGAAACAGGTTTGATGGGCTCGAACCAGGTTTTGAAATGCTGCCATTCAACGATGTCCTTGATGATCTTTAAACAATTGGTCCAGATTTTTTCAGCATTCTTCTCCATCAGATTAGTAAGCAGTTTATATCGGGTTAACTATAGTCGTTCTTGCCGAATCGTCCAAAAAAAAACTCCACACAGCTACCAATAAAAAAAAGTTGGACAGGGAGGCGAATATCAACAATTCTTCTTTAAAAAAAAATTTTTACTCGCCCGTTTTTTGTGAAACAAAAATATTGTGGTTTTTGGCCAATTTTTTCCCGGAAAATTTGGAAAATTCAAAATCAAGTCTGCCCAAAATTATACCGGCCCAGCCTACCTGGTTCACCAGCACATCCTCCCCCTTTTTGTTCCGGTACACCAGGGGTTTGTCCAGGAAAGTGTGTGTATGACCTCCGATTATGAGGTCGATATTCTCTGTTTCCTTCGCCAGCACTTCATCACTCACTTTATTGTCCCTGTACTGGTTACCCAGGTGTGATAAGCAGATGATAAAATCACATTGATCCTTATTTTTCAGTTGATCAGCGGCCTCATTTGCAGACCGGACCGGGTCCAGGTACTTGGTGGACCCGAATAAACCGTCAGGTATCAGTCCCCTGCCCTCAATGCCCACTCCCAGGATCCCGATTTTCAGTTTTCCTTTCCGGATTACTCCATATGGCCTGGTTTTCTGTTCCATCGGGGTACCTGTAAAATCATAATTACAGACAAACATCGGAAACTTCGCATGCCGGGTCAGCTGGGTGGCCAGGTTTTCCATGCCTGCATCAAAATCGTGATTCCCGATAGTGCAGGCATCGTAACCCATTGAGGTCATGGCCTTGATTTCAGGCTCTCCCTTATAAATATTGAAATACGGCGTACCCTGGAAGATATCTCCGGCATCCAGAAGCAGCACCTGATCCTCTTCGGCACGGATCCGGCTGATCAGCGAGGATCTTCCCGCAATTCCGCCCAGCCCCTGGTTACGTCCCCCGTCCATGGGAAACGGTTCCAGCCGGCTATGCGTATCGTTGGTATGTAAAATGGTCAGCTTCAGCGGACTCATCAAGTCCGCGGCCTCCAGAAGTGAAGGTCCGGCAAGCCAGGCCCCCGCGGTAAGACCCGCCTGTCGGATAAATTTTTTCCTACTGAGCATAACGTACCCTGTTTTCAATAACTGCCCGGATATCCATCCCTCCGGCCTTTCTTTTTTTGATATAATCGAAAATCGCATCCCGCATGAGATAGCCGTTTGAAATTTGGGGTACTGGACGAAGCATATCCGCATTATCTCCCCCATTGGCCAGGAAATCGGAATTCACGGTTGTATAAACTGCATCAGGATCAAGAGGTTTCCCAGCAATCAGCACATTGACGGCTTTTTTATCGCGGATCTCCATCTGTATACCTGCAACCGGCCAACCACCTTTGGCAGCGATCAGGTCCAGAAACTCCTGCAACACCCTACCCTTCAGTTTTTGCAGGATCAGGAGATTGTCAAATGGCATAAGTTCAAAAATCTTACCGTTGGTAACAGGGCCTGCAGGTAACTGTGTTAAACGTATCCCGCCAAAATTCAAAAAAGCCACATCCACATGGGTATCGTATTTCTCCGAGGCCATGACGAAAAACGCATCGACCATAAAATTTCCAAGCGTGGATTCGGGTTGAGCTTTCTCCAAACTGATCCCGGCGGTTCCCACTACTTCATTCATGGTGCGGTTCACTTCATCCCGGTATGGCTGAAGCAGCCGAAGCGCGGAACTGTCTTTGGCCAGTGAATCGGTGAGCCGGTAGGATTTGTAGGAAACTGCCGTATGCCGGAAAGCTGTTGTACAGGAGAACCCTCCAATCAATAAAAGGACAAACAGTGGTATGGCGAACGGATTTTTGCGCATCTCAGGTGGTCCTTTGAAGGTAACCCAAAATTGATATCGATTCAAAAGTTTTGAAGAAATATTTGATATTTGACCCGGGTATTCCCTCAAAGGGGAACCAGATTTCAGGATAAATACCTGACCATGCAAAAAACACTCCAGCTTAAACTGCCGCCTGCAGATGCAGCCGTGGAAACCCACGTTAAAAACCAAATCGCAGCCACAGCAGCGGTTTCTCCCCAACAGATCACCGGGTACCAGGTGCTGAAACAATCGATTGACGCACGCGGCCGCCAGGTTTGGGTGAATATGACAGTCAGGGCTTTTATCGGTGAACCGGCTCTTCCCCGTGAAATCATGCCATTCAATTTCCTCGATGTGGGACAGGCGAACCGTACCGTCGTAATAATCGGGGCAGGTCCGGCCGGTCTTTTCGCGGCCCTGAAACTGATTGAATCCGGAATCAAGCCGGTTCTGCTTGAACGGGGTAAAGATGTAAGGGCCCGGCGGAGGGACCTGGCCCGGCTCAACAAGGAAGGCCTGGTAAACCCGGACAGCAATTACTGCTTCGGGGAAGGGGGCGCGGGCACTTACAGCGACGGCAAACTATACACCCGGAGCAGCAAGCGTGGAGACATCAACCGGATCCTGAACCTGTTCGTTCATTTCGGAGCAGATGAAAATATCCTTTTTGAATCGCATCCGCACATAGGAACCAACAAACTCCCCGGGATCATTTCAGCCATGCGGAAAACGATCCTTGATTGCGGGGGAGAATTCCATTTTGAAAAAAAACTGAGTGGCTTTACGATCGGGGACGAACGGATCCGGTCGGTGCAAACTGCCGACGGGGATCGATTTACCGCAGGGGCTTATATCCTTGCAACGGGTCACTCCGCACGTGATGTCTTTGAACTGCTATACCGGAATGGCATCCGGATTGAAGCCAAACCCTTTGCACTTGGTGTACGGGTGGAACACCCGCAGGCAATGATCGACCAGGCGCAGTATCATTGCGCGGTCCGGGATAAATACCTCCCGCCGGCTGCTTACAGCTGGGTACAGCAGGTAGACGGTAAAGGGGTGTTTTCATTTTGCATGTGTCCCGGGGGAATTATTGCCCCTGCTGCAACCGCAGGGGGAGAAGTGGTGGTAAACGGCTGGAGTCCATCCAAACGAAATAATCCATATGCCAACAGCGGGATCGTTGTGTCGGTAGAAGAAAAAGACTGGCAGCCATTCAGCCGGTACGGCCCCCTGGCAGCCATGCACTTTCAGCAGGCCGTGGAACATAAAGCTTTTACCGCAGGAGGCGGTAAACTGGTTGCCCCGGCGCAACGACTAACCGATTTTCTCAGCAACCGGGTATCTTCAACGCTTCCCGACTGCTCCTACCTGCCTGGTATTCACAGCATCTCCCTGAATGAAGTGCTCCCCGATTTTATACAAAAAAGCCTCCGGGAAGGATTCCGTGAATTCGGAAAAAAAATGAAAAATTATCTCACTCAGGAAGCAGTGCTGGTAGCCACGGAATCCAGAACCTCCTCACCGGTGCGGATTCCAAGGGATCCCAAAACCCTGGAACATCCGCAGATCAGCAACCTTTACCCCTGTGGCGAGGGAGCCGGTTATGCAGGAGGAATCGTCAGTGCGGCCATGGACGGGGAACGAGTGGCGGAACAGATCGCTGTATGTCTTAAACAATGAATGATTTAGCCTCCTTGGCGGAGCCGGCTCACCAGGTAAAATAAACCAAGTATTACCAGGTGATCACTTGTTTAGATCAATCCGGTCAACCGCTCACGGGACTATACAGTCCATTCACCGAATAACTCCGCCCATTTATACAGGAGGATTAATTTTGCCACATAAATCAAAACCATGGCCCTCCTCGAACTGAAAGACCTCAAAAAATACTTCTCCTCCCAAAAAGCAGTTGATGGAATCAGCCTGAATGTGGAAAGCGGGCAAATCTTCGGGTTACTCGGCCCCAACGGAGCCGGGAAAACCACCCTGATCAGGATGATCACCGGTATTTTTTACCCGGATGAAGGTGAAATCATTTTTGACGGCAAAAAATTTGATCCTGTCAACGACGTATCCAGGATCGGATATATGCCTGAAGAAAGGGGATTGTATAAAAAGATGAAGATCGGCGAACAGACCCTTTACCTCGCCCAATTGAAGGGGTTAAGCCGTTCGGAAGCAATGGCCGGGATCAAAGAGTGGTTTGTAAAATTTGAAATGGAATCCTGGTGGAACAAGAAAGTGGAGGACCTTTCAAAGGGGATGAGCCAGAAACTACAGTTCGTCACCACGATCCTTCATAAACCCAAACTGATCATCCTTGATGAGCCATTCAGCGGGCTTGACCCGGTGAACAGCAACCTGATAAAGGATGAAATATTCAATCTTGCCAAATCGGGATCCACGATCATCTTCAGCACGCACCGGATGGAACAGGTGGAAGAGATCTGCAATCACATTGTACTGGTCAATAAAGGAAAGAAAATCCTCGATGGCACGGTCGCACAGGTGAAACAGGATTACAAGGAGAACCTGTACCGGGTCGGCACCGAAAGACCCATCTCCATTGAAAACAACTCTGCGCCTTTTGAGATCGTTGGCGCGGCCGGACAGGACCAGGTTCTGAGGATCCGCGAAGGGAGTACCCCAAACGATGTTTTGCACTTCCTGCTGAACCATGGCATGTATGTGCATGCATTTAATGAGATCCTGCCTTCCCTGAATGATATTTTTATCAAACTGGTGGAAGGAACCTCCAAAGCCCGTCAGTTCGAAACCGTCTGAAAAACGAAACCCAACCGATCATGAAAAAGATCCTGCTCATCATAAAAAGAGAATACCTGACCCGGGTCCGTAAAAAAACCTTTATCATCGGCACCCTGCTCTTCCCGATCCTCTACCTGCTGCTGATCTTCGGAACCGGTTACCTCGCCGAAAAATCGAGGCAGAATCTCCGGATAGCAGTGTCTGATCCCTCGGGACTATTTACGCGTGAAGCCCTGGATTATCAGAATGCCGCAGACAAAAGCTCCACGCTTGTACTGGTTCAACCCGAAGATTCAGGTTATTTCAACTACGACTCCGCAGGGTTCGACGGATACGTTGAAATCCCGGCCCTGAACTGGGAGCAACCCGTTTCAAGCCTTTTACAAATGAAAACCCGGAAATCCTATGGCATCGGATCCACCGGCCAGGTGGAAGCCAAACTAAACCGGCTGTGGGATGAGATTAAAAATGAAAGACTGGGAATTGACGAAGCAAAACGCCGGGTGCTTGTGCAAAACCGGCTCAACCTGAACCCGGTCAATGAAACAGACGAAAAAGCGGATGCCAGACTGTCAAGTGCCATCGGGTTTGCCTGTGGTTTCCTGATCTATTTCATTATCCTCATCTATGGCTCACAGGTTATGATGGGCGTGATGGAGGAAAAGACCAACCGCATCGCCGAGATCATCGTATCCTCCGTCAAACCCTTCCAGATGATGCTGGGCAAGATCATCGGGATTGCCATGGTGGCGTTGACACAGTTCGTTCTCTGGATCTTATTTGTATTGATCATCTATAATGTAACCGCCGGTCTGACCAGTGGCAGCGGCGGGGCCGCCAACGAGATCGTGGGTGGCATCCAGCAGATCTTCACAAGCGTAAACCTACCGCTTACCCTGATCTGCTTTGCCTTTTATTTCCTGGGCGGATTCTTCTTCTATTCCTCAATCTACGGGGCGATCGGGAGTGCGATCAACGAGGATGTACGTGAAGCCCAATCACTCAGTTTTCCTGTAACCATGCTGGTGATCATCTCCATTGTGTTGATGACCTCTGCCGTGAACGATCCCACCAGCCCCATGGCGTTCTGGGCCAGTATCATCCCGTTCAGTTCCCCCATCGTGATGATGGCCCGGGTTCCTTACGGTGTTCCCGGTACAGTGCCCTGGTGGCAACTGGGACTGAGTATGGGCATGCTGATCGCCGGTTTTATGTTTACCACCTGGTTCGCGGCCAAGATCTACCGCACCGGTATCCTGATGTACGGGAAAAAGGCAAGCTGGAAAGAAATGCTTCGATGGGCGTTTAGGCGGAACTAATGAAATGTTCAATATTTATTACGCAGGAAGAACTTTAAGTAAGTCCAAAGTTCTAAACCTTAACCTTAACCTCAATCTCAATCTGAACCTCACAAACCCCCAAATCCCTCCCTTCACCGGATGCGGGACTCCTGTTTTCCATTGTTAAAATTTTCCTTAAAGGGATGAAAATTCTTTGCAGTACGAAATCAATCGTATATTTGATACGAAGTATTTCGTGGAAAACATATCGCCCGGGAAACCGGGTTCACTTAAAAACCTGAAAGATGAAACCAGCCATGCAAAAACATGCTCCCCTGATCCTGGCCCTGCTGGCCATTGTACTCACAATCGGTCTCGTTTCCTGGGGACAACAAAAGAAAGACGGACGTTACGAGCAGACGCAAAATGATACCACACCCAAAAAGAAGTACCGGGACAGCGACAGGAAAGCCCGGGACCTGGACGAAGTGCTAGAAGAACTGGACCAGGCCGAGATTGATGTAAACCTGGACAAGATCCGGACCGAGATCGCCGATGCCATGAAAAATCTTGACCTGGATAAAATCAGGCTGGACATCCAGAAAGCCATGGAGGAAGTGGATTTTGACAAGATCCGGAAACAGGTGGAAGAATCACTCGCCCAGGTGGATCTGAAAAAGATACAGGCAGAAATTAACGATGCCATGAAAGCGGTGGACATGGAAAAGATCCAGGCCGAGATCAAAGCGGAAATGAATAAGGTGGATTGGGAAAAAATGAAGGCTGACATGAAGCAGATGAAAGAAGTGGACATGAAAAAAATGGAAGCTGAACTGCAAAAAGCCCGGGAGGAGATGAAAAACATCGGCCCGAAGATGGAAAAAGAAATGGCCAAAGCAAAAGCTGAAATCGAGAAGGCCAAAGCAGATATCCGTGCATATAAGAATTTTGTGGACGACCTGGAACGCGATGGGTTGATCAACAAAAAGACCGGGTATTCACTGAAACATAAAGACGGCGTCCTGTATATCAACGGGCAAAAAGCCGCCGAATCAGTTTACAACAAATACCGGAGCTTCCTGGAAAAACATCCCAAGTTCAACATTGAAAAATCCGATAACGATTTTGATATGGACCTTGATTAAAGAATCTCCCGGATCAAAACCAACTTATAAAAAAGCTCCCCGCCAGGTACCTGGCGGGGAGCTTTTTCTGTTTTGGAATGATTTTCCCCTCTTACATCCCGCTAAAGCTTCCCGGAGATGGCAGGATTTGAAAATCACTGCTCTCGATCATTTCAATATTCAGCATGAAAGCCTCATCGGTCCTGACAATTACTTTCTCTCTCGTGATCTTCCTGAAACCTGCTTTTTCAAAAACCAGTTTATAGGTACCGGGCTTCAGGTCATCAAACGCATAAAATCCATCAAAATCCGATATCAGAACCACTTTTTCTTTCCTGGTAACGTTATACGCAGTAATGTTGACGTCTTTCAGCGGCTTTTTGGTTTCCGAATGTACCACCACCCCGTTTACATCATTTTTCTTTCCGATACCAGGGTCATCCGCCTTATCAGCGGCACGGGCAGCCATCACTCCCAGCAGCGAGAAACCAAGCAGGAAAAGTTTTTGTTTCATGGTTGTGTTTTAATGGTTTGATATAACCTTACACACGTATGCCCTTATTTTGTTTTGGTGGGATAATTAAAATTAAAGTTTTTTCACAGGTTCGGCCAAACCGCTCATAAATTCATTCCATACGTTCGTCACGATCTCTCCGGCCGGTAAAATATCATCGAGTAGGGCACCCGCCTGACCGATTTCCAGTTCCCCTTCTTCCAGATCCCCTTCAAACATCCCTTTTTTGGCCCGGGCCCTGCCCAGGATCTCTTTGAGCTCTTCTGCTGAAGCACCCCGTTGCTCGGCCTCGCGAACCGTCTCGTAAAATTTGTTTCTGATAAGCCGGACTGGCGTTAACTGCTTCAACGCCAACATAGTCCCTCCCTCTTCCAGCCCCAGGACCGCCTTTTTGAAATTGATATGTGAAGAGGCTTCCTCGCTGGCCACGAACCGGCTCCCCATTTGAACTCCTTCAGCTCCCAGCACCATCGTGGCAAGCATTTGCCGACCGTTTACAATACCTCCTGCCGCGATAACCGGGATGTCAACAGCCGAAACAACAGCTGGTATCAGTACCAGGGTGGTGGTTTCCTCCCGTCCGTTATGACCACCGGCTTCAAATCCTTCGGCCACGACCGCATCGCAACCAGCCTCGGCCGCCTTTTTGGCAAATTTGGAAGAGCTGACCACATGTACCACAGTGATTCCCTGCTCTTTTAAAATACCCGTCCAGGTCTTGGGATTCCCTGCCGAAGTGAAAACGATCTTTACCCCCTCCTCGATAAGGATCCGGATATGTTTGTCGATATCCGGGTACAGCAAGGGAACATTAACCCCGAAAGGCCGGGTAGTCGCCGCCCTGCAGTTCCTGATATGTTCCCGTAAAACTTCCGGGTACATCGAGCCGCTGCCAATAATTCCCAGTCCGCCCGCATTAGAAACCGCACTGGCAAGCCGCCAGCCACTGGCCCAGATCATTCCGGCCTGGATGATGGGGTAGTTGATGTTGAAAAGATGGGTGATTCGGTTTTGAAAGA